>JAGWGA010000001.1 GCA_028867675.1 Nitrososphaerota archaeon | reverse complement strand
AGCGATCCTGATAGGTTGAGTCAAGTGTTTGCAAATCTAATAAAAAATTCGGTTGATTTTGTACCAAAAAGTGATGGTGTGATAGAAATTAATGCTCACGGTGAGAATAATCAAGTTGTTTTTTATGTAAAGGATAATGGAAGTGGCATCCCAAAAGAAAAACAAGAAAACCTGTTCAAGAAATTCTATCAAATAGACACGTCTTTGAAAAGAAGTCATGGTGGAACCGGGTTGGGATTGGTGATTTGCAAGGGAATCGCAGAAGCATTGGGAGGTAAAATATGGTTTGAAAGTGAAATAGGCAAGGGTGCGACATTTTATTTTACAATCCCGAAAATGAGAGTAGATTACATCAAGACCTGATTGACAAACATGATAAATAAAAAATTAAGGAAAGGAGTTTTGTAGCTACTCCAAATTAGATTACTGCACATTTTCTGTCAAATTTTACTCACAAAATGTCCCGGACTCGCACTGACTGTCAGCAAGAGAACCCCCGGGCCCGTCTACTATCATGGTACTAAAATTATTTCCAAATTGGCTTCTACCAATTGTTTAATCGTGGAGAATATCATTTTATAAGAAATGATGCACAATTACACTGTCCATTGTTTCCAATACATCCATACCCAGAAGATTTCAAGTGATAGTGTTCAACCAACACGTGACCACAATCAGTACATTCTATCGGTTTAATGTCTCGTTTACTCATTATGTCATTTGATACAAATTTTTTAGAATAATTATAAAATAAGAGACAAATTCCATCTTTGGAATCCACCCTTGGAATATGTAAAAATCATTTTTGTTCAGAGAACTATTTTATAAAACACTTGAAACCATACAACCAGGATACTGGATAAAATGCTACAAGATGAATTTCATTTTTTTAATGCAATTGCAGTTTTTATTGCAGCTGCAGTTCCAGTCTATCTTACAATAAAACTAAAGAATCCAAACTTGAAAAAATTGACATTTGCACTTGCAATATTTATTACAATTCATGGAATTTATCATCTAGTAGGCTCTCTTGGAAATGTTGTTGTAGCTAAAGGTGTCTTGGATCCTCTCTCTGCACTGGCCTTGCTTGGATTTGGATTGTGGTATCTAAAACTTCAAATAAAAAAGGAAGTTAAAGCGTGATTCCGATGGAGAATACCGATCTAGTTTATTCCATGAGTGATGTCACACTTACTCTACTTCTTGGCTCTCTTGCCATATTTGGATATCTTGCGTTTCGTTCAAGAAATATTAGAAAATTCCAATTTCAAATTTCCGTTTTTATTATAGTATGGGTAGTGGGCGAAATAATACAAAATAAAAGAATTGTAGGTATAATTCCATCGCCTGAAATAGGACTTGTAATTCATGCATCTTCCATGGTCTTTCTTACTATCATGTTATGGCTAAGGCTGTATTTTTCAAGAAAACGAGGAAAGACAATGATCGAAGAAGACAAGGATATCTAAGTGATAATATGATTATAAAAAATGAAAGAGCTAAACAGGCCATACTTGTAGCATTAGCTGACAAGGAAATAATGAAGATATTGGACTGTGCCTTGTTCCAGTTAAAGTCTGTCACTGATATAATACGAGAATGTGATATTCCACATACTACTGCCTATAGGAAGATAAAATGGCTTCTTGCGGAAAATCTTCTTGTTGTAGATAAAATTGAGATTACTCCAGATGGAAAAAAATTTAGCCTGTTTCGTAGTGTCTTCAAATCAATATCAGTACACTATGACATGGGTAGTACGGTTGTAGAAGCAGAAGAAAGTTTTGACATTGTAGACAAGGTGACTGAAAAGTTTTTTTCATTAGAATAATTTTTTTCTAGACAATTCCAAACTTGGGATTCAAAAAAGGAATTCGTGTTTTCTCTTATAATGAGAATTTGATTATACACAGCAAAACATGTCTCAACAAATCAAACACTATGGAGGAATGCAAATTTGAAAAAACAATGGTTAGCACTTTTTGCCATTATTCCAATAGCCGTAGCCGTGATTTTATTCCAGTCATCTGGACAGATATCAAGTTCTACGAATCATGGCATGGCATCAGATAACACACCTACGTACACTACCACAACTAATACGCAAAACACACAGTCGATACCAGGTCAGGAATCAATGAATGATATGCAAGAAAATGTACCTGTGTCTACCACTTCTGATGGGATTACCCTGAAATTTGCAGCTCAGCCAGAGATTTACCAATATGGATTGGCTTCTATAAAGATGAACATCACTGATGCCACATCTAATGTACGACTAAGCCATGTTGATTGGGCAATTGCAGTAAAAGATCCACAAGGAAATGTCTTTTACAAAACCACAACAGCTCATTCACATGTGGGCATAATGAATTTTGGAGTTGCTTTTCCAGTTGCAGGAAACAATACTGTTTCTGTAACTACTTCATCAATTGGAACTGCTATGATGGGATTGGAACCTACGCCAAAAGGACGAACACATACAATGCTTTCTGGTTCGCTTAAGGGATTCAAAACAGATCCGCTAAATAATTTTGGAGCAAGGACATTTGAA
Source organism: Nitrososphaerota archaeon (assembly GCA_028867675.1). GTDB lineage: Archaea > Thermoproteota > Nitrososphaeria > Nitrososphaerales > Nitrosopumilaceae > Nitrosotalea. Next base: position 96,945 of record JAGWGA010000001.1, on the reverse strand, counting down.
TTTCCTGTATACGTAGAGGCACAAAATAGTGCGCCATCTATTGAAAGCACTTCTGGAAGTTCTAATGTACAAACTGCACCAATAGATATTACGCATACAATCTCTGGTGAAAATAACGGAACTTCGGTAAATGTGGAACTGCAATCAAGAGCAAATGTTGTAACAGGAAGTCCATCCACCTTTGTCATCACGCTGACCAAAGCCAGTGATAATTCCATGATAACGCATCCTGATCTGCAATTAACTGCACAAATATCGAATTATACTATATCCAAGTCAGCTGCACTAAAAGGTGAACCTACAATTCATGGAGCAATACACGGACATACAGGAGTAATGACATGGAGTCCTACATTTCCAGCTGCAGGCAAATATACTGTATCGATAAACATGAGCCCAAGCACACTTTCGAATTATGATTGGGGTTATGCAACTACACAATTTGATGTATTTGTATCTGATACAAATGGTGCATCAAACACAGCACAAGAACAATCCCCTAATACCGTTAACATATTAGGTCTAGAGTCGCCATTCTTTGTTCCTAATGTGCTTAATGTAAAAGCTGGTACAACAGTAACCTTTGTGAACACTGATGCCACGGGTCATACAGTCACATCAGTAAAACCTGGAACAACTGATCCGGACGGTACATTTGATAGCGGGCTGCTCAGTGTCAAGAAAAATACGTTTTCCTTCAAGTTTGACACGCCTGGAACTTATGAATACATTTGTAGCGTCCACACACATATGCGTGGAACTATAATTGTATCCTAACTTTTTTTATTTTAAGATAATAATTTACAATTCAGACTTGAAAGAATTTGAATTTTCTCTAAAAGTGGGCCTAAAATAAGCCCACGTTGGTACCTGAATCCCCCCGATGTAGTTGCAATTCGGGTCTGAGATTATTTCATGTTAGTATGTGGGTCTAATACGCATATCTTACTTTAATGCGTAAAATAATACTAGTCATGATGCTGATTATGATACTGATAATCAGATGTTGGTCATCCAACACTGATAATCATCTTTATCTTTTTTATACTAATTTGCAATCCAGCAACTCAGGTATATGAAAAAACTTTTTCTTATTACTCTACTTGCAACTATATCTACCGTATTATTTGCAATGATATGTACAGAGGCTTATGCCGCAAATCCAATTGGAAATTCTATTTTTGTAACCGGAGGACGTTCCTCTACAACCGATAATACAAATTTAGTTCAGGTGTTTGATGGTACATCATGGTCTGCAACGACTGCTGGGACTCTACCAATAGGAGTGGATTATGCACCATCGATTGCTTATAACGGAAAAATCTACGTGATGGGTGGTTTTCTTTCGGGTGGAGGTTACACTAATGCTGTTCAAGTATACGATGTATCAACCAATACTTGGTCTACAACAGCAGCTGGAACATTGCCATACCCTGTAGCATATTCTACAGCAGCAGAATATGGTGGAAAAATCTATGTTATGGGGGGTAATTCTGGTGGGGCAAATTTCAATACTATTCAAGTTTATGACACTGCCACCAATACTTGGTCTACAACAGCTGCTGCACCATTGCCAATAGCCGTTGCAATATCTGCTACAGCAGAATATGGAGGAAAAATCTACGTAATGGGTGGCACCAGTAATGGATTTGGTCCAATCGTAAATACAGTTCAAGTTTATGACATTGCAACCAATACTTGGTCTACAACAGATGCTGGAAATTTGCCAGTTGCAATGTCATACGTGTCAGCAGCAGAATACAACGGTAAGATCTATGTGATGGGAGGATGGGATGGTAGCCATGATTTAAACACAGTTCAAGTTTATAACATTGCAACCAATACTTGGTCTACAACAGATGTTGGAACATTACCAATTGCATCACATTCTGGTTCTACTGTTGCATTTAACGGAAAGATCTACCAAGTTGGAGGATTTGTCTACAATTCATTTACATTTTTGAATACTGTTCAAGTTTATGATCCATCCACAAACTCTTGGTCAACAACATCCGGTGGAACTTTACCATATGGTGTGGGGTCTCATAGTGCAGTTGTTGTTTTACCTGCAACAATAACATTAGACGAAACTTCCTGTCCTACAATTCTTGGTTCTTGGGATAGTTCGACCAATACTTGTACAATTAATGGACCTCCTTATGGCGGTCCGCCAGGAGTTTATCTTACTCAGGCATCTGATGAACTTGTAATTCCATCTGGGACCAGTCTTGCCATTTTGAATCCGGATTTTAATCAATATTATAACTATGGAACATTAACAAATCATGGTACAATCCAAGTCTCAGACCCAGGTTCCAATACTGGTTTTCAGAATTGGGGTACAGTTAACAACTATGGAATCATTAACATATCAAACACTGGATATGGTAATGCAATATCTAACTACGGTCCATTTAACAACTATGGCACAATTACTATTACAAGTTCTGGTGATCCTGGCGTGCATGGTATAGACAACTATGCTGGTGCCATGATTACAAACTCTGGAATAATTACAATATCAAATGCATCTGGGATTGGTTTAGATAACCAGACTCCGACTAGTACAATTACAAACTCTGGAACAATAACAGTATCAAACACTGGTGGTACTGGTATTGCAAATTCTGGAATCATAAATGAAAACTGCGGTGCAACATATTCTGGCAATCTACCAAGTGGAAATCCTCTTAACAATGTATCTTGTGTTATTGATACAACTCCACCGGTAATCGTTCCAACAATTACCGGAACTCTTGGAAATAATGGATGGTATACAAGTGATGTTACAGTATCTTGGTCAGTAACTGATCCAGAATCTACAATCTCTTCATCAACTGGATGTACAACTAGTATAATCAACACCGACACTGCTGGTACAACACTGACATGTACTGCAACAAGCGCTGGTGGAACCAGTTCCAACTCTGTTACAATAAAACGAGATTCTACCCCGCCAGTTGTAACAATTGCATCTCCAGTTAATGCTACAATAATTACTTCCTCTGATATTGCCATAACAGGCACTTCATCTGATTCTGGTTCTGGTATTGTAAATGTTAAAGTCTCAATTGATGGTAGTGCGTTTTCATTAGCTAATGGGACAACATCCTGGTCATTTACAAAACATGGTCTTGCAAATGGCATACATACAATATTTGCTAAAGCAGTAGACAATGTTGGCAATGTTGGTGTTAGCTATAATACAAATGCCATAGTAGGAAATCCAATACCTGTAGGCATCAACCCTAAAGGTGTAATATTCAATTCTGCAAATGGTGACATGTATGTTGTCTCTACAAATAATATTTCAGTGATTGATGGAAACCCATCAAATGGCACATACAATTCCGTCATTGCTACAATTCCATTAAGTGTAGGTGCAAACTCATTGGCATTTGACCCGCTAAACAAATACATCTATGTCAACAACCAGACAGCAAATACAGTTCTAGTTGTTGATGGAAATCCATCTAGTAGTTCTTACAATACAATAATTGGCAATGTACCGACAGGTTCCAATTCAAATAACATTGGATTTGATTCTGAAAATAATAATGTCTATGTGACTCAAGGTGCCTCTAATCAAATTTCAGTGATTGATGGTAATCCGTCAAGTGGCACCTATAACACCGTCATTGCAACAATTCCAGTCGGAGGAAATAATATTGCAGTAAATCATGCAAACAAAGACATCTATGTATCTAATGGTGGCTCTAACAATGTCTCCGTAATAGACGGAAATCCTTCAAGTGTTGCTTACAATACCGTTATTGCAACAATCCCGGTAGGCTTTGGTTCAAACCATGTTGAATTTGATTCCCAAAGTGATACTATCTATGTAGTTACATCTAACAATGTCTCCGTAATAGACGGAAATCCTTCAAGTGTTGCTTACAATACCGTTATTGCAACAATCCCCGTTGGGACAACCCCAAACCGCGATGTGTTTGATCCTGTGAATGCCAATGTCTATGTAACAAATGTTGGCTCTGACAGCATTTCAGTAATTGATGGTAACTCATCCAGAGCCACTTACAATACCGTTATTGCAACAATTCATTCATCACAACCTCATCCTCACGGTATGGATTTTGATCCACTGACTGACACTCTCTATGTCTCAAATGACATGTCCAACTCTGTCTCAGTAGTCTTAACACCTACATTCTTTTCAGTTAATGTACTACAACCCACATCTGTCTTACTTGCATCATCACAAAACCCATCCGCATTTGGTCAGTCGGTAACATTTTCTGCAACTATGAGCCCAGCTGTTCCTGATGGAGAGACAATAACATTCTCTGCTGATGGAACTTCAATTGGTACTGGAATCACATCAGGCAGTGTTGCAACATATTCAACATCATCATTATCAGTAGCAACTCATTCAATTACTGCATCTTATCCAGGTGATGCAAACTTTGGTCCAAGTGATAACACCGCATCCCCACTTGCACAGTCAATAACACTAGGTACTACTACAACTCAAGTAACACCATCGTTAAACCCATCACAAGCAGGACAGTCAGTTACATTTACAGCTCAGGTCAGTCCAGTCTCTCCAGCAGCAGGAATGCCAACCGGAACTGTACAATTTAGTGTAAACGGTGAAGATATGGGCGCTCCAGTTACTCTCACTCCAGCAGGAACTGCAACATACTCTACATCTTCGCTGCCAATAGGATCAAATCCTATAACTGCAACGTATTCTGGTGACTCTAACTTTGGTCCAAGTGACAACACTGCAACACCTCTTGCACAGATAGTGAATTCTCTAACTTCATCTATTACACTATTTCCAACAAGTGGTATTGTTGGAGGTACAGTGACAATTTCAGGCTCTACCTTTGCCCCCTCATCTCCAATCTCAATTACATATAACGGAGCAACACTTGCCACAACGCCGTCTAGTATAACCTCAGATGTTTCAGGTATGTTCTCTGCAACATTTACAGTACCCACATCAATATCTGGTGCAAATGCTGTTCAAGCAAAAGATGCATTAGGTGACTCTGCCTCTGCAACATTTACAGTATCAGGTGCACTCAAGTCTTCTAGTACAACTCTAACCTCTAGTGCAAATCCATCAGTCTTTAGTCAGCCAGTAACATTTACAGCTAAAGTTACTTCATCTCCTGGTGCTGGCACACCAAATGGCTCTGTACGATTTGTAATTGATGGGATAAATCACCATGCTACACTTGATGCAACTGGAACAGCTAGTATTACACTGCATACATTATCAGTAGGAACTCATAGTGTCATTGCACAGTATGCTGGGAACTCCCACTTTGTATCAAGTTCAAGTGATACACTTACACAAACAGTAAACCAAGCTAGTACCGCTACCACTCTAACATCAAGTGCAAACCCATCGGCATATGGCCAACATGTGACATTTACAAGCACCGTTTCATCAGTTGCACCATCTACTATTACACCAACAGGTATTGTACAATTTACAGTTGATAGCAACACGTTTACAGTGTCTCTCTCTGGAGGTCATGCCATCCTTCACTTGTCAACATTATCTGCAGGATCTCATAGTGTAACTGCAAAATATTCTGGTAACTCGAAACTTGTATCAAGTTCAAGTGATACACTTACACAAACAGTAAACCAAGCTAGTACCGCTACCACTCTAACATCAAGTGCAAACCCGTCAAAAGTAGGTCACTTGGTAACATTTACAGCAAAGATAAAATCAGTCTCACCTGCTATCGGAGTGCCGACTGGCACGGTACAATTTACGATTGACGGTACAGCCCAGTCTCCTGTTATAATATCATCCACTGGTAAAGCCACTTATACAATATCGTCACTATCAGTAGGACTTCATAGTGTCATTGCACAGTATTCTGGCAGCTCCAACTTTGTATCAAGTACAAGTACTGCTCTTACACAAACAGTACACAAGTAGATTCTAAAACCCTCATATTTTATCTGACTCGCACACTGCCTTTCTCTTTTTACTATTTGTCTATGAATTAATTTGATGAAATCTAGGCACAAGGTGGGCCCAAAATAACGACCGCGATGGTACCCGAAATCCCCCCCGGGCCCGTATTACCTGTGACTACGAGCCCCGACTGTTTTTGACCAAAATTTTGTCATTTGGCAGGGTTGCGACATACTGCCAGCCTTCTGTCACCAATTTTTACAGTTTCAACTAGTAGTCTAATCTTTTCAATAAACTATTTGTCCGGTACCTTTTAATGTAAAATCTCTGTTAATATTAATTACAAATTTGCTGGTAAAAAATGGATTTAATGGACAATATGGAGACAAGAATGCAAGTAGATGGAAATAAAAACACAAAAAACCACTTTACATCTGTAGAAGAATTAGATTTTAGAAAATTATATGAGGGTTCTCCATTGTTGCAAAGAACCATCAATAAAGATGGGACCATTATAAACTGCAATCAAGCATATGCAAAGCATCTTGGATATACAAAAGAAGAAGTAATTGGTAAGATCATATTTGATCATACTGCAGAAAAAAGCCTTAATGCCATGCGAAAATCGTTTCACACATGGAAAAAGACTGGAACCATAACAAACAGAGAAATTTGGTTTAAAAGAAAAGACAGAACAATATTTCCTGTGTTGTTAAGTGCAACCAACATATATGATAAAAATGACATGTTAATTGGAAGTAACACTGTAATTACTGACATAACAGAAATTTATAATTCAAGAAAAAAAATTGAAGCAAGTAAAATTCGCATAAAAAATCAGTATGAAGAACTTAAAAGATCCAATTTGGTTCGCATAATGACTGAACAACGATATAGAGATTTATATGAAAATACGCCCGCACTACTCCGTTCAGTTACAATAGATGGAATAATTGCTGACTGCAATCAAGCATATGCAAAGCATCTTGGATATACAAAAGAAGAAGTAATTGGCAAGTCCATTTTTGATCATACTGCAGAAAAAAGTATCGAATCACTCAAAAACGAACTAATACAATGGAAAAAAACTCAGATGATTTCAAGCAATGAGATTTGGATGAAAAGAAAAGATGGGACAATATTTCCGACACTTTTGAACGGAACTAGTCTATACGGTGGAGATGGCAAGGTGACAGGAAGGACTGCAGTATTGACTGACCTTACACAAATATATCTAGCTAGGGCAAAGATTGAGGCAAGAGAAAAACAGATAGAGCAACAGCTTAAAGATCTCAAGAAATTAAGTTTGGTAAAAGACGAATTTTTAGCCATGATAACTCATGAATTAAAGACGCCACTAGTGCCAATCAGAGGTTTTTCAGATATCATGCTTTCAGAGTATCTCGGTCCACTAAATGAAAAACAAAAGGAAAGACTGTTAGTTGTAAGGTCAAGTACAGACATGCTTTTGGAGCTCATTTCAGATATTTTGGATTCACAGAAAATAGAACTTGGTCAGTTACATCTTAGTAAACAAGTTTACAATCTTTCTGAAATAATCAATGAAACCATAACCCAAATGAATCCCAAACTGGATCTCAATGATATTACAATCACAACAGATCTGAAACCGATGAATTGTTTGTGTGATAAAACACGAATTACCCAAGTCATATCAAATCTAATTTCAAATGCTCTAGATTTTTGTCCAAAACAGAATGGGCACATTCACATCAAATCGTATCCTTATGACATCTACGCAAAAATAGTAATACAAGATAACGGAATTGGAATATCTGAGGACAATCTTGAAAAGATTTTTGTAAAATTTTATCAGATTGATACCAAATCAACAAGAGAACATAGAGGGTCTGGACTTGGCCTTTCCGTGTGCAAAGGAATAGTTGAGGCGCATGGTGGAAAGATATGGGCAGAGTCAAAGGGTAAAAACAAAGGTGCAGAAATTCACCTTTTGCTCCCTGTTTCATAATTTACTCCAAACAGAAGTATCTTGACATTAAAACTTTAGTCAGACTCTGAAATTGACAAGAGAATCTACAACCAACTGTACTAGACTAAAATATTTTGAAAAGGAAATAGAACCTTCTAAAATAAAAAATTAAGGAAAGGAGTTTTGTAGATACATTGGTGAATTCCAATGTTGATAACACACTTTCTAATTCTTATACTGATAAAAGTAAAATTTTCTATAGAGTATGACGACAATTCAAGTCCCGTATACATGTGGTAACTGCAAAAATCAGTTTGAAGTAACTATGAAGCTTGGAGAGCCATTCATATCCAGACTTTGTCCTAAATGTGGTGGTATTGCAACCGCTCCGCCACTTTAGAATGACAGATATGGTTTAACCAAGTCTCATAGGAGTCGAGTTTAAAGATTTGAAAGACCGTGATGATGACAATATAGATAAGAATTTGTTAATTAATTTCGGGCTTTAATCTTATATTTTTCTAATCTAGGGTATAACAGTCTGGATTTAGTAGATAAAAATGAAAAAAAGTTGGGAGAGGAGAAACTACTGCCTAGCTATGAAAAAGATTTAGACATTCTCATTGAACGCTATGAGAAAGCAGAGCAAAAGTATCGATGTCTCTATGACAATTCACCAGATCTGTATAGGACAATAGATATTTCAGGAAAAATTATCGAGTGCAACCAGACTTATGCAACTAGCCTTGGGTATACAAAAGAAGAAGTCATGGGGCATTCCATATTCGAATATGTGGCAGAAAATAGTATAATTGATCTGCACAGTTCATTTCAAACATGGAGAGATACCGGGCATGTCGTTTCAAGAGAAATATGGATGAAAAGGAAGGATGGGTCTGCATTTCCCACTCTTCTTAGTGCCACCAACCTATATGATAAAGACGGCAAGATAATTGGAAGTAACACTACGATTAGAGATATCACCGAATTATACAACGCACGAAAGGAAGCTGAAGAGCACAAAAAAGAACGCCTTTCTGCCATAAGTGATCTCTCATCACGAATATCTCATGATTTTAGAAATCCAATATCTCTAATAAAAAATTCTGTCGAGATGATGAAAATGAAAAAGGATCTTCTAGACAAGCAGACTATTGAGCACCTAAACAGAATAGAAAGAGCAACAGCAAGGATAGTGCACCAAGTAGATGAAGTGTTAGACTATGTGTCTCCAAAAACATTGCAGTTGGAAAACCATTCTCTGAATGAAATTCTAAACAACACCCTGTCAAAGATAAATCTGGGAGACATAATGATCAATTTACCAGAAAAAGACATCATGATTGTGTGTGATGGTCAAAAATTAGAAATTGTGTTTTCAAACTTGATACTAAATGCCATACAGGTCATGGATGGTATAGGTAGTATTCGTATCAGAACCGCAGAACAAGGTGAGAAAGTCAAAGTAGAAGTAGAGGATACTGGACCTGGAATTCCAAAATCTTTGCTTCCCAAGATATTTGATCCTTTATTTACAACAAGACAGGTTGGAACAGGACTTGGACTGGTTAGTTGTAAAAGCATTGTGGAAAGACATGGAGGCACAATAGATGTTGAAACTCATATTGGAAAAGGTACCACATTCATCATCATATTACCAAAAATTCTCAAAAAATAACTATACCTACAAAAAAAGGGACGATGGACAATTTTTTCAAATTTATGGAAAGTTAGAAAAAACTGATATCTTATAGTACTGAAGCAAGGGGCTTTATTTTTTTAATTGGTAAGGGCTTGGGAGGTATGAAACTTTTCAGAGATGTAGGTGTGATGTTGTTAGGTGGTTGTTTTTGAGGCGGATCATGCGTTCTTTTCCATTCTCCGGGTGCACAGAGATGATCCCCGCAAACCTTGGTATTTCCAGTTGATGCAGTAAGATGCTGACCGCTTCCATAACTAAAGTCCCTCTGTGTCAAAGCACTAGATTGAGGAATGGCAAGTCCCAAACTGGCAGTCATCAAAACTGCCGATAAAATTAATGCCGTCCACATCTTTGAGATCGTCATTACTAAAACATGGAATTTGAGCGATTTAAGGTATGGCTACAATTCTCAAGTTTGAGAGGACATAAAATGATGAATCGGAATTTAATTTGCCATGTTTTGTAGCAAAGATTTTGCCACCTCTTTTTGCAGAATCAATTTCTGAATAGCATCTCTAAATATATTGCCTGTATTTTGTAATTCAAGATGTAATTTCAAAACTTGTCCGTAATCTAGACTTGCCTTGTCTGGCATTATGCCTAAAGGATCTAGAAACTTACTGGCGGACTTGTACATTTTTTCAAATTGTAAAGCCTTGTGATTTTCTGATATTGTTTCGTATCCTCTTCTTGGCAAGTATAATACTTGTCCGGTACGTATGGATAAATTATTGGTATACAACACATGTCAATAAATTGGATTGTTAGCGATCAATTGTAATTTAGAATTAATGTTTTCCAAAAATGGCAACTCTAAATTATGATCGGGTCTCACAGGACTCATACTAGTTAGTTGGTTCAAAACATTCCGTGTGACAGAAATCAGGGTATGGGATTTAAATGAAATTGTGCACTAATTCCATTATCTGAAAAACATGAAATCTGTATTTAATAACACTTTTCAATTTTCTAGTATTGGATATCTTAATTTCTTTGATTCAATATTTGTGCCGAAATTTTTTGTTTACAATAACTGTTAAAAATATTGGCATTAATTAGAAGACTACCAGCAGACTCTTTGTGTCAACTTGGTTGATCCTCTATCTATACAGGATTTTGCAGATATTCTAAACACGTCCGGTACTTGATTATTTAAAAATGATCCAAATAGTTTATGTGTAACATGTACCGTACAATTAAAAATGACGATAAGTTTTTTATTTGACCTAAATTCCGGATTAATAAGAAAGATTTGAAAAAAATTAGTGACGATCTTATTAGAGACATACCTAGAACTTTATGCATTGTAGGCGGTGTTGTTATATTGTCTATCTTCCTCTCGGCGTCAGATTGCAGATTTAATCTCACTGATCCTTTATGTCCAACCACTAATGCCCAAATTTGGCTTGGCGCAGTCATAGGATCTCTAACAGCAGCATTATTTTTCATTCTGATTGATAACCCTATCAAAATAACTCTTAAGCGATTAGTCGGGCAATCCTCTAAAGTCTATAATATTGTAATTTGGCTTATAGTATTTGTTGCAATCATATCTGGATTATCTTTTATTCTCCCAACATTGTATTGTGGATCTAACCTTGCAGATCCTTCGTGCCCTACTCCTAATGCCTCAGTTTGGCTAGTCGCTTTAATCGGATCTCTAACAACTGCATTGTTTTTCTTCATGATTAGTAGACGGTTTACCTCTGCTCTTGATGAATTGGAATTATCTCTTAAAGAATTGGGAAAACTATATACTGCTAGAACCTGCATTCTCAATCTCATCGATATTTTTGGAAAAACTGCAGACGATAAAAGTGCCAGAATGAAAAAGTCAGAGAAAAATAGATTATATTTTCTTGGAATTTTGAAAAAAAACTATATCGACAGATTCAACGTAGGTGATAAAATAATTCTCCAGATCTATAAGGAAGGTTCTGAACATGAACCGATCACAGAAGATCACGACCATACCGCTTGTGATGGATGTAAAAATATGATGAAATTGATTAAGGAATTTAATATTGCAACACCCAATACCATAGAAAAAGACGCAGATAAGAAAGTCTGGCTTCCATAATGATAATTAAAATAAAAAATTAAGGAAAGGAGTTTTGTAGCTACTCCGATTAGCTTACTGCACATTTTCTGTCAAATTTTACTCACAAAATGTCCCGGACTCGTACTGACTGTCAGCAAGAGAACCCCCGGGCTTGCTACAATACGGTCCTTTTTAAAGTTCCAACTCGATAAAGGGGCAAGAATTGAAAATTGTCTTCAGAAAATTGGATGTTGAGACCTGTAGGTTTGGAACTGTTTAGATTTGAATCAATTTTACTACTGTCGTGTAATTTCCAAAAATACTAACGAGCCTACAAGTTGAACAATACGCACTACCAATACCGATGGTATGAGTGTTCCTAGAAATACGAATCATTGGTAAATTTTGAATCTCTAAAATGAGATCCAAACTCACAATGTGGATTAAAGCGGAACTAAAATTATTCCAAAATGATATCTTCTTGTGATTAATCTACTCGAAATATTGACCATGAAATCCAAATGGAATATGATGAGGTACTTCTGCTCTAGCTATTTCTTTAAAAGTTATTGCGTCCAATATCAGCAAAAATGATTTGGAATTTAATGCGTTCAGTACCACTGAGACGATTATACCGCCATCTTCCTTTGTTGAGGTTGGTGAGTTGACAAAGACTGGTTCTCCTGGATAACAATCTTTCTCAAACCATATTTTAGATGTTCTTTGTGATACATCTACTTTGATTAATTGATTGGCAAAATTGTTAACTCCATATGTTGATATCCCATACACAAAATGATAGTTCTTAGTATTGTATTGTTTGTAGTTTATTCGTGGTAGTTCAAGTGATTCGTCAGAAAGGACATCATATTTTACAACCCCTCCTTGAAGCGGTATGTGATATCGTCTAATCTGACTCACTGGAATTGTGCCCGGTCTTTCACCTCTCAAGACATCTAAGTATAGTGCATTGATTATTGATGAATCAGAATATGCCACAATGTCGACAATTATCTCGCCTTCTTTTTCAAATGAATTAACATGGTGAAAAGCAAAGAAAGGATCACTTGTGTATGTTCCAACAAGATCACCATTTTGTCTATTTATTATTGTGAATCGTGTTTCTTTGTCAGATCTCCAAGAGAAATTTTCTATGAATGGCTTGCCAGCAAGTAACAAGTCAAGAGGTTTTACCATTAAGGGAAATTCAACTAGCACGACATAATTTTCTGTCATACCAAAACTATGCATATATGATGGCTCTTCAACAGGAATGGAACTTATCAAGTTTCTATGACCTATCCCATCCGCAATTTTGTAAATATTGTAACTACTAGTACGTGAAATTTTTGTGGTGTAGTTGACTCCTTCATTTCGAATAAAATCATGATGTGGATGTGCAGTAGTGATACTAGAGTCAATTTTGTCATCATAGGAGAAAATCCCTATAGTCCTAAGAGTTTCCGAATCGAACTCCACTGGAAGTGGTGTTTCAGTCATTGCTACAAAGCGAGAGGCCATCTTTGTTATGTTTACATTGGCATTATCGGTAAATTGGGCGGAAAACATGGAAGTCACACGCTTGAATATTGAACGACACGGATCTGTGGCAAATTCCTTGTATCCTATTTTGTTTGTCTCCACCGAAGATTTGTATGCATTGCTTTCTAGAAACCTGTTTGCATAAGCAACAGTACCTTCCTTAAAAGAAAATTTGTGTAGCATAGCCAATCCATCAAACCAGTGTCTAAATTTTTCTTTTCCAACTTCAAATTTGGCGGGTCCATTTCTGATCAAGGTACCTGAAAGCCAGGGCGGAATAGTTCCACTTACTGGTAAACTCTCAAGATTAATTTCGTCATCTAGTGTTGAAAACCCAAGTTGAAAATTATTTGTCATTGTATTTACTATATTGTAATGACAAGATAAGTGAATCTTATCAGGTTCGAGTATTGACAATATATACGAGAATCCATGAAGGATTCAAACTCGAGTTTGATCGGATCTCACAAGATCGAGTCTTTGGATCAGATCTGTAAGGATCCGAACGCTTTCAGACTCATATCTTTTCGTCACCAATAGGAGTATTCTCTTTATTCTTAGATTCTTCCATATTCTTTCTCTGTTTCTTTCCAGTATTCCTATCAAAAAATTGAAATTTGCAATTAGGATTAGTGCAGTGATAAATATCAGTTCCAAGATCAAACTCTATCAGTATATTATCACAGTCTGGGCAAGTCAGAACCAATAGAGGATGTACGGGACAGCAATTTAAAAAAGTAAAGTAACTTTGTTCTTGATTCGTAGATCCTACAATAATATCTTTATTTCCAAGAATTATTCAGGATACATTCAAGATTGTGACTGAAATGGTGTAAGGATCTCAAGAATATTCAATATTTGTACCATAACGATAAAATTGTGTAAGATCGTTTTCTAATATATTGCCAATTTTTATCGATGGACACAACATGAGGGGCATATCGCCTACGGATTTAGAAAAGATAGTCAATTCTCCAAAGGATAATTTTGGAATTACTCATCTAGAAGTTTTTTACAATGAAAGTGAAGACAAATTATACTGCGTCTTGGATGCACCTGACGAGGAATCAGTATGGAAACATCACGAATCATTTGGTCTAAAATGTGAATTTATCACCAGTGTAAAGCAAATCAAAACCGCAAAAGATCTTAAAGAAGAAAAATTTCAAATTTTAGGAGAGTTTGCATCACAACTAAGCCATGATTTGAGAAATCCCCTATCTATAATTAAAAATTCAGTAGACATGATGAGCATAAAATACAAAGACAAACTTAATGCAGACATTTTTGAGAACTTTGCAAAAATGGATCGTTCTGTAATTCGCATGAATATGTTAATTAGTGATGTCTTGAATTATGCTAGAACGCAATCTCTAATCTTGGAAAAATATTCGATATCTGAAATTATTCAGGCATCACTTGAGGGGATTAAAATTCCAGATGGTATAAAATTAGTAATTCCAGAACACGACTTTTCATTAAAGTGTGACGGTACAAAATTACAAGTTGTTTTTTATAATTTGATAACAAACGCAATACAGTCTATTGGAGAAAACAATTCTGGGGAAATTCATATATTGTGTATGAAAAAAGACGACATTATTCAAATCGATGTCCAAAATTCAGGACCTCCAATACCTGATGAAGTATTGCCTAAGATCTTTGAGCCATTATTTACCACAAAAGATCATGGAACTGGATTAGGCCTTCCCAGCTGTAAGAACATAATTGAACAACACCATGGTATTATTCGTGTAAAAAATAATCCTACAACATTTACTATATTACTTCCAAAGGATGTAGAGAAACTATCTTCGATTACCGTTTGATGTGAAAAATTTAAAAATGAGGAAAAGGAGTTTTGTAGATATCTCTTGTTTATAGTCAGTATATCCGGGACATTTTGTGCGTAAAATTTGACAAAAAGCGTGTAGAATCTAATTTGTACTCATTGCTTTATCTGTTTTAACAAATTCTACAAAATAGTTATTGTACTTTAAGAAAAAACTTTCAAAAGAATTTTTTCTGAATTAAAATTGTACCAAAAATACCTGTGATGATCACAATATACACAGTTGAACTAAATTCGGGAATAGATTTCTTTTCATCAATAACTGTAGTTGAATTTTGGTTTGAAAATACTTGAATATTTTGTCGAGATGACTGATCAACTACATAGACATTTCCTGACGGGCCTATGGTAATGCCACTTGGAAAAACAAAATTCCCGTCAGTTTCTCCCCAATGACCCCACTTTGTGATAAATTCTCCATCAGAGGTAAACTTTTCAATTCTGTCATTGCCTAAATCAGTTACATACACATTATCTTTTGAATCGATTGCTATGGCGATTGGATTGCTAAACTGACCGTCGGCATTTCCTTCTGTTCCCCACTTTGTTATGAACTGACCATCATTTGAAAATTTTTGAATGCGATTGTTTCCTTGGTCCACCACATATACATTACCTAGAGAATCTATAGCTATGCCTCTAGGTGTATCTACTTGCCCATCGGATTTTCCCAAATATCCCCACTTTGTAATAAATTGACCGTCCGGACCAAATTTTATGATCAGATGCTGACTTGAACCTGAAACATATATGCTACCAAAACGATCAACAGATACATGGTCGGGAAACATTGGATTAACATCAAATTCGAAGAGGAATTTCCCCTTACTGTCAAATTTTTCAATTCTATTATTCATTTGATCAGTTACGTACACATTACCTGAAGCATCAGTTGCAATGCCTGTTGGAATATTGAATTGCCCATTAGCTTTTCCAAAAGAGCCCCACTTTGTGATAAATATTCCATCGGACGTAAATTTTTGAATTCGGTTATTGTTTACATCGCAAACATATACGTTCCCAGCAGAATCCATTGTTATGTCTCCTACTGTACTAAACTGACTATCGTTTTCACCATAAGAGCCCCATTGTTTTAGGTATGAATATGTCTCAGATGCATCTGCTGTTGGGAAGTTATTGCTTACTAGGAATAATAATCCTACTAACAGTAGGCTTGAAATTGAAATTTTTGTCAATGGTGAAGTTAATAGTTTTTTTCTTATCATGTCATCATGAAACAGTGTTTCATCATATGTTGCAAATTTGATCGGTAATATTGGTTTCTAAAAATTAATATAAAATTTTCGTTTAAAATAAGAATAGACGATGAGAAGAAATGTAAATCTTGCTTAATACAAATATACATTCTTTATAATTTCTAATTTTAGAAAAGATGCAAAGATTGGCCAGATTGAAGACTGATCTAATATTGCTTGATTAATCGGTGGTGGGGTTGTATATGAAACAGATTGTATGTCACTACCAGGAATTCCCATTGTTAATGTAGCTGTATGATATTTTACTACTACACTATATGATACGTCGTTATATTTTGCAATAATTGATGTATCTCTTTGTGCGTTATCTAGTATCTTGATGTCTGCTATTCCCCCTGCATCATAATCTCCGAAAATTCCTGCATTTGGTTGAACTTCAAGTAAGGTTAATGGAAGAGAAACTCCACTAATTGATGAAGTCCTAAGAAGTCCATCACTTCCCTCAAACAATGTCTGTATTCCATTACTTTGCGATTCGCCTACTTTGATCCCTTGAGGTCTAGGGTTTAACGTTAATTTTCCATTATGATTAAACATTAGTGTTGTAAGGTTTCCTGTAATGTCCTGCATTCCAAGAGTTCCATCAGCATCTGGTTTTCCATTTCTATCAAATGCTTGGTAAAATAATGTGTTATTTTTTATGGCCGTACCCCAAGTCCAAGAATCTTCCTCTGTTGGATCAATGTTAAGCTGTGGATCAATCAAATCAGCTTGAACTTGTGCTCCTTGAGGATAATCTGGTCTTATAGTAACAGGTCTTATAATATTTCCAGGAATTCGATCAAACATAAGGTCAACTGATTGTACACCTCCAGCCTTTTGATATTGTACTGTGACTCCCTCTGGAAAGCCTGAAAAATCATATAATTGAATTACCGGCCACGCATTGGAGAAGGATATGTTATTAGAAGCAATTTGTCCTAATCTACCTCCTGGTGCCTGGCTGTTTAAAGTCTGATTTTGTCTTACTACATGATTTAGAAGTTTACCTCCAACAAGATTTGTTACTCCTCCTATGTTAGTAGACAAACAAGTTCCTAATGCCTGTGTTCCATTTGATGCCCCACTGAAATGTCTTGCCGCAACAATCCCTTTTGTCTCTGAAAAGTCTACCCCTACTGCTGCAGAGGAATTAGGTGAACAAAATTGTCCAAAGTCTAAACCTTTTCCAGAATTACTTACTTGAGTTGCATCTGCATATTGTGCTTGATTCAAATCTGCAAAATATGCATGCCAGTTCCCATCCGTGGTCTGAGCCATTCTTAATCTCTTGCTGTTGACCGTTACTACTGGTTCTCCATATGATTGATCTAATCTGTTTATGTCCGGATCAATTACTATAACTTCAATTACCTGAGGTCCAGCAAAATAATTCCTAAATTATAACATAAGCATACAAAATGTGCTTAAAACGAGGTATTACGTAACTATGGTATGGATAGAAGCCTTGTAAGATTCTATGCTGGTATTAAGTCAGATATAACTCGGAAGACATACGAAAGTGATCTAAAGCGATTTTTGAGGTTTGTTAAGATAAAGGATGCAGGGGGTCTTTTGCAGTTAAAGGATTCCTACTTGCAAGAACTCGTAGAGGATTATGCTATATTCTTGAAGAAAAAGGGATTAAGATACAATAGTGTAAATTGTGCGGTGTCTGCTTTGGAAACTTTCTTTTTTATGAATGATAAGAGTTTGAACTTTAAGAAAATTCGTAAGATGATGCCAGAGAAATTAAAACTAATGGGCGGTAGTGCATGGACTACCGAAGACATAAAACGCATGCTTGAATCTACAACCTCTTTAAGAAACAAGGCTATCATACATTTGTTAGCGTCTAGTGGATGTCGCAAGGGTGCAGTAATTGGGTTAAAACTTAGAAATGTATCAGAGATGCCAGATGGTTGTAAAGCGATTTTATTCTATGAAGGAAGTAAAGAAGAGTATACAGGATTTGTAACACCAGAGGCAAGTAAGGTCTTAGACTTGTATTTACAGAAAAGACAAAGCGATGGTGAGGTGTTAAGACCCGATTCAGCACTTTTTCGTAATACCTACCAAGTTGGATATGTAAAAGTCAAGCCGATGAGTTATGCAGGTCTCAAAGGAATGATGGGAAGCATAATTAAAAAGATTAGAGGTAAAGGAGATGGCAAACGACAAGAGATTGCTAGTTTTCACGGATTTAGAAAAAGGTTTAACACGATTCTAAAGAATAACAAGGAAATCAATTTGGCGATCGGTGAAAAATTAATGGGACATTCTTCAAAACTAATACCGTTAGATACGATTTATCATACTCCAAGTAAAGAAGTATTATTTGGGGAATTTGAAAAAGCCATTCCCGATCTAGTTATTGATTCTAGTGAGAGAGAGCGTGTTAAGAGGATAAAAGTAGAGGAGAAAGTAAGTGGGTTAGAGTTAGGGCAAGCAAAAAAAATGCTTGAAATGGAGTCTAAATTAAAGTCTCTTTCGAGTCTTGTTGAGAAACTTTTGAGTCAGGAGAAGGATTAGGTTCCTTAAGTTCAACAGTGACGTGTGGAAAAAAGATAAGGGAAAATAGAACGTCTTCGTTTTTTAGAAGAAATTCTCTAAGGAAGGAATCTTTGTTTTTTAGGTATGCAAGGCGATTGTGTTCGGTTTGTTTAAAGGCGTCATGGTTTAATATTTCAAAATAATTTAATGAAGATGCTAGAAATTCGTCTCGTTGAGCCTCAGGAAGTAAGCGAAGGTCTTGAACAAACATTTTAAGCACGCCGTCTGAAAATTGCATAAACTCAGAATGTTCAGTCTTCATGACTGAGTTGAGAAGAATTTGAAAAAGCCTAAGTGCTGTTCTTACATATTCTGGTGATAAAATAAAAAATTTGTGTTCTGCGGGGATCGCTGGGTCTTTTAAGATGTTGGTTTTTTTTTCCAGTGCATCACGAATTTCAGTTGTAGAATGCTCTGATGGAGACCATTGATAATTATTTTTTGTTTTTGATGTTGGTTTTTTTTCTATCTGATTGGCATTACAAAGATAATCTAAAAGGTTTTTTATTGTTTGGTCGTTGAATTTTTTTTTAGGATATATATCATTCATGTGTGTTTTAATATCCCTGAATGTGTGTTCTTTATCTGGACTTGAAAAAAAGAAAAGAACGAGTTTGCTAAGATATTCTGAGGTTAGAGGGTCAATGATAAAATGGCGATTCATGTTTCGATGTATGTTTTTTTTATTATAAAGCTATTTCAGTGGCACTAAACTGCGACTTGAGTAAGAAGCAAAAAAGGTTTTATACACTTTGTTGAAGGTTCTGCATGAATTCAAATTCAGAACAAAAAAAGAATTGGAAGTGTGCCTGTTGTGGAAAGCCAATTGATGAATTCGTAAGTGCAACAGAAATCAAAATGCATTTACAGGAATTGTGTAAAGAAGTATGAAAGAATCAACAGACAAGAAGAATGAACGACCAACATACGTTGGTTACGCTGAGTGGGATCCCACGAAAAAACGCTATCGAGTGGCTCTGTGGAAGAACAAAAAAGAAAGTCCTGAGGTGGCAGGCAAACAGGCATGACTCCACTAATTTTTCTACCATTAATTTTTTGTGGGTTGATTATTCCTGCATTTGCACTAAATGTCAATTCGGTGGAGTTGGACGCTCAAAATACGCCCGTTGTTGTTCCTAGCGGAACACCTGCGATAGTAAGCATACCAAATGGGTTTATTCACGGACAGATAACGACTAGTAGTGAACCAAGCCAGATAACAAGCGGTCTCAGAGATTTTGTATATCAAGAGACAAGAACAACAGACGGAAGTTTTATTTCATTCGATGGAGTGTTAGAAAATCAAACGGAGACAATTAATGTCTTTGAAGATGGACAAGTTGCCTATTCATTAGTTCTTGAACCAAAGCAGGAAGTTAAGCAAGTGCAACAAGATCCGATAGTTGTTCCACTTTGGGTGTATGGGTTAGGTGCTGTAGCTGGTTGTAGTATGATTGGCGTAGTTTGGTGGCGTAAAAATTCGGAGGATGGTTAGACATGACTCTTCCATTAGTCAGGGAAAAGAAAATAAAGATGTGTAACGTTTGCCACAAAAAACCCCGAGCAGAGAAACGCTACGCAAGTCCATGTAAAGATTGTCAGGAACTTATTGATAATATAACTAAAAACATGAAGGTCAGCGTTAACGTAGTCTCTGTAACGGAAATAAAACAAGAGGGTAAAAAATGAACGTAGTATTTACCTACATAAACAGGGCTACAAGAAGATTCAGTGGTAAAATAAGGCAGTCGCCATTCGCAATTTTTTCTTGTGGTGATAGTGCAGGCAATGTCCAAGTTGAGATGTGCAAGGTTTCAAAGACAATAAAGATACGAAGGAAGTTTTTCTGGGCTCATTTTGAACGGGACGAATCTGACGTCTATAAGCGTGAGAAATTGTTTAAGAAATTTGCAGGAAAGAAAAACTTTGTCTGCGAGAAACTTCGTAACAAAAAAACCGGACTTGAGTTTGAGAAGAATCTAAACAAGGCACTCGATCTTTATTATGACTGGTCTGGAAAAATAGAGGAGAGATTACCATACATCTTACAAAAAATGTCGGCAAGAAAATCGTCTTATGGGATTTTCATAATCGGAAGTGGCGGGCATGCAATACCGAGCATATATCTTGCAAAGAGGGTCATGGCATCTTATGACTTTGCCCATACAATTGCCGTCATTATTGAGCCTGAAAGTCACGATCTAAAAAGTAAAGTCATTTATGAAAAAATGATTTCATACTTGGACAAAACCAAGATTTTTGAAACCCACATTGTTTTACCATCAAAGAGCATTAACAACAAGTTCGAAGAGCAGGATAATCAAAGTGTTTTATCGTTATTATCGAATCTGCAAAGAAATTCGCCAGATAATCTAGGGCACATATGTTCTGGGAAGTGGTGGAGACTAGTAACAAAAACTACGATTAATCCGTTATACACTAGATGGTTTAGAACAAGACATCACGAAGAAGTTCCCTTTGAGGCGTTGGCAACTACAATTAATGCATTAAACAACAATGGCAGTATAGACGAGCAAAGCGTCTACACCTTTTCAGGCGATCTAAAGTCAGAGGAAATCCGTGATGCTTTCGCAAAATTATCATCACAGAAGAGGCAAAAATTAGTCCCAGAGGTAAGACAACTCCTAATTAAAATTCGGAGGAGGGAAAATGTTGTTATCGGCAGGCTGTTTCCTGCATCGCTAAAGAAATTTGCAGACTGCACAGAATTTACGGAATTAGAATATCTGATGAGCAGACCGCAAGAGATGGAAGGAAACGAATACTATGCATAGTATTAAGAAACTATCCACATACAATGTAGTAAGACAAGGGCGATTAAATCAAGTATCGACATATTCCACGAGACGTTCATCTTGCACGCTATCTGGCACAGGCTTCGTTAGTCGGATTATTTTTGCTATTTCACTATTGGATTGTTGCGTTGGTTGTGGGGGTATGTATGGGATTGTTTGATTTTCTAAGATATAAAAAAGATTATGACGTGTTTCTTGTTTCAGTCATTCGCAGAATAAAAAATGAGGATTTGGACGGATTTTTACAAATTAGAAACGAGCCTGTTGGCAGGAAAGGCTTTGACCTTATTGAATATGTTAGAAAGAAAGTTAACGAGAATATTTTTATTATTGGTGGAGCGAGAAGCGGAAAGACAACCCTTGGAGAATATCTTTGTTTAAAATTACCTGAGAGGAAAATCATAATTAGTTTCAAAAAATTTCTACTGACAAAAAGAGATTTTGAAATTGGTTATCACTGGATTGATGTAACCCAGCACTTGCCAAATTTGTTTTCGGATTGGGAGAGTTTCATAGAGGCTTTTAGAACTGCCTTCTTTGCTGACCTTTCCATGAAAGGTCTAATGATTGACGTAATACTGGACAGGGTTGCATATGTGATGTTCCAACATCCAAAAAACTTTGAGGAATTTTTTAAAATACTCGACAGCCAACATGGCGGGCAGTGGGAAGAAAACATAAAGTCAATCATAAAATCAAAGGTTCAACTTTTACAAAGAGCCACTACAGGTGCAAGGCAGGGCAATATCGATTTCAGTAAAGGAAATATTATTCTAGATTTGGGTAATGTGCCAGACACGGAAAGTAAGACCTTTCTTGCAGAATATTATCTGAGGCAGATTAACAGGATCGAACAGAAAGAACAGCGAGAGGAAAGAATCCGTGTCGTAATAGATGAGGCTTGGCATTTGCTAAGATACAAACAGCAAAGTTCCATAGTTGGAACTATTTTATTGGAAGGTGCATACTACCTACGCTTTTTGTGTATCACTCAAAATTATACGCACTTGGATGAAGATTATCGTAGCCATTTTGGAACGATTTTTTGTTTTAGGAATACAAATGACAAAGATATGCAGGCAATTGAGAAGGGTTACGGGGCGTTTGTCAGGGACGGCGTGATTAGATTAAGAGACTATGAGTTTATTGACATAAAATATGAGCATGATGAGGACGTAATAGCCGTTTTCAAACTAAATTATGAAAGATTGCAGACTTTGAAGTTAGAGGTAAAGGAGGAGGCTAGACTAAATTCAGATCTTGCAATATCGGAATATTTTACAGGAGAACAGCAGGTAGGAACGACCACGCAGACCGTGCAGGTGCAGGCGGTAAATGATGATGATAAAACTATAATCAAGAATTTAGAAAAGAATGAGTTTTGTATGACGGCTCACGGGATAGCACTTTCCTTAGGTTATGGCAAAAATCATCCGAAAAGGGGCAATATCATATCAAGGACATTAAAAGACTTGGAAGCGGAAGGCAAGATTAGAAAAATTGATTATATCACCATCACATTAAAACCCGAGCAGAAGCCAAGACAATATTATTATTCCATTCCAAATGGCGAGAGCCAAGTACACCGAACTATAATTGAAGATGCTGGAAAAGTTTTAGACAAATTAAAAATAAAATATACTGAGAGCCAAGTCAATCAAGGTTGGGATATTTACGCCCCCGATTTTTGCATCGATGCAAAGACAGGTTTTCAGGAGGATGTTAAAGATGATGTTAGAAAACTTTTGGAAAAATCTGCACAGAAAGTAATTTTTGTCTGTGCAAATTATAAGGTCAAAAAGAGATATGAGAATGCGTTTTCTGCCGTTGATGGCATAGAGGGCAAGTTTAGAGTCTGCTGTCTCAATGAACTTGAAGAGGTTTTGAAGGATTGGACAAAGTAAAAGTTCCAAGAAATTGGAGAAAGACTAGGGACAATTTCTTCTCACACTTGTTTCACTTTACTTCGGGTAGATTCTGGGTCTCGATTTCGATTATCCTTGCGGTTGCTGTTATGACACTTTTAGGCATTAAGGGGCAAAATGCAATAGACAATAGCTGGCTATTTTTTGTACTACTGGCTATGTTTATCGGTCTGCCAGTGTTTTTCAGGCTCAGGTATTTCAGAGAGATACCAAAGGGATGGACATGGGAACAGGTACAAGGATTAAAAAACATAGAGAGTCAAACACGCAAGATCGTAGATGTTTTTAGCAGAAAATATTGGCTTGCTGTTCTTTGTGTTGTTGGCATTTTTGTGGGCTTGGGTATTGCTTTTAACGAAATGGGCTTGGTGGCAAATGTGCCAGGAATCCTAACCATTTCGTTCTTTGCTTATGTGTTTGTTATAGTTCAGCGTAAAAGATGTGAACAGCCTAGATCGGAGGCACAGGAAAGAAACAGTATGGCTATTTTCAAGGCAAGTTATGATGCAAAATATGGTAAGGCAAACAAATCTGTTTTGAAGAATATGGCGGTTGTTGCAATATTTGTAATTGGATTTTTCTTTTTTTCTATTGGCGGAAGACTCTTGCTAAATGAAATGCAATCAATAATTTTAGTTGTGGGGATGGTATCACTTGTAACAGGAGTTGTAATCTGGCGTTCAGCAAATAAAAAAGACCTGAGTAATAACGAAAAAATACAAAAAGACCTGAAAAAGAAATACGGTGCAAAAGTTGGAAAGAAGAGTTTGTGGAAAGTGAAAATAACTTTTGGCGGTGGCAGTGGAAAAGGATGGGGGTTTAGAGCTCCAAGTCCACTAAAAGAAAGTGATTGGAGGGATTTTGCACAGGAAAGAAGATACGATGCTAAAAGGGAATGGGAAAGTAAGCATTGGGATTAGCATTTATCAAAATAAACAAAAAACATGTTACGGGTTCTTAGACCTTTACTTTCTAATCTAATTGTGATGAAATGGAAAATGAAACGCCACAGATTGAGACAAGGTATAGGAGAATTTACAGGACATACACGGAAGAAGACGGCAAAAAGTCTTGGGACTTGTTTGTAAGGCAGGATAGGGAGAAGACCACGGTATCTTCCATCATCAGTGAGAAAATCGCCGAAGGCGAGGAAAAGACAATATCCGCATTTCTTAGGGAAGAGAAAAACAATGTAACCCTAGAGGTGTGGACTGGCTTTGTTGGTGATGCTCTGAAAAAATATGAGAGGCAGTTTGTAGCAAATGTGGATTACGATATTGGTACTCTCTTCATGAGTGAGATATACGATAATGCACTGCACATCTACAACCGCACCATTTCTGTTGCAAAGGTATCAGAAAAGATTGTAGACTTTGCCATGATGCAGATGAAGAAGAAGCAAAAGTCCCTATGAGATGCGACACATACGCAGGCGTATTAGGTATGCACTTGTAATAATTGAAGTATTAACAATTGCAAGTGCTTTTTTTCTTTTTACTGGAATTATCGGTTTGTTTTTGTTTTTCATAAATGAAATTTCGTTTATAGAACTTGCTGAATATTTAATCGTGGCATCAAGTTGGGAGAGTATCAGCATTATCACGTTTCTTCAAGGTCTGGCGTGGACGTTTTTTAAGAGGAGGTTGAAATGATTGATGAAATATTGAATTTCTTGCTTGGCTTGGTTGATGGCACTTATGATAATGACAAAGATGATGCTGGAAAATTGAAGGTGATTGAACGCACGAAAATAGAATTGAAAAAGTTGAGACGCAGATAAACTGCAAACATAAGAGAGTGATTTTTTACATCAAGCGTAAAAACAATATTCTATACGAGAATTGGGCTTGCCTTGATTGTGGCAGGATCGTAAGAAAACACATTTCCAATATTGAGATGTAAGAGTGGTAGTGTGGCTTACTAAATTTGGGCACACACTGAGAGAGTAACTACTTTTGGGCTTAATTCCGTTTTGGCGGAAAAAGTCGGTCTTGCCGTCTGTCTCTTCGCAAGACAGGATATAGGCGGTATATGTTTCGCCATATCTCTTTTTCCGTTACTTTTACTGCGGTGTACCACAGTCGTCCTCTCAGATTTCTTGTCAGTGGGTCACGGCGGACGATTTGCCGAGCCAACCTGTTCATGTCTCCCATTTTGGTATTCCCTCATCGGCTTTTTTGCCGATGACATACTAACGTGAAACTTGCACTTTAATGTTATTAGTGAGAATAACTTTTGTTATTTAGATGGTTGAATTAGTTGGTGGCGAAGACAAGAGATTTTATGATGCATTAAAAAATTCACAACCTTTAGCATTTTTGGCTTCTGTTTCAATCGGCATAGCCGTACTGATTCATCAAATAGAAGAATTTTCTTCAGTGTACAATTATGCTATTATCGCTGGTTCCATGTTTCTTTTTTCTTTTATTGCTTCGTTAGTTTATCAACTAATACCTTTGAGTGATGAAACTAAACAGAAGGTGCGATGGTCGCAGTATGTCTTTTTGGGTCTTGGCATTATGTATTTATTATTAATTGTACTAAATTTCAGTCAAAAAATTACATCGATAATGACGTTAGTTTTTGGATGGGGTTTTCTCGCAATGGGAATTTCTTACATAATCCCCTTAAAAAAACAGTGGAGTACATTAAAGAAAGAAAAAAGTAAAGTCGTAGAAGTAATTTTCACAATTATTGTTCTCTTTGGTTTGAGTTTGCTATTTTTTGTAATCTCATTTTCATCTACTCCGCTAGTAAAAACATAAACAAGTGCCTTAACATCTGATATTGATTCACATCATAAGATCTGTTTATTAATGAGAGAACGATAAAAAATTAATCTGGACTATAGGATATTATCAGTTATCGCTTTTACTTCATTAGGAATTCTAGTTAGCCTTGCAGGAGTGATGCCTATCTTTGCCCAAGTATCAGGACAGACAACATCTCCGCCATTGAATAAAACTGCGATTTGTAACAATATTGGCGGTTCTCATGTAGAATTAGATAAACAAGTCTATACACCAAATGACGTAGTTTCTATCACCGTTACAGTCCCTTCGTGTAACACTGATCCAAATGTGATAGATATAATCGGAGATGGCACACGTGGAACAATTACTGTATCAACTAGATCTGCCAAACTTGATAATTATCAACTAATAGAGACTGGACCTAACACAGGCGTGTTTGCTGGAAAAGTCGCTCTTTATGAAACGAAGATGACTCAGTATTATGCAAGTGGAAAAGGTCCTACTGATGGGATGATTGGCACATTACCCACTGATGGTATTTCAGTATCTTTTACTAGAACAGGGTGGGGTGGAACCGTAACTGGCTCTGCACTAATTAAATCATCATACAATCTAACACAAACAGCAGGACCAACTAATCCAAATGCCAATGTAACGAATTCATATCAATTATTGCATTCTAACAATCAAATCATAAGTCCATCCAATGTGGCACCGTTAAGCATCATGACAGATTTACCGTCTTACAAACTAGGAGATACTATTGTTGTAACTGGACATGTCAGAGACTTGCAAAGTTCAACTGCAATAACTATTCAGATTTTCAATCCTAGTCAAATTTTAATGGCAGTTCGTCAATTAGTCCCAAGTTCAGATGGAAGTTTTACTAATGCTTTTCAGGCTACTGGACCATTGTGGAATAATTCTGGAAGTTATACAATCGTAGCACAGTATGGTAAATACACTCAAGCAAATGCCACATTCAACTATGAACAAACTTCAACTTCATCAACAACTACGTCTTCATCATCATCTCCCTCATCTGTATTTACTCCAACTCAACAGGATATTCAAAATATCAATCAAGCAAAAGCCAGTCAAACAATAGCGGCTGAAGTAAATGTCGGAGATAATCAGGCTCAAACTACATCTATTGACAATAATGTTTCAGTTCAAACAACCAGTAGTACGTCTGATTCCCTAAATGTCAACGTAAGTGCATCAAGTCAGACAGGTCCAAAGGTAATTGCATTTAATCTTGAAGCCACTACAATTAACGTAGCAAATCTAAAGGATCTTGGTGTTATGTATGATGGAAAACTCATACAACCAGCACCAAACATGGATGCATTACTTCACGCAAAACCAACAGATAGTCCAAGCTTTGCCATAGTAGTTACTCAAAGTGGAGTGCAAGTGTTGGTTCTAATTCCTCACTTTTCAACTCACAGTATAACAATAACAAACATGTCCAAAGTGATTACTCCCGCAGTACCAGAATTTCCATTTGCGGTACTTGCCTTGATAATTGCCACATTTTCTATTGTTTTAATTCCAAAAATAAAACAAATTTAGGAATAATAAAACTCGACTAAATCCATTCTTAACATTTGATATTGATTCACAACATAAGATCGTGAGCAAGGCGAATCTAACTAAAAGTCCAAAACATCTGTCAATATTATGGCTTTCACTCTATTGTAAAAATCAGGGGTCACACTACACACCTTTTTGATTATTGCATCTTCTCTTATTGTCACTATTCTTTTGCACATTACTTGGGATTGTTCTTTAAGTCTTGGACTTGTGTCTTGCGAAGTAATTGGAATCAAATATTTGTCTGAGGTCTGATTTGTTGTAATGCCTGCACAAACAAAGAATCCACTATCTTGATGGAAGTTTGACTTTGAAATAACTAAAACTGGTCTAACATAATTATCTACCTGATCTTGGTAATTGGGTTTTGCAAGAATAACGTCCCCTGCCTTGATATTAAATCGAAAAGTCAATAATGGGCTAATCCCAATGGTCTTTCATAATCTTTTTCGTTAGCGCATCCATGTCCTTTTCTGCGTGTTCAATAGGCTCGTTTTCTGGCAATCCTAATGAAACCTCGTCCTTCTTTACTGCTCGTTGCATGCTATCCATATAGCATTCCAGATATTTCATGTTTTGTATTTTTAATACAAAGATGAGTTTGTTTTCACTCCATCTCAATTCACCCCTCCGTCGCTTTGCTCCTCCTCCCCTTTTGAGACTTCGCTGTTTGTCTAATGGCTCGTCGGCATAACCTACGCAATTCTTCGCTCCGCTCCGTGATTGCTACGATTATGGAGGGCAGGACTTCGACTTGTCGCAAAATTCACCCGTCCCTTTGGGACCCCCTCTTTTGCTCCAAGTCTTGCTAAAAACTGCGTTTTTAGGTCTCACAGGGTCTCACATGAGACCCCCGTTTTCCTTCGTAAAACTCGTGAGACCCCTCCCCTCCATAACCACTCGGGGTCTCTGAGACCCCTCGGGCTTCGCAAGCCTTCGGCTTGCTCGTCCTCGCTTCGCTCGGATTATGCCAACTCGCAGGGTCTCCGCTTCGCTCCGCACTCCTTCAACTTCGTTGATAGTCGTTTGACAGGGGTTTCGCTTTCAGCGACCTACTTTTCGCAAAAAGCAAAAGTAGGCAAAAAGGGATTTTGGTCTAATATCATGTTGGAATCATAGGTAGACGTAATGGTAGTAGTTAAGATCGTGGAAGGGGTGTTTTAGGGCTGAAAAGTATTGACATAAAACGAATTTTCTGCAGATACATACAGATTGGGATTGGATGAACTATGTTCTACTGGTTCAATTTTTGGATTAAGTGGGGTCATGGCATTTGCCGATGAAATGGTATTTGAAAAAATCACGCTGCCTGTTACAAGTATTGTAAAAAGTAATACTTTGTTTATCTTTTGACAATATTTGGTCACAAAATTAGAATACAATATGTGAAAAAATTATGTGATGACTTTTAATCTTTGTTAGACTTGGTGTCCATAAATTCTGTTTTATTGTAGTTTGATGAGACTGTTTTTACTTGTTTTCACTCGTAATAATCTAATTTTTAAAATATTACAAATTTTCATAAAAAATGTATATAATGATATATAATTTTCAATTTTTACCCTGTATTATCTAAAAAGTTATAATATACTAGTATGATTCTCCATATATGGAGAATTATAATCATTACTTTACTCAAAAATGTGATTTGAGATTGTGGGTAAGAGTATGGCAATAGTTCCTGTTTCTCATGAATCTGATGGAATGCGTAAAATCATTCTACCATTTTCTACATTGTTTTCAATTGTAAGATCAAGGACTCTGGTCTATGCTTTTGCATTGGCCGCAACGGGCACTTTTCTGCTTTCTTCAGGTGTAAAGATTCCAGATTTTTTCGTACTTGTACGACTGGTCATTTCAGTATATTTTCTTGCTCTTGCAACTTACCTCTATAATGATCTTACCGATTATGAAGTCGATAAAGAAAATAGCCGTGATTCTAAATACAGTTCTAAAAAAGCAAACTATAGCCAAATACTATTTTCTACAATTGGATTTTTTGTAGTTTCAATACTGCTTGCATTCTCAATCAATATGCAAACAGGTATTGGATCCCTTGTTTTCTTGGGATTGGCAATTGTATATTCTCATCCTAAAATACAATTAAAGAAAATATTTGTCATAAAAACATTAGTCACATCATCTGGAGGATTTGTTGCTTCATTGATGGGCGCTCTGGCGGTAAATGATGTATCTTACATTGGAATATCCGCATCGCTGATATTCTTTTTAATGTATTTTGTAAATGGCCCTCTTGGTGATATTGGTGACATAAATGGAGATAGAAAAGGTGGAAGGAGAACAATACCTATTGTTTTAGGTGTTAAAAAAACATTTGGAATAATTCTAGGTTCCGTTTCTATGATGGCATTAATTCTTCTTGTAGATTATTACTTTTTTGGATTGCCTTTAGTAGGGCTGGCACTGGGATTAACAATATGTATGTTTTTTGTACTTAAAATAAAAAAATTATTTTTACGATATGAAAATAAGAAAAATCTCAGTCATGCCAGAACAACTGTAAGATTGGGAATATTTGCTATTCAAATATCTATGTTTACAGGTATGGTGTTATCTAAAATTCATTTGTCCTGATATTTTTTTAATGAGTTTTTGTGACTATTTTTGGAGGATTTGCGTCTGATTTTTGCCATAGGTTGTTAAATGAGGTGATCATGGAAGATGAAAGAATTGGATCTTCTGCAAAAATTGCCATTTTAAATTTTCTTGGTTCTACTATGTCTATGATTTCTAATCCTACAAATTTGTTATCTACTATGATGAAGCAGAAAGGAACTTGTACATACCTTCTATCTGCCTTTGAAGGATAAAATGGATTTGAAACAACTTTTTCACGTTCTGTCTGGTTCTTATCTGATTTTATTTGTGATTCTTTTTCAAAATATTCTTTAACCATTCCATTGTCTGCAAGAATCTTGACATTTATTCCTGAACTGGCTTTTTTTAAAATTGAGTTTATGATTAGTTCGTTCTGAAATCTTGTAACCAAAAGTATTTCACTTTGAGCAAATTCTATCATTTCTAAAATTTTTCTAATCATATCTTCATACGATGCGGCAACCGTAGAGTTTTTCCTGGATGATTCTTGTAAATCAGAGTTGATTTGTGGTTCTACTTTCGAAATAAATTCCATAATGTCTTTATCATCGAATTTTGGATTGGCTCTTAATACATCGACCATTTGTAAGTATTTTGAATTCTTGATATTATTTGAAAGACCCAAAATATGTTTTTGATATACCACTTTTCCAAATGCAGTTTGAATATAAGATTCATTATTTTTTACCACCAACCCTAGGTCTACTAGCTGTTTTAGCCTGGTATAGTACTGTTTTTTTGTGAGCCCTATTTTTGCTGGCGTATCTAATTCTGATCTTATTCCTTCTTCTGATATTAGGAAAATTGTCAATGCATCATTTTTTGATAAAACTGAAAATACATCAGTCAGATGTGCTAAGAGTTTAGAGTTGTCTCTTAGAGCAAGATTGTTGTTGTTCACTTCCATGTTTATTGGATTAATGTTATTTTTTACAGTGGTTGTTTTCATTTCTATGATTTTAATAAAAAACTGGGAAATATATGATTATTGGTATTTCCCAATTATTTTCTCCGTTTCTGGTGTTTTTGAGACCACTTTATTCATGGGTTTTACGATATTCTCTTTTAATGGAGAAGTTTGCTATAGAAATACCTTAAATAGGAAATGTCCAGTACACAACTTGTGAAAGATAAACGACATCTAAAAACTGCTCTAGTAGTAGATGATAATCCTGATGTTCTAGCACTTTTTGCTGAACTCTTGGAATTAAAAGACTTTCAGGTTGTAGGAACAGGCCGCAATGGGATGGAAGCAGTTGAATTGTATGAGCAACTAAGACCAGACATCACATTTTTGGATGTTGTAATGCCTAATGCTGATGGAGTTTACGCGTTAGATCGTATCAGAGAAATAAATCCAGAGGCCATAGTCATAATGGTTACTACAGATCTTTCGCACAATACTGCAAAGCGGTTAGAATCTCTTAAAGCAACTGCGATAATCTACAAACCATTTGATATCAACGATTTGGTTAAAATAGTCAATGACATTGAATCTGACGCAAATCTTGGCCGAATTAAATTTTTCAATTAATTTCCAAATTTGGAAATAACTTCAGTTTTCAAATTATCTTGATTATACTTGTTTGTCAATTGTATCCAAAGAAAGTTTTAAAAAATACGGTTTAATCTAATCATGGGGAGCATTTGGATTCAGAATTATCTTTAGACGAAATATGGGAAAAAATAACCGAATATGGTATTGATCGCAAACTGCTGGAAGCGACACATCCTAGTAATGAGCTTCTTTTTCAATTGTATACTGCAATTACTAGAGTCAACGAAGAAGTACATGCCTTGAACAATCAAGATTCAAAAACCCTCTGAAATTCTATTCTCATATTCAAATCTGATAACTGCCAAGAATCTTTTATTTAAATAGGAATTTAGCAAAACAGATGTTGCTCAAGCTATTGCAACTATGAATTAATTTTAATCTTTGTTGGGCCTGATTTTTATTAAATAATTGTTAATCTGATTTTTCTAATTCAGCACATAGCTTCTTGTAATCAGTAATTGTTTCATTGAAAAGTAAAATTACCTTACCGATGTTTTCTTGCGCCATTTCAAATCTCATTGTCTTTTCAATAAGATAGGATGAATCTTTTGGGTCAAGACCCGTATCCTCCCAAATTTTTTCTACCTCTGTTATTAATTTGTGTAATTTATGCTCGTCCTTACTTATTTTCTCCTTAATTTTTTTGACTAGAGTGTTTTCTACCATATAACTCCAAAGATCATTTGTAATGCTTGGTTAAAAATCCGCTATTTTATTCAATTTTAAATCTGCAGGTTCTGTAGATATACACGTAATTTTCATGTCTAAATTGTGAACAATTTGACCTAACTTAGTAAAATTAATGAATCTTTTATTTAAATAGGAATTTAGCAAAACATGCTGAAATGCCATACGAAGAAGTCTATTTCCAAAGGCTAAAGGAAGAAAACCCTGAGGAATACCACAAGGTTACGATAATCAGAACTAAATCCTAGTAATGTACTGGATTTTTTTATTACCTTAGAACGGTTACAGCAAAATATTATTACATTTTATATGATTTAAGAGATAACACAAACTTTTTGATTTTTTGATATTCCAGATATATTACATTGAATCTGAAATTGGCTTCACTACCTTATCACCTTGATCATCAGTGACTGTTACCATTTTTGTGCCACTTGGAGGTGAGAACATTATCTTTTGACCTGGATCCAAAGCTGGTAAATTATCTGATGTCGTGCCATAATCAATTTTTATATTTGTAACCTGAGATGAACCTGTATTTTGTACATAAACGCGAACAACATTTCCTACCCCCATGACCATCTCGGTTCTAGAATCCACAGATAATCCATATTGTTGAGAAGAATGTGGCAATACAAAAAGAACGACAACAATTATTGCAACTCCAACTCCTCCACCAATTGCTCCATATATTATTGGTTTAACCATTATCTTCTAATTGGAAACCAAACTTTGGTTATTTAAGGGTGGTGTTAAATTTTGTTTTTTTATTATTCTTGGATTTTTTCTTGTTTTTAAAATGCCATAAAAATATGAAAAACCCAATGGCGCTAGAGACAATTGTACCAACTCCTACCACCGGAGCTATGAAAAAATTACCAATCCATATTCCGTTAGCATCTCCTATTTCTAACATTCCTCTATGTCTTGCAAAGATATTGACTGAGTCTTCAATTGAATACGATTTATTCAAATCATCAAAGTATGTTCCATTAATGTGAATTATTGCATTGGTTGGAATATCAAGATCTTTTGAAGTGTTAACTACAAATTCAAAATCTGAATTTTTGCCAGAATATAGATTGGAAAGTAAAAATGATTTTTTACCATCTAGATTGATGTCTGATGAATATGCTTTCAACTGTATGTTTTGTGCTGTTGCACCATGATTTTTTATAGTGCCCTTTATGGAAAATGGCTCTCCAGAAAATACATTACTTGGGGCTTCTACATCTAATATCAAAATTGGTTTAGATTGGGTATTTAGATGAAAAGCTTGAGTGAATGTATTTTTTACTGGATTTGCATCAAACATCCCTTTGACAAAATAGGTAACTTGGGCATTTGCAACAAATTCTCCATCTGGCGTATCGTTTTTTACACTAAGTTTAAAGTCATTTCCATAAGTGGAATCCTTTGCAAGTTTTGCTAGATTGAATGTATTAGTAACTATATACAACTCAGGTGAAGATATGGTCAAAGTGATGTTTGATACTTGATCTGCAGTAGATTTTATTATTGATGACAAGACAAACTTGTCTCCCTGTTGTATTACATCTGGATAGTCTAAAGTAACTTGTATGTTTGGGTCTAACATGTTAGATTGTAAAGCATACACCGGTATGAACATGCTTGAAATTAGTATTGTTGCAAGAATTAAACTGAAAATATTATCGAACATCAAATCTCATCATGTAATGATGTGATATTTGTATTTTTGATGGTTTATCTATCTGTATGTAATAGTAATGATGTGAAAGCAAAATTCAAGACTACTTGTTCTGAGTGTAATGCACCAATTAAATCAGGTGCAGAGATTTTGAAAAACCCTGAAGGTAAATGGGTTCACAAGCACTGTGCTCCAAATTCAGAAGAATTGCCCTGATATATTGAGAAAAACTACAATAATTTTGGTTTTATAACTTCTGATTTTTTCAGTGGTTAACTTGTGCTAATTAATTGAAGTAAATATTACTACTGATGACATTCCAAACATCTCTTTTCAATATTGTTGATTTTCTGTATTGTATGATGATATGTTAATTCATTATCTCGGACGAAAATATTAAGAATTATGAGTTACTCTGATACTAATATGGCCACAAAATGTCAATGTACTGAATGTCATTGTAACTCTGTGCTTATGACTCCTGAAAAAGATGGAAAATACATATGTTCAATTTGTAGGCTAGGCAAGCATCAACATAAAGACTGAAAATCTACAAAATCTGAGTTTTTCTCTTTATCTCTTCAACTATTCTTTGAGAGTTTTCTAGTGGGGAAATTGCTGTATCTACACTGATGTGTTCAATTGTTACTGGCTCATAGATATTTTTCATCCTTTGATATACTTCTATAGTTGCGTCTGAATAATCATCTTTACGAGATTCTAGCCTAGAAATCACAACCTCTTCATGACAAAAACATTCTACAATTTGAAATTCTTTATCACGGAGTTGTAGTTTATTTTTTATTTCTAATCTGGAATCATCTCTGTTAAATGTGGCATCAAGTATGCAATTGTTTCCTGTCTCATTGAGATATTTCGCCACGATTATCATCACATCATAGACTAGCTTTCGTTCAAATGGAGAATACGTTGGATTTAAAAATAACTCCTTTCTAATTTTATCTGACGATAAAATAGTAGCGTTAATCATTGGAGCCAGGTTTTTTGCAAGTGTGCTTTTTCCAACCCCTGGCAAGCCACATATTATAATTATCAATATGTAATCCTGTTTCTAGTTTGTTTGTAGATATTTATCTCATCCTTTAATAAAAATCTACATGACAATATGGTAAAATAAAAAATGAAATAAAAAATAGTTTAACCCAAAGCTCTTGAATGCTTATGGGTATGAGGTCTTTCTCCTGGGAATTTTCTTCTCATGTGACCAGATGGTCTTGAATAAAGTAATTCCAGAAACCATGCCTCATGTTCTATCTCCTCTCTTAAGATGTCTTTTGCAACATCATATGTAGCTGGATCTTTTCCATGTGTCATTATGCATACTTTATTCCAATTTACAATAGCACCTTGTTCTGCCTTTAGACATTTTTCCAAAATTGCTTTTGTATCAATTGGATTTGTTGGAAGTGTTAGAAACTCACAGCCTGACATCTTGATAAAATCCTGAGCATCTAATGGTAGTTTTCCTCCAAGCTCATAGATTCTAGACAGACAAGATTCAAAATGACTAAGGTCTTCCATTCTTGCATCCTCGATTACTCCTTTGAGCGCCTCTCCTTCCATTCCTACACAATGGGCTCTAAGATTTGTGAAGTAATAGTATGCCGTAAACTCTACTGATGCATTGTATACTAGGGCCTCTATTAGCTCTTTTACATTGACACCGTTTTGTTCTAGGACTTTTACTCCTACTACGTTTGGTTCTTTACTCATAATTGCATTCAAGATTGCTTCAGATATAAGCAAATCGTTAGTTATTCAATGAATATTTATAATCATTAGTATGCTAATCATTAGTAGTCTAAGTATGGCTAAATATGACTTTGAAAATAGTGTGGGATTTGTTGTAAACAATACAGCTAAATCTTTTCAGAGATCCTTGGATATTGAGCTTAGAAAAAATGTTGGTGTTACTATTAGCCAATGGCGTGTAGTCAGTGCACTAGTATTACAACCCGGTCTTACACAAAAAGAGATTGCTGATAAAATGGGAATTGAAGGGGCAACATTGGTTCCAGTAATTGATAAAATGGAAAAGGAAGGATTGCTAAAAAGAAAACAAGATTCAACTGATAGGAGAGTAAACAGAATCTATCTTACACCAAAAGCTGATTCTTTGTGGACATCTATGATCGATTGTGCTCTAAAAATAAGAAAATCTTCAACTAAAAATATTTCAGAAAGTGATATTGAAATAACTCTTGATACACTTCGTAAAATATCTGTAAACTTGTCAACATTTTTTGAATTGGATAAAACAATTTTGTCCATAAAGGGAAACAAAAGGAACGTATGATCTAAATGGACGTATCAAAATCCACTGATAAGAATATTCAAGAAAAAATTTCGTCATCTGCATGGAAGACTCTAGCTATCTTGAGTTTGATTGCTACGATGGTAATGTATGCTGAAACTATGTTGATTCCAGCCATTCCTGACTTGATTAGTGATTTCCATATATCTTACAGCATGTCATCGTGGATTCTTACTACTTATCTGATTGCAGGTGCTATTATGACTCCTATTACTGGCAAACTTGCTGATATCTACGGACGAAAAAAAGTCCTACTAATTATAATGGCAATATATGTACTTGGAGTATCACTAGGAGGATTTGTCACAAATATCTATGAAATGCTTGGGGTTCGCATTATTCAAGGAATAGGGATGTCCATGTTCCCAATTGCATTTGGAATTATTCGCGAACTATTTCCAAGAAACAAGCTAGCCATAGGTCAAGGTATAATCACGTCTATGTTTGCAACTGGAGCGGTTATTGGTCTAGTTGCAGGTGGTCATATAATACAAAATTTTGGCTGGAAAGCGACCTTTTTCTCCATGATTCCAATCTCGGTTGCTTTACTTGTAATCATCACCCGTTTCATACATGTTGAAGATCCTCATTTGCACAGCAAGAATGAAAAAATCGGTCAAAGTGGGAATGATTCTAAAAATAAAATAGATATTCCAGGGGCAATAACTCTGACAATTTCTATTAGTGCATTTCTGATGGCACTTACCATGGTGGAAAATGGTGATAATTCAAACTCCCTTATAATGATTGGTCTCCTTGTAATTGGAATTGTTTATCTTACATTGTTTGCAATCATTGAAAAAAGATCGAGCTCTCCACTTGTTAGCATGAAAATACTTGCACACAAAACAATTCTTCCTGCTAATGTAATGGTAATGATTGTTGGCATGTCCATGTTCATGGTATTTCAGACAATTCCTGTACTTGTTCGAAGCCCTTCACCTTTGGGATTTGGGGAAAATCCTTTGATGACTAGTAATGTTCAACTTCCATTTGCAATTGTCTTGTTAATATTTGGACCTACATCTGGTTTTATTGTATCGAAACTTGGTTCAACAAAACCTATCATACTTGGAAGTCTTATCAGCACAATTGGATTTGTAAGTCTCTACTTGTATCACTCTACAGAATTTCTAGTCTCAACAGACCTTGCAATTCTATCAACCGGACTTTCACTAACAAATGTAGGTGCGATGAATGTCATAATGCTGACTACTCCTAGACAAGATATGGGAGTGTCACTTGGGATGAGTACACTTATTCGTATAATTGGCGCATCAATTGGTCCTGCTATGGCGGGAATGTACATGCAGACACACAAAACTTCATTGCCTGGAATTGTTGGCTCATTTCCTACTCCCTACTCATATAATCTAATATTTCTAACTGCTACAATAATCTCATGTCTGTCAATATGTCTTGCACTTTTCCTAAGAAACCAACTTGGAAAATCTCCAATTCTTGAACATTAGTCTTGAATTGATCTTGTATCATGTTGGACTAGTAATGAAATACTGTATCTCCGATTGTCTTCTTCCAATCGGCTCGTATTCCCGGTCTTCCCTTGAGTTTTTCAACGTAATTGAATGCAGATAATCCGGCATTGGCCCCTCCGGAACAAGCTGCCACAATCTGCTTGTAAGGAATACTTGAGGCATCTCCTGCTGCAAATATGGCAGGATGAGACGTCTTTCCATCACTTTCAACCTCTATTTCATTTTTCGTGTTAAGTTTTACGATGTGTTTTATAAAATCGAGATTTATCTTTGACCCCATCTCTACAAAAAGCCCGTCTACATTGACAACTTTTTCAGTTCCTGAATTATCAACTATGGTTATCGTCTGGAGATTATTTCCACCGGATATGGACTTGACAGAAGACTGGGGAACAAGTTCTATGTTTTCTTTCTTTTCAATTGCTGCGATCATTTCTTTATCTCCCCCTAATGCTCCACCTTTGTATATCATGTAAATCTTTGATGCCATTCTGGAAAGTAAAATGCCTGATTCTAAAAGATATGCGCCTACTCCAATCACTGCAGTTGTCTTGCCTTGATAAAACGGCGCATCACATTTTGTACAATAGTGTATTCCTTTATTTACAAATGCAGATTCATTTTCAACACCTAGATTATTTGGTACTTTACCTGGTGCAACAACTATGGCTTTAGCTGTAAATTCAGAGCGTGTTGTCTTAACTTTAATTCCTGATTCAACTTCATCAACTCTTTCCACAGTGTCATAAATCATTTCGCCGCCAAACATTAAGAATTGATTTTCTAGAGTCTTTGCAAGTAATGGTCCACTTGACATTATAGTCCCCGGATAATTTTCAAGCTTTGGAATGAGATTTAGCTGCCCTCCCAAATCTTTTGAAATTAATAAACACGATACTTTTTGCCTTGCAATAAATATTCCTGCTGATAGTCCAGCAGGTCCACCCCCAACTATTATAATTTCATATTCTTGAGGCAATTTAGTTTACAGAGATAAGTGAGGTAAGATTGTTTATTCCATCAATTTTGTGAAGATTTCCATCAATTGCAGCCTTGATATCTTGCATATTTGATGATTCGAGAATTACTATTACATCATACATTCCATAAACTGGCTTTACTGCTTTAACTATTGGGATCTTTTTTGCAGCCTCGATTACATTTTGTTGTTTTTTATAATCGACATTTAATAAGACAAAAGCCTCGTTCACAGGACTGTGTATGTATCATATCTTAAAAAGATGTCTAATTTCACTCTCTGTTTTTGTATACTATGTTTTCGATGCAATGTTTTTTTCGCTGATTTTGCTTTTTAGTACTTCTGCTTCTTTTTTTGCCGATTCGTACTCTTCTTTTGTTCTTTCAAGAGCCATCT
Source organism: Nitrososphaerota archaeon (assembly GCA_028867675.1). GTDB lineage: Archaea > Thermoproteota > Nitrososphaeria > Nitrososphaerales > Nitrosopumilaceae > Nitrosotalea. The sequence continues at coordinate 57,317 of JAGWGA010000001.1, read as the reverse complement.
TGATAATTTCTAGTTCTTTTTTGGTTCCTTCATATTTTGCATTAATTGCTGCAGCAACAGCTCCCGCAGCTTCAACAATTTTCTTTGTACTATCACTTCTTCCAACTGTGGCAAGTTCTGTTTCGATAAATTCTAGTTCTTTTTTGGATAATTGGATCTCTTTCTTCTTCATTTCGTGCTGAGCCTTTAACGACTCTATTTCTTCTTCTTCCATTTCTTTAGAGGATAAAATTTTCTCGTATTCTTCTTTGATGTTATGCATGTTAAATTTTATAGATTCTAGTTCAGACAATGCTGATTCTTTTTCAGAATTTATTTTTGATAATTCTTCTTTGACTGCATTAATCTGTTCTTTAACTTGTTCTATTTGCTCTTGAGCATGTAGTGGTTTGATTAGTTCTAGTTCTTCCTTTGCAGTTTTTATCTGGTCTAATGTGGAATCTTTTTCTTTTTTTATTGTCTGTATGTCATTTCGTGTAAATTCCAACTCTTCTTTAGATTTTTTTAATTCCTGAGTCATTGTGTCAAGCTCTGACTTTACTTTTTCTAATTCGTGAACATGTGATTCTAAAGTTATTGCTGCATTTTGTATTTCTTTTTTTAATTCTGATAATTCTTTGACATCTGAAGTATCTTCAACTGCCTCTCGCTTGATGTCTTCTAATCTACCATCATCCTTTTTTGCACGCCCAAACAATCCCATTGAAATAACTTTGGTTTGAAGGTAAGAAAAGTATTCCTTTTAGTTTGTGCTTGAAATTAGACTCTTTTTTTCAAAAATGCAATGTAAAAGCCAATTCCGCCTGAAACAAAACCGATAATGATTGCACTCAGGCCTCCTATGAGGTCTTGTTTGAAAAACTTTGGAGCCAGAAAAAAGATCAAAATTCCTATTGCAATTAGTATTATTCCGGTTCCCTTGGGTCTGTTGTGTTCACTATGGGCCATGATTTACAAGTACTCTGAAATTGAGGAAGATACCTTCTTTCTTCCAATGTCTATAATCAAGGGTCCGATTTTTGGTCCTCTGTCTGATGCTAGTATTATTTGATATAATATTCTAAAAAGATCCTTTGGTTGCATGCCTTTTTCTTTTGCAATTTGATATATGGTATTTTGAAGATCTACTGGTTCTTCTTCAGCAGATAATATACTTACCAAATGAGTTAAAACATTTTTTGAAGTATTATCTAATTGAATTTCTACTTTTGTTGGATTGTCATAATCATCAGCATAATTTCCAGCAAGAGTGATGAGTTGCTCTATTTCTTTGCTTGATTCTTTTATTGTTCCATATTCTAATAGTTTTTTTGTAACAAGTGCAATTCTATTCTCTCTAAATATGCTGCAGAGCTGAATTAATAATCTGTAATTTACATATGGGCTTTGGGTCTTGGGAGGATTTAACAGATTGACATATTCGTATAGTCCCTTTGATCTTACCACTTTGGTTTCATTGTCCAGTTTTATCTTTCCAAAATAAATATTCTCAAGTTCATTATATTCATCCATCAAAGCAGGTATGTCGTCAATGCCGACTTCACGTGCTCCTGTAATTCTTTTGTAAAGTAATAGTAAAATTGTTTTTGGAGTTCCGTATCGTAACCAGGCCTGTGAGGTCAGTACATTTCCAAGTGATTTTGATATCTTTTTTCCACCCTTGTCTAAAAACATCTCATACTTTACATGCGTAGGGGGAGGAAAGTTCAAAATCTTTTCTGCCACCCAGTCATTTACCTTTACTGAATCCATAATGTCCTTTCCATACGCCTCAAATCTGATATCAAATGCCTGCCATCTTGCTGCAAATTCTACCTTCCAGGGAAGTTTGCCTAAATCTTTTGTAATGTCTGCAATTCCTTCATGACCACACCCCTGTAATGGCTTGGAACCAATTGTTGTATCTGAACACTTGTATTTGATCTTCTTCTCATCGGACAAATACTCGTATGATATAGCAGTGTATAGCTTGCCACAATTTGCGCATACCGGAAAATATGGTAGGGCTTCTTGATATTTTTCCTGACCTACCATCTCGGCTATCTTTTCACCAATTTTTTTGCTATTTGTTAAAATTTTATGAATCTGATCTTTGAGTAATCCGTCTTTGTATGTATCAAGACCTCGTTGAAACTTGTATTCTATTCCAAGCTTATCAAGACCATCTAAAAGTAGACTGCTCATATGCAGGCCGTAAGAATCATGACATCCAAATGGATCTGGAATAAAAGAGACTGGTTTTCCAATATGTTCCTTTAATGATTCTGGCAGTCCTTCTGGAATCTTGCGTAACCCGTCCAAATCATCCGAGTATGCAATTAATTCCGACTTGTATCCAAAATTCTCTAATGCAAGTTTGACTCCGTATGCTCTAACTGCATCACCCAAACTTCCAATATGTGGAATTCCAGACGCCCCAAGTCCACTTTCCACTCTGATTAAATCTGTATTTCTTCCAAGGGCTTTCTCTCTCTCTAAAAGCTCATGTGCAAGTTTGTCAATCCAAGTTCCTCTGCCAATGATTTGTTGATCTTCTTCCATTATTTCAAATCCTTTGACATGTATGCGCCAAGTTGTGTATATCCTAGTTTCCTATAATATTCTCTTGTACCTACTGCACTAATAACTAGCAATCTCTTTGAATCAAACTCTTCCTTTGAAATCTTTTCTGCCTCACTCATCAAATTCTTTCCTAGTCCTAAATGTTGTATGCTGTCTTGGTCTCTTTCACCTAATTTTAATGACTTGCCATAAACATGAAGTTCTCTTACTATGGTAGTATTTCCAGAGACTTCACTTCTATGTGCTTTATCACTTGGTTTTCTTAATCTTAAAAACCCAAATATTTTATCACGTGAATCGTCATATGATAAGAATACTTCTTTTCCGCCAGAAGAATCATAATTTTCTCTGTGCAATTTTATATCATCAATGTTTATGATATTCTCAGACAATCCTGCTTCTCTGCATCTAATGCATTTGCATGACACGTTTTGTTTTTTTAGATTCTGCTGTACAATCTGACGCAAGTTTCCAAGCTTTGGACCTGCAATTATCTGATCTGATGATATCTCTCTTTGAACTCTCATAATTCTTGCCCATCTTGGAATGATTTTTTTTATTTCAGTCAAGACCTTTACCATTTCATCATCAGAATACGGTGTAAATTTTCCTTCCTTATACGTTGCATAAAGTGGTGTATCCTCTAAAACTAAAGTTGGATAAATCTTTAACATGTCTGGGCGTAAGTCGGGGTCGGAAAATAACTTCTTAAAATCCGTAATGTCTTCTTCTGGAGTCATTGATGGAAGTCCTGGCATCATATGAGCTACAATCTTGTAACCAGCATCTTTTGATATCTCAAATGATTCTATAACGTCTTTGTATGTGTGTCCTCTGTTTACTAGTTCATACACCCTATCATGAAGACTTTGTACTCCTATCTCTACTCTTGTCACACCATACTCTAGCATCCAATCTACGTGTTCTTTTTTGCAATAATCTGGTTTGGTTTCTATTGTAAATCCTACATTTCTAAAATTTGTCTTCTCATTGTTTTTCTTGGCTATTTCTAAATCTAGAGAATCAAATCCGTTTAATGCGTCATAACATGATTTGATAAAATCTATTTGATATGTACGAGGCATGAAAAGAAAAGTTCCGCCAACTATTACAAGTTCTAGTTTTGTACTGTCATGACCATATGCTATTAGATGTTCAAGTTTGTCAAGAATCTGTTTTTTTGGATCATATCTGTTTGCAATGGCATTTTGAGTTGAAGGTTCTCGACCTGTGTAACTATTTGGAGTGTTAAACTCTATGCCTCCAGGACAATAACTGCATCTTCCATGCGGACATGCATATGGCTTTGGCATCAATGCGATTACTGCAACACCAGATGCCGTCTTGACAGGTTTTCTCACCAGAGCCTTTTGCAGTTTGATGTATTCCTGACCTGTTGCATGTGCAAGTATCTCATAATTTCTTGGAATTCTCTCTAAAGCATATTTTATACAAATTCGTTTTACTTCCTTTTTTGCATCCTTTTCAGTAGGATTTGAAATGGAAAGAAGATTATCTGATATCTCTTTACATGCATCTTCAAATGTTACTCCTGCTTTTTGCACGCCTTCTTAGAATGAATTTGGGTATTAAATCCTAATCTAGAACACATCAAAGTGGTTTTCTATTTTTACATGTAATTATGCTATTCTTAGTCTGTCAATGTACACGCCTTTTTTCTCAATTATTTTACCAATTGACCTGCTATGAAGTCCATGTTTTTTGAATATCTGGGATATTCTAACCTCTTCATCTTTTGGTGCAATCAGGCAAAATCCAATTCCCATGTTAAATGTCTTGTACATCTCTTCCTTTTCTACGCCTTGATTCTGTATCGTTTGAAATATTGGTAATGGTTCTGGTAGATTATCAAGCATAAATCCAGTATTTTTTAATCTCAAAAGCTTGGTAAATGAGCCGCCAGTTATGTGTGCAAGCCCGTTGATATTGCATTCTTTGATGGCTTGAAGAACTGGCTTGACGTAGATCTTGGTAGGTGTAAGAAGGGTATCACCTAAAACTCCTAAACCCTTTATCTTTTCATTTATGGTGTATTTTGAAAGAGATTTTCTTGCAAGAGAATATCCGTTTGAATGTAATCCACTACTGTTAATTCCAATTATGGTATTCCCAGTTTTTATTTTATTTCCTAGTATCATATCATGTTTGTTAAGAATTCCTACAACCATTCCTGCCAAATCAAATGAGAAATTTTTTCCTGGTAACAAATCAGGCATTATCGCAGTCTCTCCTCCTACTATGGGCACCTGAGCTTCTTTTGCACCTTTTACAAGACCTACGACTATTTGTTTGAATATTGTTTGGTCATTTCTATTTGCTGCAATGTAATCAACAAAAGAAATAGGGACTGCACCTGTACATATTATGTCGTTTACATTCATTGCAACACAGTCTATTCCCACAGTATCATACTTTTTCATAGCTTGAGCAATCATGATTTTGGTTCCTACACCATCAGTATGTGTTGCTAATAATGTTCCTCCTGGTATCTCTACGATTCCTGCATAATGCCCAAATCCAGACATTGTCTTGGCCTTTTTTTGTAACTTGTGGGTTGATGCAATGAGTTTTCCTATGCTTACCTGACTCTTCTTTATCTTGCTGATGTCAATACCTGCATCTTTGTAAGTAATTACCAATGAATCTGCTCTATGTGATTGGAATAAAAGAATTATGTCTTGATGCTTTTTTGCATGAATAACTCAAGCATTGTTCTTCCCTTGTCTGTTATGGAGTATACCATATTTGATCCAACTGGTTCCTTTCTCACGAAATTATATGATACGCACAAGTGTAGGTAGTTTAGAAACGATCTTTTCATTCTGATGTTTGATTTTACATACAGATCAGAGAAGGTCATGGGACTACATTTTAGTTGGTACAATAGTTTTAGGATGGAAATAGTGCTAAAATCTCTAGTTCTTGCCTTTACTGCATCAAGTATTTGTTCGTCTCTTTTTATTATGAAATCTGAAAAGTGATCTGCCATTTCTACTGAAATGTATGTCATTCTGGTCTTCATGTTACGGTATTGGTACCGTACTATACCTTATTAATTCTAGCTGGGTGAATTTTTTAAGCTTAACAATAGCTTTTTTGAACAAATTCAATCTGTTTTTATTCTAGACATACTCACTTTTTACATGCACAGTGCCTTTGTTTTGATGAATGCTGAACTTGGAAAAGAACTTTCAATTGTGAATGAAATAAAAAAAATTCCGAATGTGAAGGAGGCTTATCCAGTTTATGGTGTTTACGATGTATTGATGATAATAGAATCTGATTCAATGGAGAAACTAAGAGAGACTATAACAGATCATGTGAGAAAACTATATGGAATAAAATCAACGCTTACCATGATAATAGTTAAAGATCAATAAACTTCAAAATTAGAACTAATTTTATTGATATTCTGTACAAATTCGATTCATACATATGTCTTCTAAAAATTATCCCATCGCCACAAATAATAGCATAAGAGTTTGAAGAATGGGTAATTGACATCTAATGTGTTTCTGTTACTTGGATGGCTAGGGGAATTGATCTTTTCTAGTTGGTTGTTATCTGAGGGAGCTGAACATCTTTCAGAAAGATGGGGAGGAAGATTTGTTGGTAGGACATTACTTAGTGTTGCAACAACACTTCCTGAAATAGCTATAGTTGTTGCTGCCGCAAAGACTGGATCATATGGTACTGCAATAGGTTCTGCACTTGGAAGTAATTTATTCATGATGACTTTTGGATTGGCCATTATGATAATTATCGCGACAACACGATTATCAAAGGCATCTCAAAAATTCATCGATGTTAAAGAATTTGGATTGGATAAAATTTTTCTAATAATCACTGCTGTTGCTGGGGCAGTCATGTTTCTAAATGGTTTTGATGTATTTGATGGCATGGTCTTTGCAGGATTGTTTACAGTCTATCTGGGATTTGCTTTTAGAGATATGAAAAAAGAAAAGACGAAAATTCCATTTCAAGCAAATCTTCATGAAGATCAGTCACAAATAAAATCAAAAAAGCACTTTACAAGAGCAATGATTCTGTTTGTTATAGGAACAGGTGGGATATTTCTTGGGGCTGCACCATTTGTACAGGTGCTTCAAGGTGTCTCAGTAGATACTGGCGTCTCTGTAGTCGTGCTTGCTGTCATAGTTAGTCCTCTTGCAGGTGAAATGCCTGAAAAAATATCCATGATAATGCTTGCAAGAAAAGGTGCAGCGGGAGCATCTATTGCAATTGCAAATGTACTTGGTTCAAAAATACTCAATAATACATTATTGCTTGCCGTAGCCATATTTGCAGCAATGAGTTACAAGGGATTTTCTACAAAAATACCAAACACTGCAATGTTAGAAAATCAAATGATACTTGTCACGGTGATTACTATTGTTGCACTAATTCCAATGTTTAAGAACAAAATGGGCATAAAATCTGGAATACTGCTACTTGTTTTGTATGCTATAGGAATTGGAATGCAATTTGTTATGTCATCACTTTAGAGTGGAGAGACATTTACTTTATCCACTTTGATGGTGGGTGTTATAGATGGTAAAGAACTCCACTGGAGAATATTTTTTGAATCATTTCCAATTGCAGATATGTTTTCAAGTAGTGTTTTGAGATTGTGAACTATCCTAACTGATCTACCAGGGCTGATTATTTTGCCGTTTTCTATAATTCTAATTCCGCTTCTTGCAGTACAGGAAAAATCCCCCTGTTCAGGATTTACTGGATATGTATACCATAATCTACCAATCAACAACCCTTTCTTTGTTTCTTGGATTATCTCGCTTTTTCTAGTATTGCCATTTACAACTTTCAAGTTGTGCGGAAGAGGAAATGGGAGAGGCTGTGCAGATCTTCCCATTGGTGAACCAGGTCTTGCTGCATTTCCACTAGAACTAGTTTCTCTCTTGAATGCCTCAAAAGAATCAGAAAACAAGCTTGTCAATATTCCTGATTTAATCAGAAATTGGGGAGAGGTTAGAGTTCCCTCATCATCAAATGGTTTACTACCTATGCCTTCAGGACTATGGGGGTCGTCTATGAGATTGAACTTCTCATTTGCAATGTCTTTTCCTAATTTATCTGAAAAACAACTTCGCTTCTCAGAATAAGTTTTCAAATTAAAGTTTGCAGAAAAAACAAATGCCAACAACTCTCCAAATGCATAAGGCTCAAAAATTATCTCATACGAGTCTTGCTCGACTTTCTTTGGATTGATGGAATTTACACACATATCTAATGCATCATTTCCAACATCTGTTGCTGAAAAGCTTCCAATCGTTCTTGAAGAGATTGCGCCAATGCCACTGACAGGCAAGTTTGATACTTCGGAATCTGCATTTATTGTTCCTGAAATAAACGTAGAGTCATCCGTATAATCAATACCGTTTGTATTCATGATGTGAAATTGTTCTGAAACTATATTGAGTGAGCCTGAAATTCTTATTATGGAATTATGTGTTGCAGAATTTATCATCTCGTTTGCAATATCTATTGCTCCAGTACCTGATATGCTTGCAAGTTTAGAATCGTATGTCTTGTCAATTGATGCAAACTTTGAGGGAAATGGAAATGACTTCCAAAAATCCTTTGGTTGAACAAATGATTTAATCTCTAAAATCTTTTCAAGTAAATTTTCCTCTCTGTTTGAAGAGGTTCTGCCTGACATGATTTTTCTCCCATGAATTATACGTACTGCAACAGAATCTTCTTGATTTTGCTTTATCTCTGCAATTTCTGAATCTGTAATTCTTACAGTTGTAATTTTTTTCTGAATGGAAATGACTTCACATTCATCCAAATGGAGCGCCTCTGATCTTTTGAGTATGTCATCACAATATGACAAACTAATTTCGCCTATTGTTTTTGTACCTATATCCATCTAATTTTATCAATTCTTGATAAGATCCAAATTGCGATATGTTCGAAACCTCATCTAATGGATCCGTTCCCTCCTCTGAGGCAAAAGTCTTGATTATTTTATAAGATGTTGTTCTCTGGGCAGGAATTCTTCCAACCTGTCTTATGATTTGTCTGATTTCTTTTGGTTTTAATAATTGACCAAATCCTGAACCAGCGGCTGTAGAGATACTTTCATTGATCAGAGTTCCACCAAAGTCATTTGCTCCCCAACAAAGCGATAACTGCGCCATGCCTGCACCCTCTTTTACCCATGATGTCTGGATATTGTTAATTTGGTTGTTTAACATTATACGCGATATTGCATGCATTAACAAGACATCTTTTCCATCGGCACCATTTCTGATACCTGAATGTAGATTCTCTTTGTACATGGGTGCTTCTGTATGGATGAAATTTAATGGAACAAACTCTGTAAAACCTTTTGTCTCTTTTTGTATGTCTCGAATTAACGCAATGTGTTTTGTTCTATCCTCTGGTGATTCTAAATGTCCGAACATGATAGTTGATGTAGATGGAATTCCCAACTTGTGTGCAGTTTTGATAACTTCAATCCATTTACTAACACTAATTCTTCCTGGAGAGATTTTATCTCGCATTGGCTGATCTAAAATCTCAGCGGCAGTTCCCGGCAGGGAATTTACCCCTGCATCCTTTAATCTTGTCAAATATTCTTTTATGGATAAATTTGACCTTGTAGAACCATACAGGACTTCTTCTGGCGAAAACCCATGAATGTGAATGTCACCAACTTCTGATTTGATGGCTTTGCAAATATCCTCATACGTATTTCCATCCATGTCTGGAGGTAATCCAGCTTGGACGCAAACCTCCGTTGCCCCTAGAGTACGTGCTTCTTTGGCTCGGCGCACTATCTCATCTGTAGGTAAAAAATATCCTTCCTCTTCACGAAAATCTCTACTAAATGCACAAAAACCGCATTGTTTTATGCAGACATTTGTAAAGTTGATGTTGCGATTTACAACATATGTTACTGTATCTCCAACTCTTCTTTTTCTAAGTTCGTCTGCAACTATTCCTATTAGATGAAAGTCAAGTCCTTTTGCATAAAACAATCTTGTTGCCTCTTTGATTGAAATTTCTTTTTCATCCAACGCTCGATTCAGAGTCTCTGAAATTAACGGGTCGGATTCTCTTACAAGAGAATCAAATGAAGATGATTGTACGTTCATCTGATATACTCCTCACTGACAAGATTTTCAGAATCTGCAATTTCTAACATTTTTTCTCTCAAATCAGAATTAACATGTGAGAAAAACTCTGGATACACTGGAAATCTTGCTTGTAGATTAAATCCTGCATCAAAACAATTCTTCTTGACATCTTCAATCTGAGGCCATGGAAATTCTGGATTTACATAATCGTGAGTTATTGGTGATATTCCTCCCCAGTCATTGATTCCAGCTGTTAGAAATGATGAATATGATTTGGGAGATAAGTTTGGAGGTATTTGGATATTCATGTCGGGTAAAATTATTCTAGTCAATGCAACTAACGTCTTGAAATATTTTTCCTGTGGAGAAGGATTGTCTTTCATCGGTGTATCTTGTTTTGGATGAAAGTTTTGTAAAATTACTTCTTGGATATTTTGGTATTTGTCGTGAATTTCTTTAATTGCATAAATTGAATCAATTAATTCGAAAGGACTCTCTCCAATTCCAACAAGTAATCCTGTAGTCATTGGTATTTTCAATTCTCCTGCATTTTCAAGTGTCTTTATTCTTGCCCTAGGATTTTTGCTTGGAGCGAATTGATGCGCCATTCCTCTTTCTACTAGTCTTTCACTTGCGTTCTCAAGCATCAGTCCCATACTTACATTTGTCTTTTTTAATTCTCTCATCTCATCTTTTGTAAGATTTCCTGCATTTGTATGTGGGAACAGTCCTCCTTTTAGTGCCATCTCCGATGCATGTGAGAGATATTCTGCAGTGCTTGAAAATCCATTTTCTCCAAGCCATTCTCTCGCTTCTTGATATTTTTGTTCAGGTCGCTCACCTGTAACAAACAAGGCCTCGGTGCAATTGTATTTTTTTCCAACCTCTATAAGTTTAGAAATATCTTTTTTTGATAGCATTGATATTTTTGTCTGGCCTGGTTCAGATTTGTAAGTACAATAAGAACATGTATCTCGACAGAGGTTTATCAAATTGATGAAGATTTTTCTTGAATATGTCACAGTAACGCCCTTTGATTTACTTCTTAAAAATTGGGACACTTTGTAAAGTTCCAAAGGTTCTTTTTCCGCATCTTGATAAACCTGATAAGCTTGATCTTTTGATGGAATATTACCATCAACTAAACTGTTTAACAACTCAGATCTAAGGATGAGCTCGCTCAACTAGCCATAATAGCTTTGACAGCTGTATTTATGCTTGTGCTGCTATGGGTTGGAAGGTCTTTCCTGTAGGAGCAGAGTAACTTGCATCTGTTTGTCATTTCTAACTATTTTTACTATCATGTCGTCTCCTGCCGATTTGTTATCTTGTAAATAATTTAGCAAGTCTTCTAGTTTCTTAACTGGTATGTTGTCTACTCCAATTATTATGTCTCCTCCAAATTTGTATTTGACACCATCTACTGTTTTAGTCTGATTTGATGCATGCAAACCTGCTTTGAAAGCTGGGCTGTCTGGTACTATATTTTCAATAAGAAAACCATCTTGTCTTGAAAGCCCTAGGTTATCTGCCAAGTCTGGGTCGATTGTTATTCCTGAGACGCCTAACCATGGATGTTTGTAATGTCCATCTTGTATTAGATATGGCACAATTCTCTTCATGGTATTAGAGGGAATTGCAAAACCTACTCCTGAAAATTCTCCAGTCTGTGTTTGAATTGCGGTATTAATTCCTACTACCTCGCCACGATCATTTAAAAGCGGACCACCAGAATTTCCTGGATTTATTGCAGCGTCTGTTTGAATTACATTAGGAATGGAAAATGAGCCAATACCTGGAGGATTTAGTATTCTACCTAACTGACTTACTATTCCAGATGTAAGAGATCCGCTCAAACCAAAAGGACTACCAATTGCTATGACTTCATCCCCTATTCGAAGTTTTGAAGAATCTCCTAATGGTAATGTGTGAAATGTTGGTGGGTCTGCATCTACTTGGATAACTGCAAGATCTGCAAATGGGTCTGTACCAGAGACCTTGGCTGGATATGATTCTCCGTCATGAAATACCACTCTGATACCTTGATACTGGTCAACAACATGGTTACTTGTAATTATGTGTCCTGAAGAATCATAAACAATACCTGAACCAATGGCTCTGTCGGTGGAATTGTCTGTTGATTTGCGAACTATGATTTGTACAACACCATCTTGAGATTTTGAAAAAAGATCTGCCAAGCTTAAATGTGATCCTGAATTTGATTGAACAATATTTTCTAGAGGCGTAGTTGTTTCTTGCAAGGAATCTGTTTTTGGTTGCTCAAACACAAACACAAATACTAAAATTAATACAATTACTCCATATGTTCCACCTAGAATTGCTGTTGTCTTGTCCAAGAATTAAAAAGAATTCAATCTTGCTGTATATTCCTTACTCACAATGTAATGGAGTGCTGGGCAGTTTCTGATATGGAATAAGTCCTACCTCTCCATGTAAGAGAATTACTTCTTTTTGCATGTAGTATTCCAGTTGCAAATCCTGATACTATAATTGCACTACCAATTGGGGCGAATATTGCATATCGTAATCCCAGCGAGAGCCCCTTTGTTGCATCTATAATGCTTCCAAGATAAAATAATCCTGCGGCAAGTGATGAAATTCCGCACAAAATCACAAAGGATTCTGATAGATTTACAAAAAGTGTGGAATAGGCAAGAATTGGAAATGGCATAAACAACAAGAAAAGGACTGCAAAGAAAATGCCTACAGCTACTTTGTTTGACTGGATGTAAAGTGGAATCATTAATCTCTTGAGGGCATGCCACAAAGTAGGCCAATCTCTTGCCCATACTGCCTCAACTAGGTGTTCTCCACGTACCATCTTTAGCTTAAACCCTTGTTCCTTTACTTTTTTGCCTAATGCTCCGTCTTCAACAATATCACTTTTTACTCCCTCATGGGTTCCTGTAGATTCATACGTTTTTCTTTTTATTATGAAAAAACTCCCAAAGAAATATCCTGTTTTTTTAGATGGATCATTTACTCTGAGAGCGGAAAATCTTGTATGAAGAAAAGTAGATAATACTGGCAATGTAATCTTTGTCCACCAATCAAGGCAGAGCATCTTTGGAATTACTGTGAGTGCATCTAGTTCTTCACTCAAGAGATGATCCACTGCAAGTGAAATTATTTTTTTTGTATGAAATGTATCTGCATCTGTAAATAGTAATAACTCTCCAGATGATTTTCTAAAACCTTCCATACATGCCCAGTTTTTTCCAGTCCATCTTTCTGGTTTTGGTTCTGCTAAAACATGCACTACTTTGGAATTCTTCTTGGCAATTTTTTTAATTATTTCTCCAGTATTGTCATCTGATCTATCATCAATTGCAATTATTTCGTAATTTTCATAATCCTGATCTAAAAGTGAGTTGATACATTTTTCAATAAACAACTCTTCATTTCTTGCAGGCAAAATAATTGATACTTTTGGATTGTGATGTGGCTTGGAAACAAATTTGTCTAAAAACGGGGAATCACGAAAAGTTATCCACATGGATTTTATCAAAAATATCCATGCTAATGAAACTCCTAACAAAATAGCTGATAGAGCATAATTAATTACATCTGCTAAAAAATACATCTGACTATCTCTGCGCTTCTTGCTTTATACTCTGTAGTGCCTGCTCAGTCCCGCTTTGAATGTGCTTTTTTATCATGCCAGTAAACATTCCCATCATTCCTGATAATTTCATGTCCCACATGGCATCAAGTCTTGTCTTGTTATCAAGAGGTGTAAGTGTGACGATCTTGTTGCCTTCGATAATTCCCTTTGTAAATTGGACTTCAATCTTCTCTTTTGGATATAGCATCACTTTTTGCATACATTTAGAATCCTTGAATGCTATTGTAACTTCTCTTGTTATGGTATTTCCCTCCTTTGAGATGTTTCTTACCTCTTTAGTTCCTCTCCAAAATTTTGGCTCTGAATCAAGGTCTGATACTATCTCCCAAACCTTATCCACAGGGGCATCAATCTCAATTGACGCCATAATCTGAACCATAATCTAAGAACTCCATTCTTCATATTTATGTTGTAACTAAATAGATTTCATCTCTACAATAATGACAAAATTGTGATTTCGAAATCAATTTTAATCTCATAATTTGACACTTACTGTGACACTGATCACATATGACGACTTTGCCAAGCTGGATATGAGGGTGGCCAAAGTAATTTCAGTTGAAAAAATTCCTGGAAAATCAAAAATTGTTAAAGGAATAATTGATCTTGGTGATGAGAAACGTGATGTAATAATTGGAGGAGCTGAATATTTTCAACCTGAAGAAATGATAGGCAAAACTGTCATATCTCTTGTAAATTTAGAGCCGCGGAAAATTGCAGGAATAGAATCAGGCGCCATGCTTTTAGCAGCTGATCTTAATGATAAGCCATTTTGGTTAACAGTTACTGAAAATGTTCCACTTGGAACTAGAATAAAATAGTTAGATCTTTAGGTTTTTTGTTACAGTACTTTGATTTGAGATAATCTTTCCAGGATTTAGAATGTTCTGTGGATCAAAATGATTTTTTATATCTTTGAAAACAGAATAGACTTGTTTTCCATATTGCAATTTAACAAACTCTGATCTGGCAAGACCATCACCATGCTCTCCTGTTATGCTTCCACCAATTCCTATTACGCCTATAAAGAACTCTGAGGCAATTTTTTTAATGAGATGTCTATCTCTTCTCTTAAGAATGGGTCTTATGTGGAGATTTCCATTTCCAGCATGCCCATAAACTATCATCTTTAGTCCATATTTTTTTGAAATTATATCTAAAATCTTTAGTAATAACGGGAGTCTCTTTACTGGAACCACAGCATCTTCTATGAGTGTAGGCATAGTCTCATTCTTTGTTATGCTTTTTAGACTGTATACAAGAGCAGAATTTCTAAAACCCCACAACTCTGTAATTTTTTTTATGTTTGTTTCTATTTTGATTATCCTACCTGACGTTATATCTCGAATTTGTTTTATGTTTTGTTTTATGTTATCATAAAACTCTACAAAAAGAATACATTCAGTTTGTGAAGGGATCTTTATTTTGATGTGTTTTACTATGTTGTTATCTACAAGTTCAACGGCCGACGGTTTTAATTCATTTATTTTTGAGACATCCTTTGCTGCTTCTAACAATGTCTTGTATGATATTATGCATAACAAGATGTTTTTTGGAATCTTGTATGTTCTAATCTTTGCAGAAACTATTATACCCAGAGTTCCCTCTGACCCCGCAATTATTTTATGTACATCTGTTTTTGAATAAATTTTGTCAATTCTATATCCGCACGAATTCTTGGAAACTTTAGGAAACACTTTCTCAATGTTGGAAGGAATGATATCCAACACTTGTTTTGCATGTTGACTGTTTGGAAGTTTTATCATGTTGCCAAATGCGTTAACTAGTTTGACTTCGATTAGATTGTCAATCATGCTACCATATTTCAAAGAACGAGCGCCACTTGCATTGGTCCCAATCATCCCTCCTACTGTACAAAACGGCCCTATGGACGGATTTGGTCCAATGAATTTTCCTTGTTTTTTCAATATTTTATCCAGATGTCCTTTGAAAACCCCTGCATCAACTTTGACATGATTTGTTCCAAGACTTATCTTGTTTAGATTTTTCATATCTATTATGATTCCACTTCCAAGAGCACTGCCTACAAGTCCAGTGCCTCCACCTCGCGCAGTAGCTGGAATGTGATATTTTTTTGCAAATTTTATTATTTTTATTATATCTAATTCATTTTTGGGAAAGACCACAATTGATGGCTTTAAGGTGTAGGAGCTTGAATCAACTGAATAAAAATTACGTGCATAGTCGTCCCATGAGACTTGACAATTCACTCTCTTGGATAATTTCTCACCCATTTCATCTATTTTCATTAGATGAACTAGGTAGCAAATGCTTAAAACGATTTAATTTTCTGAAAGATTTAATTTAGTAAAAAAATGTCTTTTTGTTATTGAATTTTTTAGGGATTGACTGGGATAAGGCATTAAGTTCTGGTGATAATTCTAACCCGCTAATGTGGTTAGTGTGGATTGTACCAATCTTTATCTTTATGTTGTATGGTCAGAGGATCCAGCTTCAAGTAACATCGTCTGAAATTAACAAGGGACTTGAGAAACTGAAATTATATAGAGATGAAACAAGAACTGAATTAATCAATTATATCAAAAATACAGTAAAACCATCCGAAGATCCAACATCAAAACTTGATAGATATTTTGAATACTTTACTATAATGCCTGCAGACATGGATCCAAATGGAATTGTGCCAAAAATACGACACATGATGAGGACCCGAGAAGATTCTACTAGGGAACAAGTCAAAAGTCTATCTGCAAATATTGATCATATTGAAGCAAGCAAAATAATCAATATCTTGGAAGCTGTAACTACGTTGCAACTGTTGTACAAAATGGTAAGACACTTTTTTCTTACTGCGAAAAAACAAAATAATTTTCCATTAATCTTACCTTTACAAATGATGCTGCCGTTTATCATGGAAGAAGCTGAAGCCCTCAAAATTGCTGTATCTGCATTCAAACAAGGTCAGCCAATAGGTGATGGGATTGGACCCATGATTGTTGGTAAAATGATGCTTAACACCGAAAAAAAACTAATCGAACTTGAAACTGTTTGGAGTGAAAAAGACTTTGAAGGCAGGAAAATTTATCTCTTAAAAGCAGAAGGTCCTGCAGCAACAGTTGGAAGACCAGCTGACGCACTTGAGAAAATACTCGCTGAAAAGAAACCTGATATTATAGTCATGGTTGATGCTGCACTAAAACTTGAAGGAGAAGATACTGGATCTATTGCTCAAGGATTTGGCGCAGCAATTGGCGGAATTGGAACTGAACGATTCCAAATAGAAGAGATTGCGACTAAACATAACATTCCAATATATGCAATCGTGATAAAACAGTCAATCAAAGAAGCAATCACTTTAATGAAAAAGGAAATTTCAGATGCATCTGAAAAAGTGTCAACTCAAATCTATGATATTGTAAAATACAATACAAAAACTGGTCAATGTGCTCTGATTATCGGCGTTGGAAATACTTTGGGAGTGGCACAATGAAGAATCCCTTCAAGAAAAAAGAAGAGTTGCTTGACCCTTACACTGTAGAACAATGCAATAGCTGCAATAAAACATCAAAACGACAATTCAAGGAAGGGGATTATGTCTTTAAAATTCTGGAAAAATGCACTTCCTGCGGTAATGGACAAATTATTATATCTAAAATCTTCGGCGAGTCCATCAAATCGTAGTTACGATGACCCCATTTTCTTGGGGGATAAACGTGTGCTCTGCTTGAGCTACTCTTTGTTCATTTGCTTCAACTAGTATTGGATAAGATCTGACAACTTTATTTTTTATTAATTTTTCAAGTAACTCTCTTGCAGTCTTTTCATTGTATTCTGGGATAAACCACCTTAAGGCAAAGGGCAACATGTTAAATTTCTGCCATATGAAATCAATCATTTTGTTAGCATCGTCATCCTTTGTTCTTTTTCTTGTAACAAGAGAAAAAATATTTCTGATTTTGCCTTCTCTTACAAAGCCTGAACCTTCTGGCGTTGTTACAAATGGCTCACATGCATATGCTTCTGTTGATTGAAAAGAAAATGAACCAATTGACCATATGTTTGGAACAGATTTTCCAGCATGAATCGTATATTGTTCAAGAGAATGGCCGCTAAGATTTGCAATAGGTATGCCGCCCATCTGTTTTACTGTATTCTCTATGGTCTTTCCAACATCACTTGATTTTGTTCCAACTCGAATGATCGACATTGCCTCTTTGAGAGCAGCTTCAGCAGCTTGTACCAGAAAATCATATTTTGGCTCATAGCATACAGTTACCGCAGTATCTGCAATGTGACCATTAATCTGAACACCCAAGTCAATTTTTAAAAGATCAGTATCTTTGACTACTGTTCTATCATTTGGCTCTGCTGTATAATGTGCAGCAATTTCATTTAGACTAACATTGACTGGAAATGCACATCTTCCACCTTTACTTTCAATCTCTTTTTCAATTGAATTGCAAATCTCTTCCAATGTGGAACCCACATGATTCTTCTTTCTGGCGTTTTCTCTAACTTCTGATGCTATCTTTCCGGCATTGATGTAATCTTGGATTTGCAACGATTATGCCTTAATTTTGATTATTATTTAAAATCATCATATGCATGAGAAGATTAAATTGGGGACATTTTTGTGCAATCACATCGGGATCGTGGTCTAGCTTGGTATGATTCGGGTTTTGGGTACCTGAGGTCGTCGGTTCAAATCCGGCCGATCCCACCATGTTTTAACTAAAAATTACCTAATAATGCAATTAGTTATTATCTGACTTTGACTGATGGTGATAGCCAGGCGATGAAGAAGAGTTAGAGACATGACACGAGATGAATGTTAATTCAGTGACTCTGAGTTCTGGCATATCTATTTATTGAAATGTTTTAGTCCTAGATTAAATTGAAATTTGAAAAACGAGATATTTTGTTAATTGTAGGAGTTTTGTTTATCATGATAGGTGTGATGGCATTACCACACATGAATTTGGTATACGCAGTAATCATTGCAATTCTGGTATATTTTGGGATGAAGGTATTTGTTGGAAGGAGAAAAAGACAGATTGAAAGAGAAGTTGGAGAGGGTTTATGCGTCACATGTGGAGCGAAAATCCAAGAAAACAAGTGTCCTAACTGTGATTCTGATAAACAAGAAAAGATGTAATCTGGTATCAATTCTACGTACGACTTATAATACTTGAAAGAGATCTTTTGGTTATGCACTTTGAGGCATATTGGGCATTAACAACTAGCTCAACTTTTCCACAATCAACACCTAAAATTGCAAATATAGGCTTTGAAATGGTATAACATATGAAATACTCTAATCCGTACTTTATTGCAGGAATTCTAGTCTTACTTTTAATTGGTTCAAGTTATTCTGCTAGTGCCCAAACAATTCCAATTGCAAACCATGTTGTAATAAATGAGATAGAAATCAATCCACCGGGTGATTATATTCATCAGCCTTTGCAATGGGTGGAAATTTACAACCCCACTAATTCTCCTGTAAGCATTGGCGGTTGGACAATTGGGGCAACCACTGGATTAAAACAAGCTTACACAATATCTACAGGAACTGTCATACAAAGTCAACAATTCATTGCTTATCACTATGTGGCAAATTGGCTCCCAACTGCTGGAGCGGTAGTACAACTGACAAGCTCAACTGGTACAATAATTGATCAGACTCCGCCACTTACTGATCAACAAGGTGATGGTAATACCTGGCAGAGAATCTATGATGGTTATGACACCGGTACTCAAAATGATTGGATCTTCAAGGCTGGAACTCCAGGATCTTCAAATGGCAAGCCTCCTGTAGTTACTACTGCAAATCAACTTTCTGTATCAGTTTCAGCTGATAAACAAAACTATGTCTTTGATGATGTAGTAAATATCAACGGCCAAGTATCACAAATTGTAACAAATTCGGCAGTATCTTCTATTCCGCAGACTGTTAGTGTTGTTCTCTCTGGACCTCACGGGTTTCAAAAAACTTTTTCATTATATCCTGCAACAGATTTGAAGTTCTCGACTTATCAAAAACTTGATCAACTCTTGGGATTTTCTCAGGGAACATATACGATAACTGCATCTTATGGTGGTGTACAAACATCTGCTACCTTTTCACTTGGTTCTACCACTATTGCCCCTCCAGCAGCTATTGTTCCTACAACAATATCTATCTCAACAGACAATTCTAATTATCAGTTATCTCAACCTATTATTCTACAAGGTACTGTTTCAAAAGTAATTCCACTAACTCCTGTAGTTTACAAAGTTTACGATCCGACCAACGTTGTGGTTTATCAGGGAACTCTATTTCCAGATTCCCAAGGAAAATTAACTACTGTTAATCAATATCAACGAAGTGAAGCAAACTCTGGATTGCTTATCAACAGTGTAAATCCAATTTATGGCATATACAGAATAGCAGCAACTTATGCCGGAGCATCTAATTTTACCACTTTTGCGTTGATTCCTACTGGTGTACAAAGTAATGAAATTGTAATATCTACTGACAAAAGGGCATATGCTCCAGGTGAAACAGTCGTTATCAGTGGCAGTACGAAACTTATGGGATTGCAAAACGTAGGACTTTCCCCTAGCTTGCAGATAACACAAACTTTTGTGTCGGGAGGTGCTGGAACGCAAACTTCTGGAAATCGTGGCGTAGTTCCAAATTCTGCAAATATTAAAACATTGGTGAATCTTAAAACTGATAACACTTTCTCATACAATTTTGTACTTCCTGGAACTTCAGATAGTTTAGGTAGCTATCGAGCCATTGTAACATTACCACAAGGTACTGCAGAGACTGACTTTGTTGTGGTGGAAAATCCCTCAAATTACACAACGACTCAAATCTCGTCATCTCCATTTACTATTGTTACCGACAAAAGTGTTTATGCTCTTGGTGATACTATGACTATAATCGGTAAAATTTTAAATCCAGTACAACTTTCCACCCAAAATGCAGGAGCTTCTGTATCGATACAAATACTCGATTCCACTGGTGGGACGATTAATAGTGGTGGTAGTTTTAAAAATAATCTGAATGTACCTACATCTGTTCCATTAACTTATTCTGCATTTCCTGATGCTAATGGTGCATTTCAGATCCAACAGCCCATCTCAAATGGAATGTATATTCCAGGAACTTATACTCTTAAAGCAACTTATGCTGATAATCTGTCTACATTCACTACCTTTACTGTCTATGACCCGCTTGCAAGTGGCTCAATTAATTCTGTAATGGTAAGCACTGACAAGAAAGTTTACGGCGTAGGTGATGCCGTTCAGTTGACTGGAAAGATTTCAGCACTCACTGGTACTGATACCTATACTCTAACTCTGACAAGACCATCGGGTAATCTTATCACATTTCCATTACATCTAAACGATGGACAATTTTCATGGACTTGGACTATACCAAGTACTGATACAACAGGTAGTGCAATCATAACCACTGATAGGTCTTCTTCATCCACAGTGGATCCTACACTAACTGTTTATGGTATATACCGAATATCTATAAATTCAGCACATGCAAATTCTGAACTTTTCTTCCAAGTGTCTAAAAACCCGCAACCCAACCAAGATATATCTACTATCACCCTCCAGACTGATAAAACAGATTATCTATCAACTGATGTGGCAAGAATTTGGGGTCAAGTAATTCCAATACAAAATTCAGCAACACAAGAAGCAAATGCGGTGGTCCAAATTTTGGTATATTCAAACCAAGGTCAGGAATTATACCGTGGTAATGCCAATGTCAACCAAGGCGGACAGTATTATGCCACAATTCCATTCCATACTGGTATTTGGGCTACTGGGGCATACAAGATTTATGCTGATTACTCAACAAATAAAGTAATTTCATCATTTAATGTATCTGATCCGTTTACAACAAGTTCTGGCAAGCTTCAACTATTCATAACTACTGATGCTGACAAATATATTCCTGGTCAGACTGTTCTTGTAACTGGACGAACTAGCTCCATAATATCTCTGGATAACGTAGATCTTGCATTTGGTTTGAAAAATGACACAGTCATTAGTGAGGGCGAAGTTAAATCGATAAAAGGAATCTTTGTACCAAAAGTTACTGTTCCATTTGATCAATTCGGTTCCTTTACTTATGATTATAAAATTCCAAATAATGCACCTATTGGAGTATATACTATAATCGCACAGGTGCCATTTGGACCATACACTGCTGACTTTAACGTGGTAAATCAACTTCCAATTCAAAATGTTCCAGTTCCTTCAAACCAAACACAAGTTGTTCCTTCAACAAATGTTACACAAACCCCGTCTATTCAAACAGTAATTCCTTCTACAATTGGACCTGTTCCAAAACATGCTGTATCTGCAAATACCTTTACTGAAAAACTTGGTAAAATATCCGACTCTGTTATACCTATTACATTTGCTACTCAATCTATTGGTAATATGACATACCATCCAAGAGAACTTGATGGTCTACTTAGAATAAATCCTGGGAATGAAAATGATGTTACCGTTAAAGTTAGCTCACAAGACGGAACTTGTGTAATTGGCCAAGATCAAAATTGCCTTGTTACAAAATCTACTGTACAATCTGGAATGTTATATCAGACAGTGGCAATTAATGGTACAAATTACCTTGTTGGCTATTCTGGTACTGGTATTAGATTACAACAATTTAGTATTATTCCTGCAAATGCAAACGATGTTATCTCCGATGGACAGTGGAGCGTAAATGTAATCAAAAAGGACCAGGTTACAAGATTCTACTATCAAGTAACCTATAATGGAAAATAATTTTACAAAATCTCAAGCAATTTATTCTTGATTGATACACTGAGACTAGATGCAAATTCAAGTTCTCATGTTTGAGCAGGATGACCCAGCCAAATGTACAGCTGCCAAACTTGTAAAATTTGGTATTGCTAAACGCATAAAACATCTCACTGGAAAAGATATGATTCTAAATCCGTTTGCAAAAGAATTTGTTCTAAGATCTGACCGAGACCATACCAAATCGATCACAGCTATTGACTGTTCATGGGAACAGGCACAAAAAATGTTTCTTAAAAACTTTGTAGGTCTGTCAAGAAAGCTTCCACCATTACTTGCAGGAAATCCTGTTAATTATTCTAAAATAGGTAAACTTACAACTGCTGAGGCAATAGCTGGGGCTCTATACATTATGGATTATTCAGATCTTGCCAATTCTGTTATTGGTAAATTCAAGTGGGGACATACATTTTATGATCTAAATCGATATTTGTTGGAAGATTATTCCCTTGCACAAACCGTGGAGGACGTCGAGAGAATTTCGAAAGAATATGGTCTAGAACAATGATTCTTTAAAATGATGGAATGATTTTTATTAGTACTAGATTTTTTGTGAAAAATATTCTTCATCTGATATAACTTTCTTCTTAGGAAGTAATCTGTATGTGCTACGATATATTCTGTAAATTACTCTGTTTTCTTTTAATCTCGGTGCAATCATTTGCCAAAAGTATCTTGCTTTGATGCTTGAAAATCTTGAATCTCGTACAACAAATACGCTGTAAAGAGATTTTTCCACAATCTCTATTGTCCTTGGGCTAAATGCTTGTTCTGATTGATTTCCTGCCCCCACTATGACAATTTCGGGGTTTTTGTTCAAATTCACTAGAATATCCTTTATGATTTCAGAACTTGTAGGATATACTCTTTCTACTGGTACTTTTTTAAGATCTAAATCGAACATTTTTTCATTAATTCTGCCTAGAATGTCTCTTTCCTCTTCGGGGGATTCGACAACTCCGCGTATAATTCGAATCTTACTTCCAATTGAATTGGAAAAGGCATTTGCAATTTCAATTCCTAAATCAGAATGTCTTCCTTTATCATATGATACCACTACATGGGAAAGTTCTTTTTCAAACTCTTTTTTGATGTTTACTCCTAAAATATCACAAGTTGCAAGAGAAAGTAACTTTCTATTGTTTTTAAGATCGAAAAAGTCCATTATGAGCAAGTTTATTCCTTGCTCTTCTGCAGTTGCAAGAATTGCTTCCGTGTTGTCATGAGATAGTCTAACCAAGTATCTATATTCTGAAAAACCTGGCATCTTTTTTAACTCGTCAAATGATTTCATTATCGGTTCTGCAAATCTATGTCCCATTGAAAGCGGTATCTGAAGGGGAATTGTTGCCACATTTAGAAGCGAAATCTCCCCTTCTTTGTTTTTGGCAATAATGGATGCAATCTTGGCAAGTTTCTCAATTGTTTTTTTATTAAAAACCACCATTATGCGATAATTTTTTCTTTCTGATGGGCCAATATTTGCAACTAATGGAGCATAATGCTCAATCTCTTTTTTTGATATGTATAATTTGTAAACTGAAAATCCTATTAATATCCAAATTATTGCAATCACCCAACTTAGTGGATTGTAAATTAACAGAAAAACTGCAAGTCCGGCTTTACAAATTATTCCAATGATTGGCATGAGGGGAAATAATGGAATTTTAAATCCATAATCAAGTTTGTGACCATATAGTCTTCGAATCTTAATTCCAGCCCAGTTTACCTGGGTGAAAAGAAAAAGAAACATGACTCCTGCGACAAGTGCAATTTGTTCTAATGGGAGCCATGATGCCATTATCAACATGATAATGCCAGAGGCGATCACTGCAAAATGTGGTGTATGGTATTTTGGATGTACTGCACTGAATATGTATGGTAGATTGTATTGTCTGCCCATTGCAAAAGATACACGACTTGAAGAAAATGTAGTGGCACTAAGTGCAGCTATGCTTGAAACAATTCCTCCAACAAAAACCAAAATTGTGCCATAGGGGAAAAGATACTGTGCAGCCTTTGCAATTCCAACATCTTGATTGTCTCCAATGAATTGCCATAC
This sequence comes from Nitrososphaerota archaeon, assembly GCA_028867675.1. Taxonomy (GTDB): domain Archaea; phylum Thermoproteota; class Nitrososphaeria; order Nitrososphaerales; family Nitrosopumilaceae; genus Nitrosotalea. The sequence continues at coordinate 33,100 of JAGWGA010000001.1, read as the reverse complement.
TTCCTTACCCAGTTTTGAAGAATCAATTCCTCCAAGAAAAACAAAAGTAAAGACTACGTAAAGTACCGTTACTGTTCCTAACGTGATGAAAATTGCCCTTGGAATGTTCTTCCTTGGATTCTTTACTTCTTCGCCCGCTTGGACAATTATCTCATAACCCTCAAAAGCAATAAATGTAATTCCCATTGCCAGAATAAAACCCGTGATTCCCTTTGGAACGAAATGCTGGAAATTTACTGCCCAATTATGATTGACAAAACCCATTGCGTAAATTCCAGATGTGATGAGAATTATGATGATTATTAGTTGCATAATTGTTAGTCCATTTCCAACTTTCCCAGTTAGTGAAACTCCTCTGAAATTTACATATGTGAATATTATTATCGAAATTATTGCAATAATTTTTTCTATTGGAATTCCTCCATATTGGGCTGCAACACCGATACTTGTTAGTAGGCTTCCGACAAAGTCTCCAATGGAGACAGCATACAAACTACCTGCAATCATGTGGGCAAACCAAGCTATCCATCCACTGATGAATGCATTTGGTCTTGGAAGACCCTCTCTTACCCACCTATAACCACCGCCAGCTTCAGGAAAAGCAGATCCTAATTCTGCATATGTCAATGCTGTAAAGAAACTGATTACTCCGCTGACAACAAATACTATTAGAAGGGATGGACCTCCTTCATGCATTGCAGGACCTACTAGATTGAATATTGCACCACCGATCATGGCGGCAATACCGATCATTGTTATGTCTAATAATGAGAGACTACGTACTAGTCCAGCATGATGTTCATCATGTGCCAAGTGAATCTATTCGAGAGGGCAGAATGGTCGAATAAATCTCTACCCGTATCTATGTGTAAATACGAACAAACTTTACTGGATTGGAAAAGCCTATTATCTACAATTCTAGTATTTGTACCTCTAAGCCAATGCTAAAATAGCAAATTGGATACATTTTGTCAGGTGCGAGCCGGTGAACGATTACTGCCACGGCAGAGGAAACTCCTCCCTCCATGCAGCAAGTGCGATCCGGAGACGGATAATCAGAGATGATTGGCAACAGCACAGAAAAAAATCCGACCTGGCGTACTATGATGGTAATGCCTGAGGTTTCCAGCAAGGAATGAAAAATCTGTCCCGCGCGGAGAAAGGCCAAATCAAACAATAAGCGCTGCACTTTGTTTAGGTAGGCCGCATAGCGTAATATCGTAAAAACAGAAGGAGGGTTACGGCTGGCGCGCACTATTTTTTAAAAAGATGTTTCTAAAATAATTTGGATTACTTCTTTTCTTCGTCAAACTTGTCTGCCCAGTGTTTTCTTTCTTCATATTGGAATGTTGGAGGTGGACTAGTGTCTTTACCTCGCTTCAATGTTTCTTTCATCTTTCTATTACTCCACCAGAAAACTCCTGCAGCTATGATCGCAGCAAATGCTGCCATTGCATATATTGTCATGGTGGATAGACCTTGAGCAGTTGTATTTGTTACACCAGTTCCAGCTTGAGCTGTTGTAGAAATTGCAGGTGTACCTTGCACCATGTATCCATTTGCATGTCCTGCAGCATCTATTGTGCCTGAACTAGCTCTCTCAATTGCAGTCAAATGATATTTGGAATCTACTGTAAAGTCTGTATCGATATTTTGGGTTTTCAATTGACCTTGATAAAGATCACTTTGGCCATATGCAAAACCTGTTACTGCAACTTTTTGTCCGGCGTATCCATATCCTGCAGTTTCAGAAAGGGTATACGCTGGATCAAAAAGGGTATTCCACTTATCAATTGGGTATACAACAAGACCACTTGCATCTATCAAGTTGAAATTCAAGGCTGATTCTGCAGTAGTTCCTTTCAATAAGTTGTATACATCTGGTAATTGATTCTGTATTACTCCTAACGGATAATTGATCTCCAAGTTTCCGTATTGGCTGGTTGTAATGATTGTTGAGTTTTTAATATTAAATCCCATCCATGATATGTCTAATACTGTGGGCTGGTCTCCAGTTCCCTTGTTCAAGGTGTATCCAACCATGGTGGGAACAAGTACAATTCTATAGTCAAATGTAGCACCTTTATCATCACCGTTAATCTGTACTTGATAATCTAATTTCAAATTGGACATTGTTGCTGTAGTCTTTCTGTCTGTTGCAAGTTCTGTGTTTATTGCTTCCATGAATGATTTGATACTTGTATTGTTATCAGAAGTGTCAGTAAATGCTATTGTCATATTCTTGCCCATTAATGCATCCTTTAGTTTTCCACCACCTGAATAATCAATTGCAATACTCTTTGTAAATTTGAATTCAGGATTAATCGGTGTTCCTTCAATTGGTAGATATGCATTAAAGTCAACAGTTGCCCAAATTGGTGAAACTGTTCCAAAAACCAATAACCCTAAAATTGCTGATGCTAAAAGTAATCTCTTAGTCACGGTGTGAATTTTCTTCAGGATAGTAATAAACTTTAGCATTATTTTTGAATGATTAAAATTTTTGTGTGATATCGAGGCAAGAGTAATATTTTAGTCTAAACCACAGACAACGCGGGGGAAATGGACGATTGATTACAATTCTTGCAGGCGGAACAGGTTCTGTTAAACTTGTACGCGGAATAGCTACTCAAACAAGAGATATCTCTGTAATTTCAAACGTCGGTGACAATTATTGGCTCTATGGCCTTTACATTTGTCCTGACATTGATACAATTCTCTATGGATTGGCAGATATTTTGGATACTGACAAAGGTTGGGGAATAAAAAAAGACACGTACGGATTTTTGCGTCAAATGGAAGTTCTTGGGGAAGAAACTTGGTTTAACATTGGTGATAGAGATGCAGCAATTCATCTTTTGAGAACTAATATGCTAAAGAATGGAAAGAATCTATCTGACATTACAGAATGGATGTGCCGTAAATTTGCAATCGATGTAAAAATTATCCCAGTTACTGATAATAGCGTAGAAACTAGAATTGTAACCAATAAAGGAGATCTTCATCTTCAAGAATATTGGGTAAAATACAAAGGCCAAGACAAAGTTGAGGGAATAAAATACATTGGTGCAGATAAAGCACGTGCAAACCCTGCAGCTGTTAATGCAATTCATGATTCAAAATTAGTAATTATTGCACCCGGTAATCCATTGACTAGTATAGGGCCAATCTTATCCATTAAGGGAATCAGAAAAGAACTGTCAAAAAACAAGAAAAAAGTAGTTGTGGTTAGTCCTCTTATTGGTAACACCGCAATTAGTGGACCTGCTACCAAATACATGGAAGCTGCAGGAATGGAAGTTTCAGTATATGGTCTTGCAAAGATGTATTCTGAAGTGGCATCACATATGGTAATTGACACTGCAGATAGATTGCTAACTAGAAAAATAGAAAATCTGGACATGAAAGTCTACGAAACTAAAATAAGAATGAAAGACAAAAAAGACGAAGAAGCACTTGCATCTTTCATTCTAAAACAAGTTCATGTCTGATTTACGCATTGGCGCAATAATTCCTGTAAAAACTTTCTCAAGAGCTAAAACACGCCTTAATCTATCTCAAGAAAAAACTACAAAAATTTGTGAACTAATGTTAGAATCTGTATTACAAACTGTAACTCATTCTGATGTTATTAAAAAAATAGTTCTTGTGAGCAAAGATGAAAAAGCTCTTGGCATTGGAAAAAAGTTTGGTGCCCATGGGATTTATGATGAATCAGAGCAGGGCGTAAATAGCGCAGTTTTGCTTGCAGATGAATACTTTTCACAAGAGGGTTTTGATGGTACCATGATATTTCCACAAGATGTACCGCTGATACAGCCTGAAGATATTCAAACATTGTATCAGATGAGAACATCTGATAGGTGCGTTCTTGTTGTACCATCTAGAAAGTTTGATGGCACTAATGCACTTTTTCGAACTCCAACAAATGTCATGGAGACTCATTATGATGAGGATAGTTACAAAATCCACCTAAATACTGCAGAAAAAAGAAATGCAAAATCTGCACTTGTATTGATTCGAAGAATTATGTTGGATATTGATGATCAATCTGATCTCCGGTTTATTCTGTCGTTTTCTGATACTGAAATAGCAAACTCCCTGAAAAAAATTCTAGACTTCTAATATTATTTAATGACACTTGTTTTATTAATGTCCCTTCTTGATTCCATGTAGATTAGAATTTTAATTATTATTGCAATTATTCCTGTACAGACTATGATGGCTTCAAGAGTGTTTGAAAAGGGATTTGTTGATTCATTTATTGTTGGGTTTTGACTTAGATTTGAAATAAAATACAGGTACGAAAATACAAAGTAGTTTGTAGCCCAGTGGATTAATACTGCTGGTGCAAAACCGTATCTAACATAAACCCACCCAATTATTATTCCTGAAATTGTAGCTTGAGTTATTTTTCCAGGGCTCCATGGTGTTCCTGAAATTATATGTGACACTCCAAAAAATAATCCAATAGTTATGATTAATATCATTGATCTTTGATAATTTTCAATGTGGAGATGCTTAGAAGGTCTCCACAAAGATTTGAAAAATAATTTCCATGAAGAAGTATGTGAATACATTAAAAATAACGGAATGCCTATTAGGAGAACTCTAAAACCTGTCTCTTCAGTCAGTGGTGATATGCCTAACTGAAAGAAACGGATTAGATTGTTATCTGCATGAGGAGATTCAATTTTAACTCCAAAGCTTTGCTGTATTGTTTCAATTATTACTGAAAATAAAATTAAAATTGAAAACCATGTTATCGTATTGACCAGAGCATTTCCTCGTAGGTTTCTCCATCCTTTTGACATAAGATTTGAAAGCGTCTTTAGCAAGGAATCCTCTGGACCCATGTATGATATTGAAAATAGTATCAAAAAAATAGCCCATGTTATAATGAATGCATCGCCCAACTCAAAAGTGATCGGGAGTTTAAAACCAATTCCCCCTAAAAATAAATCAAGTCCGTTAATGGGATATTGATAATTGATTTCTTTTCCAATATCTGAATTATACATAACATAAAGACCGATTGGAAATGAGAGTATCATTATTCCAAATATGACTGATAAAAATCCAGAATATGGTATGGAGAGAACTTTAATTATTTTATCTATTTTTTCCAAACTTGATATCAATGAACTTCTATACTGGCTTCTGGAAATCCAAGCTTAACAAGCGTTGTCTTAATTGAGTCTCTGTGATCTCCTTGAAGAAAGATGTATCCTTCTTTTACAGTTCCACCACAAGCATAACGAGCTTTTAATTCTTTTACAACTTTTCCAAGATCATTCATCTTTGGATTTATTCCTTCTATCATAGTTCCTTTCTTTTTAAAACGCCTTTCTTCTATTCTAACAACAATCTGGGTTTGATCTTTTTCGAGTTCACCACAGGCGCATAAATCATTAGGAAGTCCACAAGTGTTGCAGATTACCGCCATTCGATATAAAAAGTCGAAATCCTACTTTTAAGCCTTGTTTATCCCTAAGTTTTTTTATTCAGATGATGTGTAAAAATCATGTCTAAAGAACTGACAAAAAAAGCAGTTGAAATGCTACTTAATGGAGCTACTCTTGTCCGTGAACCTTGTCCATATTGTAAGGGTGTGAGAATCATGAAAAGTGGTAGCGCGTTATGTGTTACTTGTGGAAAAGAGGCAGTGGAGGAGAAAGTTGAATCAATCTTGACAAAAACTCAACAAAAAACAGAGAGTTCGTCGTTGGATAATTTAGACAAGAAAATTAAGGAACTAACGGAAGATCTTCAAAAAGAAAAAGACTATGAGAAACAAAAACAGATCTTACATGCCATAAATGAGATAATTGCAATTAAAGAGAAACTCAAGTCACTCTAGGCACAAAAAGGTATTTATTTAAACATCCTTGAAGCAGAAATATCATGAGCAGCAGCAAAAAATCTGCACCACTGCCAGCATCCAGTGCAGGTCTATTGAGATTCTTCGAAGATGAGACTAAAGGCTACAAGTTAAGACCAGAGGTGGTAATTGCAATTCCTGCATCTCTGATTGGAATTTCGTGGATTCTAAAGTTCTTCTTCTCACCATGACGGAAAGTTCTAACGACGTATCTCGCATTCACAAACGGTATACGTTAACAACATTTACTCCAACTTCACACTATGTATCACTAGTAATTGCTATTGTTGTTGCATCTGTTATTGTTGCAGTCTCAAGCATTGATTATTTCAAATCAACTGATAGGTTGATGTATGCAATTCCTATCACAGTTGCAGCATTAATGATTACTCAAGTCATTGATACTAGAATTTTGAAGACTGAATATTCTAAATCTATACACATGTCTGCATTTGGAAATCTCTTGTGGCTTGTAACCATTCTTTGTGGAATACTATCTTTTTACGTATTTTCTAAACCAAAACTATTACCAATATTTGTAATTGAAGGAATGTTCCTGTTTACTAGTTTTAGAATTGCAATATTTACATCTGTATTGGGTGCAAAACTAAAGACTGCATGGGCAATTTCATTAATTCAACCACTTGCAATGTTTCTTGCATTTGTACCTACAAATCTTTGGATTCCCATGTTGTCTGATCAAAAGTCTATTGCATATGGTGTAGTCTTCTGTGTTCTTGGGAGTCTTTGGACTCTGTTAAGTGACAGAATTGCAGGTAGTGGAAAATTATCTAGCACTCATGCATTTTTGCAAGCATATCTTGCAGCATGGACAAATGATGATCCTAAACCGATGGAAGTTTTGATGGAAAAACGCTCAGAACCATCTAAGGTTTCAACCTTTCAAATTCTGTTCAAGAAAAAAGGAGGAGACTGTCGACTGGTAATTCCAGACCTTCATCCTGGACCATTCCATCCCATTGGTGGAAGTAACATTCCTTATCTTATCTATAAAAATCTCAACTCCTCTGCAATGGTCATGCACAGTATATCTGATCACTCACTTAACTTGCCGTCTAAATCTCAAGTTGATCAATATATTGCAAGTCTCCAACAAAACTCAAAGATTCAAGAAGGAACCAAAAGTACCAAACCTGTTACAATCCAAGTAAATAGAGCGCGAACTACTGGCTTGTTATTTGACAAGACTGCTGTCTTGATCCTTTCATTATCTCCCCATGGAATGGAAGATATCCCATATTATATCAAATCTGAATTGGAACAATATGGTGGGAATCGAGGATTTGAAAGAATACTTATTGTTGATAGCCATAATGCAATGGGAAAAGAAATTGAAAAACTCGACGCAGATGATCTTCTAAATGCAGCCAAATCTACACTGGATACTCTGATAACAAAAGAATCATTACCATTAGAAGTAGGGTATGCCAACTCTGAAAATTTGAATGTTGAAGCTGATGACCTTGGTCCTGGCAAGGTTGCAATAATGTGTTTTAAGATTGGGGATGAGAAATTCTTTCTTGCATGGGCAGATGCAAATAACATGTTAAATGGTCTACGAGAAGAAATTGCAAATCAATTTTCAAAGAATGGGTATAATTTTCTTGAGATATGCACCTCTGATACGCATTATAAGGCAAGAACTGCTAAAAATAAACATGGATATTTCGAATTTGGTAGTCTCTCAAAAGCCCCTGATGTGGTATCTTGGTTTTTAGATCTTGCCACAAAAGCAGAACAGACTGCATCTTCTGCATCTTTTGATCTCTTAGAAAGTCATACCGATGTCAAAGTCATGGGTGGAAACCAACTTGAACTATATTCGAAATCCCTTGATAATGCAATGAGAATTACACAGGCATTTCTTTTGATAACTACTGGATTTTTTATCTATACTTTACTTTAATTCTGAAGTTTTTCTACATTTCCATAAAACTCTTCACAAAATGAATCTAACTGGTGAATTGGAATTATTGGTACTCTGTCTATAAACTGTAGATCATGCTGATAAAGGGTAACTATTGCGGGAACTGCAGCTCTTATTTTTTCTTTTGACAAATACTGTTTGGTTCTCTCAATTTGTTTTTTCACAGCGCTTTGAAGGGCTGATTGGCTCATGTTATTCCAATGTTTACAATCAATTAATACTGCAACACCTGATTTGATACCTACTACATCTATCTGCATCCTAGGTTTTGTTAAAATCACATTTTTTGTAGTCTCAAAATCTTGCTTTTCAAGTACTTCAGCAGCAAGAGACTCAAAGTCTTGCCAATCTAATAGACGAGATACCTCATCAATTGCAGCCCCCATGTTGATTGCAAGAATACTTGTCTTTAGTTTATCAGTCTCTTCAAAATGGATTTGCCCTCCTTCAAATCTTCCTATGCCGTTTTGCATGAAATTGTCTAGTATCTCTCTTGCCAATCCGTCGCTAGTCTGAATTGCCATGCTAAAGTCTTTGACAGAAAGTCCACCTGGAATTATTCCCTGAATTCCTTTTAGTAACATTTGCAGATTCATAATCTGTGAATTATTTTTCTTTTATAAAATACTATTTGTGTTATTACATAAAACATGGCAGTGGAAATTCTTCTAAATGTTTTTTATATTGAAATGATTTGGGTTCTTGGACCATGGTTAAATACAGTTTAATGAGAAACATATCATGAAACTTTTGCTAGTCTTCATACTAGCACTTTTTATTTTAGGTCCAGAGATTGCATTTAGCGAAAAAGGTACAAATTTTAACAAAGTGGAATTTATTCAATACTCTGATGAAAATACGGCAGTTGAAGAAGTAAAAAATGGACATCTAGATATTTACTATTCTGCTATACCGTTAGATCGGCTTGATGATCAGTCTAGGCAAAATTTGAAAGTGTTTCAATCTGCTGGGACAAGCTATAGTCTTTTGATAAACCCTGCAGTATCGGAACAATTCAATCCTTTTTCAATTCAACAAGTACGATTTGCACTAAATTACCTAATAGATAGAGATCTGATTGTAGATGAGGTCCTAAATGGATATGGAACTCCAATGATATCTGCATACAAGCCATATGATCCTGATTATCTTTTGATACTTCAAGAACTCCAGTCATTTAATTTCAGACACAATCCGACTCTTGCAAATCAAATGATCTCTAGTGCATTAGAAAAGGCAGGTGCACAAAAAATTGGAGGAGTGTGGCAGTACCAGTCAAAACCTGTTCAAATTACAATTTTTATAAGAAATGATGACCCTATACGAAAATCCATTGGTGAGATTCTTGCCTCACAATTACAAACAATGGGGTTTACTGTGAAAAAAGACTACGGTGACTTGACAAAGGCGTTCTCAATTGTATATGGTTCTAATCCGTCTGATATGAAATGGAGTATTTACACAGAAGCCTGGTCTATGAGCGGTTTTGTACGATATGATTCTGTAATGACTGCACAAATGTACTCTCCTTGGTTTTCGAACATGCCTGGATTTAACAATCCGTCATACTGGAATTTCCAAGAGCCTCAAATTGATTCATTATCAAAAGCAATATTTTTTGGAAATTTCACATCTTCAGAGCAACGCTCCTTTCTTATATCACAGGCTGTTGACCGAGGAATCCATGATTCCGTTAGAGTTTTTCTTGCATCAAAAACAGATCAATTCATCACAAATAAAAAAGTGAATGGTACAATCAATGATTTTGGTGCAGGTATTGCAAGTAGGTTTACGCCAATTAATGCAAGATCGGATTCTGATACTCTGACAATAGGTGTAAAGAAGATCTATCAGGGTGCATGGAATCCCATTGCGGGATTTCCAGATTCGTACAGTCAACAGATATGGGGTATAGTAAATGATCCTGGAAGCTTCAAAAATCCTTACACCGGATATACAATACCTGTAAGATCTGATTGGCAAGTTCAAACAGCGGGACCATTGAATAAACTCGATGTACCGTCTGATGCAATAAAATGGGATGCTGTAAAACAAAAGTGGATTCATGTCGGACCTGGAATTTATGCAACAAGCAAAGTGACATTTCACTTGAAATTTGGAAATTGGCATAACAAAATGCCAATGGACATGAACGATGTTCTTTATGGAATATACTTTTTGTACCAGTGGGGGGCTGACCAAACAAACGATACCACAACATTTGATTCAGAATATTCTCCAAAAGCAAATCAGGCAGCAAAAACTCTCATAGGAATTAGAGTTATTGATGATGCTACCATAGAAGTTTATCAAAATTTCTGGCATTTTGACTCTGGTGAGGTTGCAGATTCGGCTCAGGTATGGCCTGCAATGCCATGGGAGGTTGTCTATTCGATGGAAAAAGCAGTAACTGACGGAAAACTTGCATTTTCAAAGTCAGATGCAGTAAGCAAAAATGTTGACTGGATGTCACTAATCATACCTGATGATGCAAATATCATTAAGACCAATCTTGAAGACTTTGCAAAGGAAAAATCGATTCCTCCAGCACTTGCATTTGTCAACGATTCAAACTATTTTGATTCAAGATATAATGCATCGGCATCATGGATTGCACAACATAATCACGCAGTAATAAGTAATGGTCCATACTATCTAGATAATTATTCTCCCGAGGCAAGAACAATCACAATTGATTCATTTTCCGATCCTACATATCCATTCCCAGCAGGTTACTGGAAAAAATTCGAAGAGATAAGCATCCCTAAAATTGAAAATGTAATTGTTCCAACTAGTGTAACGCTTGGTAGTACACTGAATATTCCGATTGTAGTAACGCCTAACGCTACTGTCTACTATTATTTTACAAACTCACAAGGAAAGATAGTTGACAGTGGAAAACAAGCATCTGTTAATGGTTCAATGGCTGTAACGCTTGGGCCTGACAAGACTGCAAATCTTGATCTTGGCTCTAATGATTTTCAAATATTTGTAGTATCTGATATGGCGTATAAACCAGACATGTATCATAGTAGTTTTCTTGTAACCCTCGGAGAAAATACTCTGTCTCCAGAAAGTCTTGTAACGAGTCCAGTATCTTTGACTGAAAATTATGTATATCTTACAAGTATTCTAATTTTAGCAGTTATAGTATCAGTTTTTGTGTTTCTTTTAATTAGAAAAAGGGGAATGAAATAGGTGGGATTTAAAAAATTCCTTGCAAAACGGGCCATTACAATGTTTGGGGTATTGATGGCAACACTTCTTGTTACAATAGCTCTTGTGGGTGCCAACATGGACTCTATATCAAAACAAAGTGTATCACTTGAGGTAAGGCAACAAGTTACAAATAACAAGAGTCTTCTTGCAAGTTTCAAGACAACTGATCAGTTAAACTCATACATTGATAATCAAATTAAACAAAAAATTACATCTCTTGGGTTGGACCGACCTTGGTATTCTCCACAACGAATTGGGCTTTCAATGTATAAAATTTTAACACTTGACTTTGGTCATGCAAAGTATCTAACAAGTGATAGTGGTTCATCTGATGTTAAAGATATCATACTTGAAAAATTGCCCAAGACAATTCTTCTTTTTACAACAGCTACTGCTATAGTTTCGGTACTTGGAATATTTCTTGGAGCAATTGCAGCAAGCAAAATCAATTCTAAAATTGACAAGATAACATCTGGATTTGCTATTGTATCCAGCAGCTTTCCGGTTTGGTGGATAGGAGTTCTTATGATCTTTGTCTTTGCATTCCTTTATCCAATATTTCCTGCAAGGGCAACCCCAGAAGTTCCTGCAAGTGACCCTGGGTATTTGGGTTCATTATTGTATCACATGGCACTCCCACTGATTACTCTAGTTCTAATTGGATTTGGTTCGTGGGCATACTTGGTAAGAAATTTCCTAGTGGGTGTTTTACAAGAGGACTTTATCATGGCAAAAAGGGCTGCAGGAATAGATGAAAAGCGAATTTTATACTCTCATGCCTTGAAAAATGCTGCACCTCCTATAGTTACAGTTCTTGCATTAAGCTTGTCTGGCTCTCTTGGTGGAGCAATTATTACTGAAGCAGTATTTGATTGGCCTGGTATGGGCAGGCTATATTATGAAGCGATCAGTGTTTTGGATTTGCCTGTTATAATTGGAGCAACATATGTTCTAACGGCATTTTTCCTTGCAAGTGTCTTTGTTGCAGATGTCTTGTATGGATATTTTGATCCGAGGGTGAGAAGAGAATGAGTTTTTCAGCCAAGGGGATATGGCGTGAATTTTCCCACAATAAAATTGGGATGACCGGAATTGTAATTCTAGTTGTACTTTTTTCCATGTCTGTTATTGCATTTGTAACTATTCCGGTTGATAATTTCAAGACATGGAATGACCCTGCAAGCTGGCTATTATATCCAAAATCTGCACAACCTGCATGGGTGAATTATTTCCAATCTGAAAAAATTCCGGAACATTTGATTCTATCTCCACAAAGCATGTCCCAACAGTTAGGCTCTGTATATGTCATGACTGATTCATTCGTGGTAAATTATCAATATGATGGATTTCCAAGTGATTTTATCTATCAATATGATATAAAGTACAGTGGCTCTCCATTGTTACAGTTGTCTGTAACAAGACCTGATGGAATTGAATTATCGTTATTGTCTACCTCTTTGCCTTATGCCAATGATACTGCAACATATTCTAGTATGATATTTTCAACTCAAAATGTAATTTCAAAAAATATTGCAAATGTTAAAAGTAAATACTCTTTTTCATTTGATGATTTAACTTCTGAAAAAATCGTATTTTCAAAACTTGATGAAAATAAAATTCTAAAAGGAAGTTATGTTTTTAGAGTCCACGTATATGATGTATCAGGCAAGCCAGTTTTGTCAAAATCACATCTAATTCTTGGAGGTAAAGTCTATGGAATGATGGGCACTGATGAACTCAGGCGTGATTTGTCTGTTGGATTGCTATGGGGTACGCCTCTCGCACTTTTCATAGGTATTACAGTATCAATTGGATCTGTAATACTTGGTCTACTTTATGGTGTATTTGCAGGATACAAGGGAAAAGCCACTGATGAGGTGCTTATGCGGTTTAATGATATCATATACGCAATGCCTGCTTTGCCTCTGTTGATTATTCTAGCTGTAACTATAGGTAATAGCATATTTTTGATGGTTGGATTTCTAGTAATATTTGGTTGGGTGGGAATTGCCAAAGTTTCACGAAGCATGGCATTACAGATTAAGACACTACAATATGTAGAAGCATCAAAACTGATGGGACAAAAAGACTACAAAATAATTTTCAAGCATATTCTGCCACAACTCCTTCCGTATGCATTTGCAAGTATTGCAATATCAGTTCCAGCTGCAATTACTACCGAAGCAGGTCTTAGTTTTCTAGGGCTGGGTGATCCCACATTTCCAACATGGGGACAAATTTTACATGATGCAAGCTCCTACAGTGCAGCGGCTCGTGGTATGTGGTGGTGGATACTGCCACCCGGAATTATGATTGCAATTACAGGTCTTGCATTTGTGTTTATAGGTCAGGCAATGGATATTATAGTAAATCCTAGACTACGACGGTAGAATTAAACTCACGGATTATTCTTATTGTGTCATCTGAAAGTTTGATGGTATACGCTGCTGCATTTGGATCAGTCGATTGAGCAAGTATCTCTGCAAACTGTGTTTTGTCCTTGCCTCTCTGATACATGCCTCCAGATTCTTTGATGCACAATGGAAACTTTTGGAGCTTCAAACCGCTCTTGAATAGGTGTGCAATAAACTTCATGTAATTTTCAGGTGAATACCAATCTGCATTTTTTTCTTCACACAACATTATCCAGGTGTCTATTGTATTTTGAAATAATGCTTTAGTCCTAAGTTCTTCTAGTTTCATTTCTGAAAATATCTAAAAGTCTGCTCTTTTCATCTTAGAGCCGCATCTAGGACACATTCCACCCTTGTACTTGTTATTGCAAGCAAGACAGATGTATTTGACACCTTGACTCTGACCAAAGAATCCTCCTGCACCTGAACCGCCATCAGAACCCATTCCACCCATTCGTTTCATGGCTCTGTTTCTTAGGAAGAGTGGAAATACTATGAAAATGGCAAGTGCCGCAATCAAGCCATATGGGAATGGCAATAACATTTGCAAACCTATGCTTACTGCAAGTGATCCGAAAAGGAATATGAGATAAGTCTTGTAATTAATCAACGCTAGGTGTTACATCAAAAAGCTTATAAATTTTTGTCATGAATCGTCTGGAATTATTGTCACTTCCAGCTGATTTCCATCGCGATCGTAAGCGAAAATGTCACCGTCTTCATACGGTGATTGGACTATGATTGAAACAAAGCCAAAGAAATTATGAAGATCCGTAACTGATGGTTTGGCAAGTCCTGTTGGATGAGAATGTACTGTTCCAACATAGCTTGTATCAAAAGGCAGAAAAGAATGAGGAAATCCTGCAAAAGTTGGACCTGTGTGAAAGAATGGGGGAATCACCAGACCGTCGACTAATACTTTCCCCTTTCTTGATTTTCCACGAAGTATTAGAATTCCTTCATTTGGATGATTCATCTTGCAATATGATAAAATTCCATCTCTGGTGTCTTTCTTGATTGTAACGGTTCGCTGCTGGTTTTGTGATTTTTTGAATATCATTATACTAACTCTGACTTGGAAACTAATTAAGATTCAATGTGGTGTAATGTCATTTCTTATATCTTTAGAGTTATCTTTGAGTTTGTTATCTTTGAAAGACTAGACTGTATGTCTGATACGTGTTTTTCTAACAATTTGCTTTCTTCGTTTATCTCGGACTCGAGTTTCTTTTTTACATTCTCCATGTTTGTAAAATCTGTCCTAGTTTTATGCAAGTCATGTTCTTTTGATTCTAATAGTTTGATGTCAAATATGACGAGGTCTTTTTCAAGGGTTGATACCTTGCTAGAGTAGGATTCCTTTAATGCCATAAATTCATCCAATCGAGATATCGTTTCTTGAATCTGTTCTAATGCCTTGTCTGTGTCCTTGACAGAGATGGCACCTGATGCGACTGACTTGGCAACGGCCTCTAGTATCTGGATTATTGTATCTTTATTCTGGGAAGAAATTACCTGATAGGGATTTTCGACGAGCTCCTCCATCATCTTCTTGACAGGTTTTTCAAATGATGAGATATAGCTGTACTTGCCAAGAGGCCTTGAGATCTTTGAGAATTGCATATCAATGATATTTTTTACATCATTTTTTTCAGAAGATAGTGCTTCGATATTTTTTTTAATCTCCAAAAATATGGCATGCTCATTCATGGATTTTAGATCATGTACCTGTCTCTCAAGTGATGAGATGTTGTTTTTTAGAGTGACAATCTCAGAGTTTATCTCTGATATCCTGTCAGTCTTTTTCAAGATCTTTTCTCTCTCTTTTGCTATGTTTTCCCTCATGTCTGATGTAATTCTGGAACTTTCTCTGAGGCCTTCTACGAAATTTATTGAAACCTGTAATCGGTTTCTGTTTCCTGCCATCTTTGCAATCTCCTCTTTGAGACTGTCTGCATATTTTTTTGCAAATATGTGTATGATTCTAGAATTTAATCCCAAGACATCACCTATTCTTTTTAGTATCTGATTGATTTCGGTATTGAGTAATATTGCTTGGTCATACTTTGTAGGGCTAGTCAGGTTTGATGTGGTCTCTTTTTTTATTATGGATACGATAGAATCTTTTCCTCGTTTTACAATTATCATTAAATTTCTGTCAATGTCATCAAGCTTCAAGTCATCAGATTCTAGGTGTAAAATTAACGCATGAATTTTTTTCCTGTTTGCTTCTACTTCTTCCTTGACTGACTTGGCAATATTTACAACTTCGGCAACATGCGGAGACTCTGTTTCTTGGAGAAGTACTGGAATATCGTCAAGTGATATGGTCCTCTCTTTTTCTGTTGTAGGTGCAGGCTGCTCTTGTGATTTTTTCTTACCGAATCCGAAAACCATGGCTTGATCAATTATTCTATAATGGTGACAACGTTAAATATTGTGCAGAATCAATTCTTGCTGTCATGAGTGACATACGGCTGATAATGCTTGGTGCCGTGATCATGTTTGCAGGCTTTGTAGTTGGAAGCATGGCAAACTCTAACTATTCCCAGTTTGCAGTACAGCAACAGAACTTTGATGACTGCTTTGACTATTCATCAGGTACAGAGGTGCATGTCAAGTGCTCTGACAAAACCCTGGATTATACGCTATACATGGCACTATCAATTGGGTTGCTAGGGATTGGGGGATTTGTCCTCTTCAAAGGAATTAGGGGCAAATGGGACTATGATGTAAAAGACAGTGAGATGCTAGGTCCAAAAAACCCCTGAATTTTAGAATCTAGATGTAATCCGATTTGTTTTGAATCGTGTTATAATTACAGCTGTAATTGATAGAATTAGAGTGATTGCGGCAAGTGGTCCAAACTCTGGAACTGCTGAAGTATTTGATATTGATTTTATAGTTACTATCTGGTAACCGTTACTTTTTACACTGTCAATCAAAGACTGCAAGTTCTGAATCTTGTCATTGTCTGGCATGTTTAATTTTGTGGTGTCGTTGTTTTGTGCATAATCTTGAAAGTTGATTGTAACTATGGCATATCCATTAGATTTGATGCTATTGCGTATGTCTGATATGATTTTATCGTTTGTAATACTTTGATTAGTATCTTGATACTGCACAGTATCAGTAAATACTGTTGGAGGATAAGAATGAATCCGTCCTGCCAGTTCTGATGGAATATGAAAATCCGAATTTCCACTGATGAAATAAATGTCATTGTCCATCATGGCGTAAAATGTGTCATTGTTTGCTTTTCCATATGGTGGCACAAAGATTGATGGCACAACACCAAACATTGTAGATATTTTATCTTTTGATAATTCTAGCAATTGCACTTGTTGGGATTTTGTATCTGTTGTGAAATCCTCAAAACTCCATCCGTTAATTGCAATGTCAATTTTTCCAGTCTGCATCTTTGATTTTATGTCATCTGTTAATTTGGAATCATTTCCAAATGCCTTACCAATTATTCCAACAGTCAAGTTTGCATTTTTTTCATCAAATGTGTCCATGACTTTGGTTTGTACATTGTCTAACCAATAATCTTGAACGTTGTCTAATCTGAATGCCACACAGTTACAGTTTGTAATTGTAGGTGGAGGTTGGGTAATTGGTGTATGC
Organism: Nitrososphaerota archaeon; assembly: GCA_028867675.1. GTDB lineage: Archaea > Thermoproteota > Nitrososphaeria > Nitrososphaerales > Nitrosopumilaceae > Nitrosotalea. Next base: position 16,011 of record JAGWGA010000001.1, on the reverse strand, counting down.
TCGGGTGTTACTGGAGTGGGAGTGACTGGAGTAGGAGTGACTGGAGTAGGAGTGACTGGAGTAGGAGTGACTGGAGTAGGCACAGGGATGACTGGTGTTTTTTGGCTCTCTGATACGTCAAAAAATAGCTTTGTTCCGTCTAGTGTTATCTTTGAGGTTGCCCAGTCTGTATTGTTATTTACTTGTATGACCTTGAAGGTATAGTCACCCACTTTCAAGTTGGAAAAATATGCTTGGCCTCGTATTGTCACTGGGTACTGTGCTATCTTGTTTCCACTGCTATCATAAAGATCTACGACGAATTTTCCATCTGAAGAAGATACATGGTGTGATTGAAGATCTAGCACATTTACTGTAACAAGCGTGTTTACTATGGGAGGCCAGCCTGTTACAATTTTTATTTCCTGGGATGTTCCTGGTCTGAGAAATATCGGCGACTGTGTATATGTTAGATTGTCTCCAATTTTTACGTCGATGGTATAATGATCAGTATCCAAAGTGGTTGACTCTATCCAAAAACGCATTGTCTTTCCACTGGTGTCTACTGGGCCATGGGCCCATGTCTTGTTGTCTTGAGCTCTTACATAGACTGTAGCGTTTGAGATTGGTGTCAGGCCGTCATTGTAGAATGCATCAACACGCATTCCTCCTGGAAGTGGAAGTATTACATTAACATCTTGGTGCGGTTGTTGCAAGTCGACATAAACTACACTAGAGTACATGCTGTTTGCATATGCTTCTATTTTGTACTGATGGCCTATTGGTAAAGATACGATATTGAATGGATTTGCAGATAGTGATACAATTTCTTTGTAAGGTGTCTTGTCAAAATCTTGATAAATTTTTAGCGATACCGGCCAATAGTCTGCAGTATCACCATTTGTATATGTCAAAGTGACTGCGATAGAACCTGTGGTTTCTGCAAAAGCTGGAGCTGTCAGAAAAAATGTACTTGATAATATTGCAATTAATCCAAAAAGGTAATAGAATTTCATTTTCACACTCCTATCCTTTTTGCACTTGTCCAACTTGTTTTAGCCTTGAATATTGTCTCAAGGGTTCCCTTTATGAGTAAAATGTCTACAATTTGTTTGTATCCTATGACTAGGAATGGTGAAAATAATATCAATTTGGGGTCCTCTCTGTCTATTCGTATAGCCAAGGCTGACATTAAAGTCTGCAATGTGATGAACAGGCCAAACATCTCTGCAACAAATATCCAGTCTCCTGTAAGCAATTCGTAAATTGATGTGATTACAACTGCAAGTCCTGCAAATGGTAATACAACCATGGATATTATCATAAATGGAAACGCAATTCTGTACAAAAATGCATACCTTGGATTAAACAAGGTCTCGCCATGTCGTGATAATACTTGTAAATTTCCACGATACCATCTTTTTCGTTGCTTGTAAAAATCCTGAAAAGTTTGTGGTGCTTCTGTGTATGCCGTAGATCCTGTACTTCCTTGAACTACAAATCCCGACTTTAGAACTTTGATTGTAGCATCAAAGTCTTCTACCAATGTGTCCTTGTGATATGTCCCAACATTTTCTAATACGGATTTTCTAAATGCTCCTAATGCTCCTGGTACAATTGTGATGGAACCAAAAAAATCAAAAGCTCTTCTAATTATCTCAATTCCTGCAACATATTCAAGAGCCTGAGTCCATGTAAGCCAATTCATTCTGTTTCTTACTTTGATATTTCCTGCCACTGCAGCAACGTCTTTTCCGGCAGAAAATCCTTTGACTAGTTGTTTTAATGCATCTCTTCCAACAATGGTATCTGCGTCAACTATTGCAATTATCTCTCCTTTTGCAAATGCAATTCCGTGATTAAGTGCTGATGCCTTGCCTCCGTTTTCTTTGTGTACTACTTTGACTTTGGTTTTGTATCGGTTGGCTATCTTTAGTGTATCATCTTTACTGCCATCATCTATGACAATTATCTCCTTGTCTGGATAATTTGTATCAAGGAGTCCTTCTATCGTTCTTGCAATTACCTTTTCTTCATTATATGCGGGTACTAGAACGCTAAGAGTTGGATATGTGGTTGGATCTGGCTGCATATTTTCTCTATATTTGCTATACACTGAAAGAGGTACAAACATCAGTGTACTCCAAAATGTTATGGTCATTCCCCATAAAATTATGATTCTAGTTGGCGATTCCCATATGGCAAATCCCTCATACGCAGATACCGTACCAAGAACAAATGGAAGTGCAATCATTATGACTGCAAATGGTGAAGGCAATTTTTTTCCATACTTGAATTTTGATGAAAGTTTGCCTCTTGCACTGAGAATTTGATAAAACATTATTCCAGCAGCAAATACAAGCGAAACCAAAGTAAGATTGGTGTTCATTAGATATACTGCATAAAACAATATGGCAAATATCCCGCACACTAGGAGGATCTGGATGCGGTCTATCCCATTTTGAACCTGAGTCAATACATTCCGTAAACATCACTTATAGAAATAGTCATACTTTCTATATTGAAAGCAAATAAAATTCTGGATAGGGTGAGTCAAATTGTATGTCTAAAGTAATTTTACAAGAAAGACTTGTTTAACGCATGTTTGTAAACTCGATATTGGATGTAATATCGTGCTATGAAATTTTAGGATTAAAGCCTGGTGCATCTGTGCAGGAAATAAAAGAAGCATATCGAGGTCTTGCTTTAAAATATCATCCTGACAAGGATTCTTCAGAAGGAAATGAAACAAGGTTTATGCAAATTTGTGATGCCTATCAAACTTTGAGGGTACAACAAATTAAGGAATTAAAATCTACAACAAAGTTTAGTGATATCTATCCTGAAGATGCTGTAGAATTCTACAAGCAAGCCGAGACCAAGATTTTACTACAAAAGTATGAAGAGGGACTTGAATTTCTTGATAAGGCACTTGAAAAGTTACCACGGTATGCAAATGCTTGGCTTAAAAAAGGTAATACGTTATCACATCTGAAAAGATACGAAGATGCGTTATATTGTTATGGTAAAGTTTTGCAGATAAATCCCGAATCTGTAGATGCTTGGAATTTGCAAGGAATATGTCTTTCTGACTTGAAAAGATATGACTCTGCATTAGAGTCCTTTGACGAAGCAATTCTGTTAGACCCTACACATGCGGCTGCATGGAACTTTAAGGGTGTTTGTTTTTTCATCTTGGGAAGACTAGTACAAGCATTGGAATGTTTTGATAGGGCAACAAAACTTAGTCCAGAATTTGGAGTTGCTTGGCATAACAAAGGTGGTGTTCTTTTGAAACTTGGTAAAAAGAAAGAATCTGACAAGTGTTATGAAAAAGCAAAGAAGCTAAGACAATAATTGAATATTGTTTTTAAAATAAAATTATACAGCGCCAGGTAAGGGATTCGAACCCCTGCATGCTTGCGCATAACCGCTACCTTGTATTTTGATCTCGAGGCGGTCGCCGTTCCACTTGGCTAACCTGGCAGTCTGACAAGACTTTGATTTTGGTACATAAATATCCGTCTTTGTAGCACCCGATTCAAAATCACATATCTAGCATACTTTAAGAGATATGTAAACAAAGATAAGAACAGGTGTCTCCTGGACGAAAAAAATAATCATCTTGTCTTTGACTGTCTTTACTATCTACTTCATCTCCAGTTCACCAGCTTTTGCTCAAGAAATAATCATTACAAATATTCAAACTAATCCATCTCAAGTTCATGTTGGGGATAGTTTTAGAATTAATGCTACTATAGTAAATAATTCACCTGATACAATTAATTTTAATGGTGGTTGTTTGTCTCCACTTTCTGCAACTTTTGACAATAATGTATCTGTAGGACAAGCAATGGGATGTCTTGCAATCTATAAGGTAGTTCTCAATCCGGGAGAAAACACTACTGTAGTTGGACCCGGCTCGGCTAATTTGTATGCTGCGACCTCATCTGGTACAACAAATGCAAATGTAACATTTGCATACCATGCAACAAATAATACCGAAAATATTGTTTCAAAGACTTTTACATTTGATATATCTCAAAGCGCGATTATTCCTGAATTTCCATCTATGGTTGGTATAATATTTGCAATAGCGACAATATCTACCATTGTGATGGTCTCAAAGAGGCATAGTTTAGGTTGAGCCTAGATTTTTTGACACTGGATGACTACAAATGTGTAGTAATCCTTTTAAAATAGAATTCAAACATGCCAATCGTGCACAAGGCAGTTTTATCTATTCCATTTCTTGTAGTATTATTAATCACTTCAAGTTTTGCAGTTCCTGGAGCTTTTGCTCAAAATGCATCAGGCGAAGATCATGATGACATAAACGGTCCAGGCGGTCTGTTTTCTCTGACTGGTAATGCCGACCATAAGTCTACCACATCAAGTGATCCGCTCAAGATTAAAGAACATCACCCCGCACACCTCAAAAAGTTTGCAGGAAAATCAGTTTCACTATCAGGAGGCGACTCTCCCGCATCAGTCTTGACTGCTTATGGTTTTAATAATTTAAGCTGCACTCACACTACTACAACTGACTGGACTGATCCAAGTCTTTGTGGTCATGGTCAAACAATTGCGATTGTAGATGCATACGATGATCCAAATGCCGCATCGGACCTTCAAACATTTGATTCACAATTTAATCTTCCAGCTTGTACTGTTGCAAATGGTTGCTTTGTAAAATCTGCACCAAGTGGAATAGCCACTGATTCTGGTTGGGCAATGGAAATATCTCTTGATGTACAGTGGGCTCATTCTATTGCACCAGGTGCAAAGATTGTTCTTGTCGAATCCTCTGACAATTCCCTTGGCAATCTTCTTGGAGGAGAAAATACTGCTGTAGCAACAGGTGCTCAACAAGTCTCTAACAGCTGGGGTGGCAGTGAATTTTCAGGTGAGAGTTCTTACGATTCTTATTTTAACAGTCCAACAACTAGCTTCTTTGTAGCATCTGGAGATGGCGGTCACGGTGCTGAATGGCCAGCTGCATCTCCTTATGTAGTATCTGTAGGTGGTACTACACTAAACATCGATAGTTCTGGAAATTGGCTAAGTGAAACTGCATGGTCTGGTAGTGGTGGAGGATTTAGCAAATATGTCCCACAACCAAGTTATCAGAAAAACTTCGTCTCAAATTCTAATAGAGCAGTTCCAGATGTGGCGTATAACGGAGATCCTAACACTGGGGTCTATGTTTATGACAGTGTTCCAATCAATGGTCAAAGCGGTTGGTGGATAGTGGGTGGAACAAGTGCTGGTACTCCACAATGGACTGCAATTTCTGCAATAGCAAATAGTCAAGGTGCAAAACTTGCATCTGCATCATTTGGAACAAATATTGCATTATACAATGCGGCAACTGGCTCACAATCCAGTCCTCAAACTACTCCATATCTGAATAATTATCATGATATTACATTAGGAAGTAACGGAAATTGCGGCGCAGTATGCAATTCTATTGTAGGTTATGATGAAGTAACAGGTCTTGGTAGTCCAAAGGCAAATAATATAATTTCATATCTTTCACAACCTGTCGTTCCAACTGCACCTTCTGCTCCACAAAACTTGGTTGCAAAGGCAGGTAATGGACAAATATCGTTATCTTGGAACCAACCATCATCTAATGGCGGTTCTACAATCACTGGTTACAATGTATATCGTGGTACTACACCTGGAGGAGAAGGAGCAACACCTATTGTTACAGGTCTTACAACAACAAGCTATACTGATTCTGGTTTGACAAATGGCCAAACATACTACTATACTGTAACTGCAGTCAACACTGTTGGTCAGTCTTCTGCATCAAATGAAGCAAGTGCTACACCACAACAGACTCCAACACTTTCTGTATCTGTAACTACTGACAAATCATCATATTCTCGGGGAACTACTGCCCATATCACAGTTAAAGTTACTTCGAATTCTACTCCAATAAGCGGATCTTCTGTAACAATTTCAGTTACTAGTCCCAATGATTCTGTATCACATAGTAGTGCTAAAACAAATTCAAGTGGCTCTGTAACTTTCTCGTATAGTATTGGGAGACACTCTGCAGTCGGTACATACACAGTTAATGTGCAAGCATCCGCTTCCGGATATAATTCAGGTACAGGTACTACACAATTTACTGTACACTAGGTTTATTCTCTAACAATAGATTACGTCAAGAATATTCTAAAATTAATTTTGCAGTGATTCAGTAAATGATCTAAATATGCTTGGAATTGACTGATCAATAGATCAAATATGTAATAAAAGATATAAAGTAGATAATTTATTAGATCAGTATCAAATGGAGATCATTACAAAAAAGACAGTCTCAGTTGAGTTTGATGGCAAAAAGTATGTTCTTCCAGATGATGTTACTATGGGCATGTTTCTGGTTCAACTTGGCCTCTCAGAAGATACTCCTGTTAAGATGATAACTACAAAAGAAGGATTTTCGCTGGTTCCTCAAGTATAAAAATTGATAATAGATAGTTTATTATTGATATTTTTCCAAGTGAGATTAATTGGCAAAAACTAGAATATCTATAACAATTGATGACGATATTGCAAAAGCAATCGAGATGTATTATAGAGACAAGGTAAAGGCTGCTGTAGACAAGGGAGAACCAATCCCAAAACTATCAAACATTTATGAAGAAATTATAGAAAAAGGCTGGGACAAATATCCAAAAAAGAAATAGCAAGGCAAAAATCTACATCATATCAGGGGTTAGTGTGGGTCTAGATCTAAAACAACTATGTGTCAGAGAAAGAACCAATCTTGAATCATTTACATCCAAAGTTGTAGCAATTGATGCGTATAATGCAATATATCAATTCTTGTCCATAATACGTGGCCCTGACGGTCTACCTTTATCTGATCACAATGGAAAAATTACTAGTCATATCAGCGGATTATTTTATAGAAATATCAATTTTCTATCTCTTGGAATAAAACCTGTTTATGTCTTTGATGGAAAACCCCCATCTCTAAAATCTGCAGAAATCCAGAGAAGAAAACAGGTAAAAAAAGATGCTACAATAAAATACGAAATTGCAATCAGTGAAGGAAATTATGCAGAGGCAAAAAAATTTGCACAACAAACATCTGTTCTGCGTGATGACATGGTGGAAGAGTCAAAAAGATTCCTAGACCTTTTTGGAATACCATGGATTCAAGCCCCATCGGAAGGTGAAGCAACTGCTGCCCATCTCACCAACACTGGTCAAGCTTTTGCATCAGCTAGTCAGGACTTTGATTCTATGTTGTTTGGTGCAAAAAGATTGGTTCGAAATTTTACAAACAGCGGAAAAAGAAAGCTTCCAAACCGTAATACTACAATTGAGATTGAACCTGAACTTATTTTGCTTGATAAGACATTGGCAGAACTTGGGGTTACAAGGGAACAGCTAGTGGATATTGGGATTCTAATAGGGACTGATTTTAACCCTGATGGTTTTGAAAGGATTGGCCCAAAGACTGCTTTAAAAATGATAAAAGAGCATGGAAAACTCGAGAATGTACCGCAAATCCAGGATAAGCTAGGTGAGATAGAATATCAGCAAATCCGAAATATCTTTCTCAAACCCCAAGTGGCAGATGTTGCAGAGATAAAATTTGGAACTGTTGACTACACCGGAATAACAAATTATCTTACAAGGGAGAGAAGCTTTTCACTAGATAGGGTTGATACTTCATTGAATAGACTCAAAAAATCATATGAAAAGAAGAGTCACAATTTAGACCAATGGTTCGGTTGATTATAAAATAAAATCAAACTTGAAAATCTACTACTTTCTCTTTGCATTACAATGACATGTTGGACCACATGTACATACACCAGTTGTGGTACAATTACAGTCTGGAGATATGCATTTGTCGCCTTTTCCACATCCACAATTCATGGCTTTAGTATGGTGATTCTGATATTTAATCATTAGATGCATTCTCGTTAGTGATAATTGAAATTTTACGGCTACGATTTTTTCGAGGCTAGTTTTTTACGCTTTTCTTCGATTCTTTTCTCTGCCTCTAGTCTTTCAAGTTTGTATGATTTCATGTCTACAAACTTGATTATATTGGACAGGTTTGGGTGTACTTTTTTAATTGCCTTGAACATTTCCTGTGCTGTTTTTCTATAATCTTGATGTCCCTGTGGCACAGTTCTAAGCTCAATCAAATGTACTGCTTCTCTAAGATTTAATTTCATAAAGAACGGATAATTGTATGCAAAGTTTACAACATACTGTGCTTGTTCTGACATCTTTGATTTAATTAAATCAAAGACTTCTTTTGATTTGTACATGCAATCATCAAAATCTTTTTTGATTCCTAATCGTTTAATTTCATCTGGGATTACATATCCATGATTTGTTGTAAGTAACTGTCGTTCTAATGTTAGTACACGATGTCTATGAAAATCTCGAAACATGCCAAAGTTTGTCATAAAATCAAAAGTGTATTCGGTCATTTCAAATGCCCGTGGAGGTCTCTGTCTTCTATTTTTTCGCAGATCAGAAAATATTTTAACTATTTTCTTTCTGTCATTTTGATTTATCTTTTGAACTTGTGATAAAATATCTCTAAATGAAATTCCGTTTGATTGCTCGTATAATATTGAAGTAATGATTTTTTCTTCGGCTTTTTTCTGCGATTCAAAATCGACTAAATTTACAAGTGTGTTTTTGTTTGTCTTTGGTTTGAGATGCTTTTTGTTCAGTGCACTTGATTTTAATTTTATTTCGCCAAGATATTTTTGCATGGCCTTTCCGTGAATATCGTCTGCTCTTCTTACAAATGATCTAATTGTAGTATTCAATTCTCTGTGAATTTTTTCTGCAAGGGTTCTTTCTTCTTGGAGTCCTGAAGAATACAATATGGTTAGCAAATACTCAAACGCTCTACCATTTCCTGTTATTCCCACGTTTGTCAATGTGGATGAGGGGAGTATTCCCCTGAGGATGTCTAACGCTTTGGCTTTGATTGTGGCATTGTAAATTCTCGTTGCAGACTTTGCTTCATCTTCTGAGAGTTTTGAGAACTGTACCTCAATTCCACCTGAATTTCTAAATTTCTGGTTTTCTATTGGCTCTTGTTCTTGCATGAAATTAATTACTGGTTGAATGTTTTTTGAATACACCTCAAAATCTAGATTGCATGCCTCTAGATATTTGTCAGCAAACTTTGAATTCATTATATCCGGTTCTTTGTAAAATTTGTATTCTCCATTGATTTTTTTATCCCATGTTACATACCTTGATGATTTTTCAAGATATGATAATCCGATTCTACGGTCTTCAATTTTTTTTACAGCAATGTTTGATAATCCTTCAATTGCAATTTGTGCTTCTCCAAGTTCTGCTACTGAATCATCACCATATTCTAACAAGACTTTGTTGTAAAATTCTTCTCCACGGTTTTCATTTTGTAAAAATTCATCAAGAAATATCTTTCTCATACTTTTGTCAGTTCTACTATATCTTGACATCAGAGCTCCTCTGTCAACTTGTCTAGGACTGATTATTGCAAAAACGTAATCATCCACATTTGAAAAATGTTTTAAGAGATTTTCCTTTTCGGAATTTGAAAACTCTGACAACACGATTTGATTTCAACCCAATTATAAAAAACTACTTCTTTCCAATCTGAATTAGATCGGATGGTCCAGATTTTAGCGTATTGTGTTTTGATTGCCATCTAAGTAAAACTTCCTTGAAAGATTCTGCTTCCTGTGGATCTTCTGTATACATCAAAGTAGTAACCCATTTACCATCACCTGCAGTCCCGCCCATGGAGTTCATCCAAAAGTCTGTCGGCATATTTTCAAATGCTTTGTGTTTTTCATCTCGGCTCATGTCCACCCAACGTTTGGATACAAATTGGAGTATCTGATCTAGTTCTTCCTTTGTAATCATTATTGGACCATTACTATTACTATGATTATAAAATTACGTATTTATCCAATTTTGATACCATCATTAGCTAAAATGATCTTACCAAAAATTGAAAGCTTGTTAACACTTCGTTGATTATATGAAATTTAGAACACCTACCCAATGAGTAAAGAAGAGATCGAATTTATCGGCAAGCAAGTAAAGGACATGTACGGCACCTATATCGGCAAAGTGATAGGTACTATAACCGACATCGATGGAAGTGTACAAACCGTTGGTGTTGATTGTGGTTCTGAAGGACTTAAGCAGATAGCATTCGAGCAACTAGTCATACAAGGGCAATTTGTAATCTTCATCCCTAGGTGGAGATTAGATGCACAAAGACTATTGCGAGAGAAGGGGCTTACCATGCGCCGTATACGAGCTCTGATGGATATCGTATCTGAAAACGACGACATGAAAGAGGATGCTGAATTGATCCATGAGAAGTATAGGATGAAATTGTTAACTCTGGATGAGACCGAGAGACAAATCAGAGAAAAGTTAGAGAAGAGACTTGTAGAACTTGAGACACAATTAAAATCAATTCGGATGCTACGATTTGATGCAAAATTGCAGAACAAGAGCAATGAAATATCTGACGCAAAATATGATTTAGTCAAAACTCATACGGTCGAGATCATCGAACACATCGAACATGAAAAGGCAGAGATAACAAGTATCCAACGTCGCATCAACGATCTTTCAGTTGAAAGTGGAGAGCGCATAGAGAGTCCAAAGCAGGACGTTCATTCAGCCGCCATTTCATATCTTGGAAAGGTAGAAAGTCCTTCACCTTCAGTGCCACAGACTCCGGTACCTACTGGTATAGGAATTGGTAATAGTATTCCCACTACACCGACACCAAAACCAATAGCCATTGGAGCCGATGGTGATGAAGCCCCGCAAGATTCAGATTGGCTTAAACGGATATCATCGTCTTAATCTAGTCTGATGGGATGAAGGATTCGCTCCCATTTCCTTTGAGCGAACCTTTTTTTTAACATGCAAACAATCTGATATTATTGGATTCTGGTTATACTATTGGTCTTGGAAATAATGATTCCAGGACTAGAATTGATGCAAATGAAGATGGCATAAAATTTTGGGAAACACAGGCTTCAAAACTTTACTGGTTTGAAAAATGGCATACTGCTCTAGAATGGAATCCTCCATTTGCAAGGTGGTTTGTAGGTGGAAAAACAAACGCTTCATACAATGCACTGGATGTGATTGTAAAGAAAAATCCCAAGAAGAAGGCAATAATCTGGGAAGGTGAAGATGGATCAAAAAGAGAATTTACCTACGAGGAATTGCTATCTGAAGTATCCAGACTTGCAAATGGACTAAAATCCCTTGGAGTAAAAAAAGGTGACAGGGTTACAATTTACCTTCCAATGGTGCCTGAATTGATTATCTCATTGCTTGCATGCGCAAGAATAGGGGCAATTCATACTGTGATATTTTCAGGATTTAGTGCTAAATCAATACAAGACAGAGTTGATGATTCAAAATCCAAAGTTATAATCACTGCAGACGGTGGGCGAAGGAGAGGCAGTATAATAAAATTAAAAGATATTGTAGATGAAGCAATCAAAGATCTTAATTTTGTAGAAAACGTAATTGTTCTGACACACACAAACAACCCAATTACAATTACTCAAAAAGACAAAAAATGGAAAGACCTTGTTGGTATAATGTCGTCTTCATGTGATGCAGAAATGCTTGACAGTACACATCCTCTATACATTCTTTATACTTCAGGAACAACAGGAAAACCAAAAGGTGTGCTACATGGTACAGGTGGATATCTTACTCATCTTTACAGTACATTTCAATGGATTTTTGATATCAAAGATTCCGATGTTTATTTTTGTACTGCTGACATTGGATGGGTTACAGGTCATAGCTATATTGTATATGGACCCTTGATGCACGGAACTACTCAGATAATGTATGAAGGTGCACTTGATTTTCCAACCCCTTCACGGATATGGGAAATTATTTCAAGATACAAAGTTACAATTTTGTATACTACACCAACCGCACTTAGAATGTTTATGAAATTTGGAGATGAACTTCCAAACTCATACACTCTTTCTAGTTTGAGATTACTTGGAACTGTTGGAGAACCAATCAACCCCGAAGTGTGGAAATGGTATTTTAAAATAATTGGAAAAGAAAAATGTCCGATAATTGATACATGGTGGCAGACCGAGACTGGAGGCGCATTGGTCTCACCAGTACCGGGATTAGAAACAATACCATTAAAACCTGGTTCTGCAACAAGGCCAGTACCAGGAGTTCATCTATCGGTAGTGGATGAACATGGAAAAGACGTGAAAAATGATTCCAAAGGATATCTTGTTGTAACAAAACCATGGCCTGGAATGCTTCTTACATTGTGGGGAGATGATGAAAAATACAAAACAGTATACTGGTCAAAATACAAAGACATGTACTATCCTGGAGATTATGCGATAAAAGACAAAGATGGTTACATCTGGATGCTTGGAAGGGCAGATGACGTACTAAAGGTGGCTGGACATAGGCTTGGCACTGCAGAACTTGAAAGTGCCTTTGTGTCTCACCCGTCTGTGGCAGAATCGGCAGTATGTGGAATTCATCATGAGGTAAAGGGGGAATCAATAATCTCATTTGTAGTGCTAAAAGAAGGTATTATTCCAACTGTATTATTAAAGGAAGATCTGATAAATCATATACGAAAAACCATAGGTCCTATTGCTGCACCTGATCAATTACATTTTGTAAAAAAACTTCCAAAGACTAGAAGTGGTAAGATAATGCGAAGACTCCTAAAAGCAATAGCAAAAAATGAACAAATTGGTGATATCAGTACACTAGAAGATGAAGCATCAGTAGATGAAGTAAAGGCAGCATTTGCAGAATTAAAACAAACACTTCAAAAATTCTAAACCTAGACTGATATTATTTGCATTTTGGAGTTTTCAGTTATACGGAATTTGTCTGTAAATCCTGCAGTAACTTCTAAAACATACTTTGCCTTTTTACCATCTGCATTTTGCACTGTACACATTGCAGTCTCTAACGCCGATTTGCATGGCGGAACATTCTTTTCAATATGAATTACATTTCCATTTGCATCAAACCAAATTATATCTAATGGGAACTGCATGTTGAGCATCCAAATTGGTACAACTTGTTCTTGGCTGAATACAAAAATCATTCCCTGATCATCTGGAAGTTCATTTTGAAACATCAAACCTCTCGTCCTCTGAGCATCTGTCTCTGCAATTTGCACATCCAAAATTTTACTATCTAGTTTGATTGTACCTCTTGGAAAATTGACTTCGGCAAGCTTGGAATCTGCAGGAATTGTTAGTACTCCAACTATGCCAATTATGACTGCGGCAATTGTAATTGGAATTAAAACCTGTGCTCTAGTTGCCATGAAAAATTGTGGTTTTGTCTAGTTAAAAACTAATGCAAAAATAATAGAAAAAGATTCTGCGATTATCTTATTTCATCTTTGATGCTGGACATGTCAGCAGCAAAATTCTTGGTCTCCTGACCTATGTCTTTGATGGTTGCACCGTTGTATACTTTTTCCAGATACTTGCCAGCAATTATTGTAGGGATGGCAAAAGGAGTACTAAACGGGTCTGGTGACACAAGCATGATAAATCCAATCTTTGTGATCTTTTTTCCTGGTGCTGGTGCTCTCTGGACTGAACCCATTGCACGAGCAAGACCTCTGTCATCTAACTTTCCTAGATCAGAGTAAATTTTTGCTCTTCTATGAAGAGAGTCTCTTACTTTCTTTATTTTATCAATACCTGTTTTAACGCCTTCATCCATGCGCTAGGTTCTTGAAACTATAGTTAAGATCCGAACCAAAAGATCAATCACAACTGGGTTAACATTTCTGATCAAGGTAGTTTGCTATGATTTTTAGTTAAGATGTCTAAAATAATGAAAGAAAAGCATCTCGATGGATATAATTCATAAAGAAATCCTTCAAACCTGTAAAAATTGATTATTTTTATGACTGACTGTATCTAATCGTGTGTAGTTACCTTGATATCACTTTTGGACATTACTGCATCAATTAGTCTTTTACCTGCCGAAGATTTTTTTGCAATTAATATTCTGCCGTTCTTTCCAACTCTGGTAGACAAGATGTTTTTGTCATTTACATAGATCTCTGCATCCATGCCTGTTCTTGAAATATCTACTTCTAATACAAAATTATTTCCTGATTCTGACATGTCAAACCATTCTCCACCTCTTGACGATTCTTCTTTTGACTCCACGTCAATATGCACACCGAGTGTTTTCTCAAGCTCATTTACTGTAGAACCCCCACGGCCAATTATCGACGGCATTGATTCTTTGTCTACTCTGACTCGTATGCTATTATTTGATAAAATTTCAATATCTGCATCAGAATCAAATCTTCGTATTGTATCTCTAATCTTTGCTTCTGCAAGTTTTTCAATACCTCCACTTTTAGTCTCTTTTGATACCGGGATGACCATGTTTTCATCACCATAAGTATAGATTTCATACTCTAGATTGTGATCCTCAAAATTTCTAATTTCAATTACTGGTCTTGCCAGATCATCCTCTGTCATTCCTGAGGGAACTTTGACTTTGAACTCTAACTCATATACTTTGAAAATTTGACCTGCTTGAACATAACATACAGTATCCAAAATATGTGGAATCATACCAAGCTCAACTTTTCCTATGAATCTCTGAATTGCATCAAGTGGAGTATGTGCATGGACTACTCCTATCATGCCAACACCTGCAAGTCTCAAATCTGAAAATACTCTAAAATCTTGAAACCTTCTCACTTCATCAAAAATTGTATAGTCTGGTCTTACAAGAAGAAGTATGTCTGCAGCATTTTCAAAACTTCCTTCTAGATGTGTATACTGAGTGACCTGTTTTCCCACTTGAAGATCTCTTGGAGACTCAAATGTCTTTACTATCTTGCCTTTTTTTGAATAAAAGTCTGCAAGACTTGCTGCCAGAGTACTTTTTCCAGAACCTGGGGCTCCCGAAATTAATATTCCTTCTGCCTTCTCAGACAAACGTTTCATCAATTTTTCAGAAATTGTATATTGTTCTAATGACATTTTTACTATTGGATGAGTGATTGTAATTTCATAACTACTTGAAAAGGGTGGATGAGTTACAACTATTCTAAAATCCTTGTATTGAATTACTAGTGCACCTGATTTTGATATCTCTATTATTCCTAATCTTGTAGCCCTTCCTGCCTCTAAAATCTGTGTGGTGATTCCTTCCAAGTATTCTTTTGTCAATAACGTCTCTCCAATCTCTAGCAAAGAGAATGCTCCCGGTTTTCCTCGTTTTGCAAGAGGCATTGTTCCTTCCTTAAGGTGGATACTCATAGTTTGACCATCAAAGAATTTCTCAAACTCTAAATCTGAAATTTTTACCTGTGGTTTTGAATAGCTTGTCTTTACGCCTTCTACTTGAGCTACTAATGCTTGGACATAATCTGCAGTGTAGAAAGTTGCATCATTCTTTTTTGCTATGTCTTTTATTATTGCATCAATTCTTCCATGTCTTGCAAGTTTGATATCTTCCATGCTTGGTCGTACTCCTTCAAATCTTAGAACAATGTTGTTTTTCTCCGCAAGTTCACGAATTTTTTTAATTTCTTCCAAGCCCACAAAACCATACTCTTTGTGTTGCGAAGCCTGTGACTGTAATTCATCTAAAACTGCAACAGGGATTATTATTTCACAATTTGTTAGGGTTCCTGATTCAATTAACTTGGTAATCTCACCATCAATTATGATACTGGTGTCTACAACGTACTTTTCCATATGTGGTAGTCATTTCTAGCACCTTTTATTCATAGCTGTAATTTCTTTAAGAATAATATACCATTGATGTGTGGACAAACCCTGTGACTGGCAAAAAAAATGGCGTCCTTATAATAGAAGATAGCATGGCAACTACTATTTTGTTAAGAGATTTTCTTAAGAAATTGGGATATGAAAATGTGGAGACCTGCAATAATGGAAAAGATGGAATCCAATTGTTCTCTGAACTGAATTCATCTGGCAAAAACCCTAC
>JAGWGA010000019.1 GCA_028867675.1 Nitrososphaerota archaeon | reverse complement strand
ACTGGTATGGATCTTGAAGCCGCTGTAAATCTTGTAAACAAAGCAAGAAACCAACTTATTGAAAATGGTCAACTTGCAAAAGAGTTTGTCACAGCAACTGAGATCTATAAACGAAGACAAGATATCGGAAAGATCACAACTGGAACCAATTCACTAGATACATTATTTGATGGAGGAGTTGAGACTCAAGCCGTAACTGAAGTTTATGGTGAATTCGGTGCTGGCAAGACACAATTTTGTCACACACTATGTGTAACTGTTCAAAAACCAAAAGAAGAAGGTGGATTGGATGGTGGAGTATTGTATATCGATACTGAACACACATTCAGACCCGAAAGAATTGTTCAAATTGCAAAGGCAAAAGGTCTCGACCCAGAAAAAGTTCTAGATAGAATTATGGTGGCACGGGCATACAATAGTGCTCACCAAGAGTTAATTTTACAAGAAGCAGGTCCTGTAATTGAAGAACACAAAATAAAATTGATTGTTGTAGATTCTGCAGTAGGGCTCTTTAGAGCTGAATTCCTTGGCAGAGGCACTCTATCTGTAAGACAACAACGACTAAACAAGTTCATGCACTTGCTTTCAAGAACTGCTGAAACATACAATATTGCAGCAATAGCAACAAACCAAGTTCAATCCTCACCAGATCAATTCTTTGGTGACCCAACAAGACCTGTTGGAGGAAATGTTGTTGCACATGCCTCAACATACCGTATTTACCTCAAAAAGTCCGGTAAAAAGAGAATTGCAAGAATGGTTGATAGCCCTCACCATCCAGAACAAGAGGTTCTCTACACGCTAACCGAAGGTGGAGTTGCAGATCCAGAGGATGACACCAAGAAGAAAAAGAAAGAAGAGTCTGAAGAATAACTGGTCTCATCACGTAACACGGATGGAAGTGCAGCCTTCCATTCCTTACATTTTTCCTTTATATCCAGTAAGTGTTAAATTATGGTCGCCTCAAGTCTTAACGATTAATGACTACTAAGAAACCAAAGGGTCGTTCACACGGCTTTATGCATAAATCCCGCTCCGTAATGACAAAGGAGCAAGTTAGAGGAGTCAATTTTCTACTTAGAGAGTATGCAGTAGGGGACAAAGTTTTGGTAATTATAGATCCTTCACAGCACAAAGCATTACCACATAGACGATATCATGGAAAAGTGGGAACTGTTACAGAAGCTGGTCGAAGAACAGTAAAACTAACAGTAAAGCTTGGCAACAGACCAAAAACATTAATCACTAGATTAGATCATATCAAACCATTCGGTGTTGTTGCATAAATGGAAGAAGTAAAGAAGAAACAAGCTATTTCTATTCCAGAGGTAAAAGAAATTATGGAAAAAGTTGATACTGAATCAATGGATCAAATCCAAAGATGGACATATGATTATGTTACCAAGTTTTCAAAAATTGATGCAAAAGCTGGAAAGAAACTAAAACAACAGCTTGTAAAAGAATGCGGAATACTAGAAGAAGAAGCAGTAGAAATTGTAAATAATCTCCCAAGTACCGAAGCTGAATTGCGAGCATTTACTTTTGGCTGGAAGAAATTAATTCTTGCTGAAACGCTCGACAAAATGCTAAAGATAATCAAGGAGAACTCGTAAGTTCAGGAGTACGGTTTTCTTGGAACACACTCAAACTAGAAAGTATGAGGAATACGCATACGTATTAGATTTTGTCACAAGAGGAAAGTCAACCACCGTTAGAGGCCGAGATGGGATAATTGTTACAGCCCTTGGAGAAGAAAGACTTACTATACTTGAATTATTGGCAATGCCAAACTCTACCTTTGAGATAGGAGAACGAGTATACATTGGTAAAGAAGGTAGAACAAAGATCCTCTCAGTTCTTGGTAGGCTAGAACATAATCAAATATCCTCTTCTGCTCAGAGTGAACTAAATTCTGTAGTGGAAAAAATTGTAATTCACAATGAAAAAAGATTTGTAGATTATCTTAACAACGCACAACCGCTTACTCCAAGGATTCATGCACTAGAGCTAATTCCGGGTATTGGAAAAACGTACATGAAAACAATGTTGGAAGAAAGAGAAAAGAAAAAATTTGCTGACTTTAAGGATCTACAAGAAAGAGTTGGATTAAAAGAACCTGCAAAACAGATTGCAAAGAGAATCATCGAAGAGATAACAGGAGAAACTAGGATGAGTCTCTTTGTTAGAAAATGATAAAACGTAGGTCATTAGGACAGCATTTCTTAACATCGCAATCCATAGCAAAATCAATAGTTGATTTTGCAAAGATTACAAAAGATGATGTAATCCTTGAAATAGGAACAGGAAAAGGCGTCCTAACCTCTTTTCTATGTAATAATGCAAAAAAGGTGATATCAATTGAAAAAGACACTGTATTGTATTCTAAAACAAAGGAGACTTTATCACATATTCCAAATCTTGTCCTAGAAAATGGAGATGCATTTGAGAAAAATCCTGAATTTACAATCTTGGTATCAAACCTTCCTTATTCTGAGAGCCGTACTGCAATAGAGTGGCTTGTTCAAAGAAAATTCAAGCGCGCAATAATTATGGTTCAAAAAGAATTTGCCCAAAAATTACTTGCCAAAAAAGGCGGAAAAGAGCGAAGATCCGTATCTATTCTTGCAAGCTATTGCTTTGATGTTGAGCATCTCATGGATGTTAAAAATACAAACTTTAGACCTCCTCCAAAAGTTGACTCTGTAGTAATATCTCTTGTTCAAAAGCAGGTACTTTCAGCCGAGATTGTACGAACTGTCAACAAATTGTTCTCATTTAAGAGAAAGACCATAAGACACATTGGGAAAAAAATGGGAATAGAGATTGATTCAGATAAGAGACTTGAAGAAATGCCTGAAGGTGAGATAATAGAAATTGCAAAAAGAATCACAAAATAATTACTATGTTCCAGCAGAAGATTCGATTTTTCTTGCTGATTATCTAGAAAATCAAAAAGGAAAGTCTGCACTTGATATTGGGACTGGTTCTGGCATTCTTGCAAAAGTATTATCAAAAAACTTTGAACTTGTTGTTGCAACTGACATAAACATTTTTGCACTAAAAAAGGCCCATGAAATTGTTGCTAATTGTATATGTTGCAATGCCGCAGATGCAATACATGTTAATTTTGATCTTATTGTTTGCAACTTACCGTATCTTCCATCTGACAAATTGTTAGATGTCACTGTAGACGGATTACACGAAGGTGTTGAAATTCCAAGTATGATAATTAAATCGGCAAGTCCGAGAATTGGAAAAAATGGCAAGATGATATTTCTTACCTCATCACATGCAAATTACACTTCCTTGATAGAACTTTGTACATCCCTTGGTTTTGATACAAAGATTGTTGCAAAAAAGAAATTATTTTATGAAGAACTGATCCTTGTGGAATGTGTAAAATACATTAATTGAGGATCTTGAATATTACTTTCGTAGCTTTTGCTTTGCAATCTCAACTATTGCATCAGTCATCTGAGTAGTAGTTGCATTTCCACCGATATCAAATGTAACATACTTGCCTTCGTTGATTACTTGATCTGTCGCAGCAAAGATTGCTTCCTTGATGTGAGACTCTCCAAGATATTCCACCATCCATGCTCCTGACAAAATTGCAGCAGTAGGATTGACCTTGTTTAAGCCCTTAAAAGAGGGTGCACTTCCATGAGCCGCCTCAAACATTGCAAACCTGTCTCCCATATTTGCCGAATAAACCAGTCCGATGGAGCCAATTATGCCAGAAGCTAACTCTGATATGATGTCCATAAACAGATTCGTACTTATCAAAACGGCACCATTGAATTGTTCTGGCTTGATAACCAATTGTTGAGTCATGTTGTCTATGTAAAGTTCCTCGATTGTTATTCCTGGATTTGCCTTTGCGGCCTTTTCTACCTCCTCCCAGAAGAGTCCATCAGTAACCTTGAGAATGTTTCTCTTTGTTATTGCAACCATTTTGTTCATATGATATTTTTTTGCCCATGATAATGCTGAGTTGATAAATCTACTACTTCCCTGTCTTGTAATTTTTCTAATTGCAATTGCTGCATCTTCTGATACCTTAAACTCAATTCCCGTGTAGAGTCCCTCGGTTGCTTCTCTAAAACATACAAAATCAAGTGTCTTATCTGGAGTTATTCTCTTGTATGTCTTGATTGGTCTGATATTGGCATAGAGATCAAATTTTTGTCGAAGTGTAACTGCAACACTTCTTGGAGAATTTGGTTTAGGAATTGTAGTTGTAGGGCCCTTAAAACCCGCATCTGAACTCTCTAGGATCTTCATTGTAGAATCTGGAATGTATGTCTCTCCACCATGTTTTTCCCATTGTTCAGAACCAGCCTCACATAAAATTAATTCAGTTTGAGTGTTACATGATCTTAATACCTTTAGCATTGCATCGACAATTTCTGGGCCAATACCATCGCCTCTAATTATCGCAGCCTTTTTTCCCAAATCTGGCGAGACTGTCATATCTGTATATTTAACTCTAACTAGAAAATTACTGAAATTTTATTATTGTAAATGCTAAAGCTTAAACCATCATTTATCAGATATTTTGTTATGAGAATAGTACAGATTTCAGATATTCATGTAGGTGCTCAATTCAAAGAAGACGCCTTTGATCAGGCAGTGGAAGAGATAAACGAACTAAAACCGTCTGTTATTGTAGCTACTGGCGATCTTACAAATGAAGGACTTCTCAAAGAATACGAAAAATGCAAAGCAAAATTTTCACAGTTCAAAGCAGAAAAAATAATCACAATTAGCGGAAATCATGACTATAGAAATACCGGATATCTTCTTTTCAAAAAATATTTTCCATTTGATTCTGTAAACGAGCTTGATGATGATACGGTCCTTGTAACAATTGGTACTGCAAGACCTGATAGGGATGAGGGCGAAGTAGGTTACAGACAGAATCTATGGCTTGAAAGGACCATGAAAAAGTATGAAGGCAAGACCAAGATACTTGCAATGCATCATCATCTAATCGGTGTTCCTGATACTGGAACAGATAGAGTAACTGTAATAGACTCTGGAGATGTACTACGTACTGCACTAGATAGCAAGATTGACCTAGTCATATGTGGCCACAAGCATAGGCCATGGTTTTGGAACTTTGGGAATCTATCCATTGCAAATGCTGGAACTGTGTCATCTGAAAGAATGAGAGGCCTCTTTGAAAATACATACAATATCATTACAATTGAGAAAGGGAAGATCAAAGTTGATCTGAAGATTATAGGTGGAGAAAAAATTCATCTCAAAGATCTTGTACAAAACTACAAACGTTTCGGTGAAGAGTAGGTAAATTCATTCTAATTCAAGTTACAAAGTTATAATAACAGTTTAAATTTCAGCACATCTATGCGGGGGTCGCCTAGCCTGGTAGGGCGTGGGATTGCTAATCCCATGTCCGCAAGGACCCGTGGGTTCGAATCCCACTCCCCGCGCTTTTTGCGATCTACGCTTAAACTTAATAATAGAATCTTCAGACTTGAAAACAATGGTTAGAAGAAAAACAGTCAAACCACGAGCAAGCGGTCCAAAGAACGTTACAACTGGATTATGTCCTAAATGCGGTACAATAGGAAAGATTTTGATTATAGGTGTGATTGGAAGTGAGAAAGGAAAATGCCAATCATGCAACGCTGAATTTACGCTATAGAAAATACTGACAAAACCCTCAACAAAATAAACCATAAATTTTTAAGATCACATCTAGTGCAGATTGAATATATGGCAGGCGAAGATGAATCCATTTATGAAAGAGTAGCTAGACTTGAAGATGAAGTTGCTAGCTTGAGAAATGAAATGGATATATTGAAAGGAACAATGCGAAACAAGATTGTGCGATACGAACACAAATTAATTAAAAAAGGAAAAGACATTCAATCAATTATTGATTAGATTTCTCTTTGATACTTTTTATCATCTCTAAAATATCATCCACATCATCTGCTTCCGGAGACAACTCCAAATACTTGTTAAGTGATATTAGTGCAAG
Source organism: Nitrososphaerota archaeon (assembly GCA_028867675.1). Classification (GTDB taxonomy): domain Archaea; phylum Thermoproteota; class Nitrososphaeria; order Nitrososphaerales; family Nitrosopumilaceae; genus Nitrosotalea. The sequence continues at coordinate 28,154 of JAGWGA010000019.1, read as the reverse complement.
ATCTTTTTGAAGTAGTCTTAACTGGATGATTCCTTTATCTCTTATATCTTCAGGTGATTCTGGTTCAAGGCCTAATACCATGTTTATGCAATGCATTGCTTTTTCGTAGTTAAAAGACTCGGTGTAAGAACCCTTAAGATTTCTTAAAATTCTAATCAATATCTTTTCTGGTTCTATATCGTTTAGATATTCTGGTTCAAACTCTACTCCTTCACCAAATGTTGCATCAAGTATATCTTGGAGATCTTCAATATCTAATAGACTTCCTCTGTTAAAGGGATCTAAGATAAGCTCCTCTGAATATTTTACAAGGAAATGACCTGGAAACCCAACAGGTTTTAGCTCAAGGCCTATTGCTCTTGCAACCTCGATGTAAATTATTGATAATGTGATTGGTATCCCACTACGCTTGTCTATTACTACATTTAGAAAATTATTTTGTGGGTTGTAATAATCATCGTCATCTCCTTCAAATCCCAAAATGTCAAACATGTATTCATTTAACATGGAAACAAGATAGATTGGATTTTTTACATCGGAGACATGCTCACGTAATCCCTGTTCAAATGATCTTAATTTTTGTATATATTCTGCAATGTCAAGATTGGGAAACTCTAACACTTGAGATAACTTTAGACACTTTTCAACCAAAGCGTATTGTGGACTTTTTGCATATGTAATCCACTCTGCTGCAAATGGATCAAAATTGCTCATTTTCTATTTAGATAACTTTCTGGATTTTTGAGCTCACGCGTTGTGGGCGGATTTTCAATCAGAGTTTTGTAGGTGTCTTTGCCTAATTTAGAAAATATGTATTCTGTAAAGTCAGTTCCCATACTCTTTCTAATCTGATATGTTGAAATGTCGCTGTTTGCAAACGTCACTAGATAATTCTTAAAGTCTTGATCATCTCTTAGGATATTTTTTACTGCAAATTCTGCCATTCCTTCCATTGTTGTAAATGCTGCATGATGTGCCTGTATTGGTTTTAACCATCTCTGATAAATATCTAAAAGTTGTGGGATCATCTCCAAAATTTTAGGATCAACTGTAACCTTGGTAAATGTCATTACATCAGGACCCAAGACCTGAACTATGAAATTGTCTGGATTTAATATGAAAAACAGATTTGCCCTTTTTGCAATTGGATATTCATCAGGAACTTCGGGTAATTGTAAATAATTGTACAGATTTTTTGTAGTGATATCATCTAATCCCAAGATTATCTTGGCAAGTTCTTCATTGATTGCATTTACTTGTGAGACTGCATTTTTGTTGATATTGTAAAGGTTATTTTGTATTGAATGAACGTGTTCTTCTAAAATGGTCATCTTCAAGGCTCCCATATATCCAGAGTTTACTTGATCAAATCTTGATTCATAGGGCTCGCCTTGCTTGTATAATATTATTTGGGGATAGCTGGATAAGATGAACTTGTTTAGGTATATGGCAGATTCGTAAAAGTCTCCATATGTGGTAGATATTTGTGAGATGTATCCCTTTGCATAAGTCGAATAAACTAGATATCTAAAAGTCTGTTTTTCTGCAAGAGTTGCTATTTTTTGAACATCCTCATGCGCAATTGCTATAAACAACTCCTCTACAAACTCTGCAGATTCCCTTGTAGGATACACTTTACGTCCTTTGAGACGTTTGAACTCAACAAGTTCTGGAAATTCTACCTTGGTCTGTGTTACTGGAATTCCAGTAAACTCTGTTATCTTCTTTGAGATCTCTGAAGATAATCTGTTGGAAATCACTTCAATATCTTCAAACTTTATCTTTGAGGCAAATGCCTGAACTGCCTTTGCCTTTGAATCTGTTATCTCTTTTTCTTCATTTAGCTCAACTGAGAGTTGATCCAAAAGAGCGTAAGCAAACTCTTCAAATTCTGTCATTATGAGGTTGGACTAGACGTGCCAATTTAACATTAACTTTGGATTTACATGACTAGTTTGGGTTGCATTGAATATCTTCAATCATTAGTTGAATCTATTCACTGACATCCTTTTGCGGAAAAGTGATGTATTATTACATTCCAGGGCATATCTGATGGTAAAGAATAGGGATGGATAAATGGCGGTTCTATTTTGAATGTTTTTACAAGACACGATTTCTCATAGATGTGTTGAGTTTGTATTAATGAGGGATCGCGTTGAACAGGAGAGGTACTCTCTGCAAAATATATCTCATCAGGAGTATTTTTGATAAAATTAAAACTAAAAAAATCTGTTACCTGAATATCTGGCCTAAATTGTTTTACAACCCAACCATATCCCGGATTTGTTACAAGAACTGCATTCTTTGGAAGCGTACTTGATAGATATTCGATTGCTTCTCTTTGGGCCTTTCCTGCATCAAAAGATGTTATCCATATTGTAACTCCAACTGAAGAAACTAAAAGAACTATCAAAAGAAGATTAAATGTTGTTTCATTCTTTTGCGCTGATTGTATCTTTGATAATTTTTGTGCAAAATCATAGAGTGACTTTCCTGCATAGATGCTTAGTATCGGTAAAATGGGTATTGTGTGAACAAATCCTACAAAACCTCCTCTGAACAAAAATCCAAGATAAGGAATTGATATTAGTGATCCGAAGAAACTTTTTCTCTTTATCAGTTGTACAATTCCAGCAATTCCAAAAACAAGTCCAATTGGTGATAGTGTAATCAGAATCTGTAATGCTATGCCGTATGGTAAAGAAGATGTTCTGCTAGCTTGCCATAATTGAGTAGATAATAGATGACTTAGGTCATGCTGGTTTGATATTGCAAAAACCCATGATGCTAGTGTTACAATAAGGGGAATCGTCCATATTATTGCATGATGTATTCTTTTCCTGTTTTGTATTGCATAAAAAATTAGAGCTGGCAGAAAGAGAATTGCGGAGAACTTTGCAAGAATTGCGCATCCAAAGAGAATCCCAGATATGACTAGCTTACTTGTTCCATGTTTGTTTTTATCATCTGTTCTTGGAATGACGAAAAATAGTGATGCTAGTACAAACAGTATCATGAGAGGGTCTAATAGGAGATTTCTAAATGGCCATAATGCTGGAATTAATGCAAATGTAGCTAGTGAGACTAGAGAAAATCTTTTGTTATTGTATAATCGTTCTGATATTTTGTAGATTAAAATGGAAATTGGAATTATATAGAATATACCTACTAATCTTGGAATTAAAAATAACAACATTATGTGAAAATTATTATCATGAATTTGTAAATGCAGGATTGAATCTGGAAATCCAATTGGTGCAAAAAACAATGATGGTATCATCCATCCAAGTGGTGGATGGTCTATGTAGTTTGGATCCTGATACATTTGTAGGGTTTTGGCAAAGTTTACTGCTCTATCCACATACACTCCTTCATCCCAAAAATATTCTGGAAATGAAGCAAGACCTAGGCAAGAATTAAAAATTATTACTGCAAAAATCACTATGAATAATTTTTGTTCTTTTTGAAATATGTGCAATAGGTATCAATTCATCTGTACTGCTAAATGTGTTGATAATTGGATTGAAAAAATATGTTTTCTAGCCCGTTGAATTGGTGCTTGTGTTTGTCTGGTTATTCATGGGTGTTGTATTTGCCTGATTATTCATTGGCATATTTTTCATTACGCTGTTGTTATCCGACATTCCTATTTTGTCACTAGTTGGTTTTCCTGACTTTATGCTTGTCATTTCTATAGTGGATTTTGTTTGTTTTACTTGTGAATTTACAACCAATTGATGCATGATGACATGGCCTAGATATCCACCTGTAGCTTTTCCAGGACCTAGACGTTGTGATATTGATACTGCATGGAACCATTTAGAACCCTCACCTGGCATGCATACATGATTTCCACAAACTCTGCTTGGGTCCAAGCTTGCTGTAGTACGACTGTAATCGCCCCTACCTTTAGTCAAAGCACTGGCCTCTTGAGATATGGTCATGGATAAAGCAATTGTAAATAGAACTGCAAAAACTAGAATTTTCTTTGACATTTTTAGTATTTGTATAGTCTGAGAATAAAAGGTATTCGCCTAATTGTGGTAGTCTGTGTGATTATGCTCAACTATTTTGTGACTTTATTTCTGAATGCTTGGCAAAAACCTCGTATAGATTCTTTGGAAGTTCGATAATGAATCTGGTCCCTATGTCTTTTTTACTATCTACACTTATTCTCCCCTTGTGACCTTCTATGATATTCTTACAACTAACGAGACCTAATCCAGTTCCTATTTGTTTGGTAGTAAAAAGAGGATCAAATATCTTGGGTAAAATATTCTCAGAAATTCCAGGACCGTTGTCTTTTATCTCGATTTTAATAAAACCTGTAGCATCAGTAATTGTAACATCTATTTTTCCCTGATAATTCATACCTTGAACAGAATTTAGTAAAATATTTTTAAATGCAATCTTGAGTTGTTCCAGATCACATTGTATTCTTGTATCTCTATTACACTTGACATGTAATTCTGTTTTATTTTTTGGAAATCTAATTTCTGACCATGCATTTTCAATTATTTCTGATATTGAACACAATCTTATTTCCAAGTTTTGTAGCTCAACAAAGTCTAGTACATCTTCTATCTGATGTGTGATTCTAAAAATTGCTCTATCAATGGCCTCACATTGGTTTGATTTTTGCTCAGGAGTAAGTTCTTTATCCTTAATCATGGATGCTGCATTTTTAATGATGGCTAGTGGGTTTCTTAGATCGTGATTTAATCTGGCAGAAAATTCTCCCAACACTGCTAATCTTTCTGCCTTTAAAAGTTCATGAATTTTTTCTCTGATATCAAGCTGTATGGCCTCTTTTTTAATTTCTATTTCATCAACATCTACTTTTGTTATAATCTCTGGAATTTCTTGAATATTGTTTTCATTAATTTTGTTCATCTCTGAATGCTCCAAATTCTTAAAATTGTAAATTGACTATGTTTGAACATGGTTTATGCCTCCGAAAATTCCCTTGAGTTGTTCCAAAGATACTCGCACAGGCTATACATGTTTTGGACAAATTCAAACGAGTTTGTATGAATGCCAACATCACTGTTAGCTAAATCTGATGAGTTGTTGGATGATTCTGACATGACAAGTTGTTTTTCCTTTTCTACGATCATTCTTCCCTTTGAAGGCAATTCTCCAACTCTGACCTCGCTTGCGTTAAAGCTCTTTATCATTTGTACAGTAGATTTGGTTGGCTTATCTTCTGTAATTATCCTGATAGTGGCGTGCCTCTTCTTGGCACTTTGTAATTTATCTGGGATTGAAGTGTAATACATTTTGGCAATATCGTTAGTTGTAGTAACGATATAGATGAAATTGTTGTTTGTACTGTCAATTATTCTCCCAATTCTGTTATAGATTATTGTTCTTCCTTGTAATACTGAAAAAGAACTTGTATCTGTCGTATTGGAATCTATCTTACTTGTCTTAAGACTGGTAATTACTTTTTCTGATAATTTTTTAATTGAATACAATTCATCACGTTTTTTATCTATGATTGTATCTAGTGCTTTTTCAGGTTCTATTGCAGTAACAACTACTGGATTAGAAAATGATGTGGTTACAAGGCCATAATTTCTTAATTTTGTCAACGATCTGTACATCTTACCTCTATCTATTCCTAATTTTACGGCTAAATTTCCAATTGTAATTGGTCCGATGTGTAATAATCCCAAATACATGATTGCTTCTGATTCTTCAAATCCCATGTTGACTAAATCTGTAAGCAGTTCTTTTCGTTGAGTTAGAAAATGAATTGGATGAATCTTCTCTGGATTTATTGTAAATGTTGATTCTCTTTTCATCTGTAATTCTGTTTTTCTGCTCATGGACTATTGTCAATTATGTTAAACTAAAATAAACAAGACGGACTTTTGCCTTGTTTATTAATTCCATGATGGAAGAAATGAAAAATGATCGTTACCAAAAGAGATCTAGAAATATTATAAAAATATTTTAGAATGCCATTTGTGCAAAAGAGTTACAAATCTGTCTCATTTCCAAATCGGAATCGATAATACATTTTGTTACCAAATCGGTCGCTGTAACAATTCCTACTAGTTGATTTCCATCTATTACAGGCACCTTGTGTATTTTTTTGTCTTTCATAAGTTCAGCTAGTTTTCTTGCAGTATCTTGAGGTTTTATGGATATTAATGGTAAAGACATGACAACTCGTACTGATGTGGTTGAATCCTTGTCAAGAGCTGTAATCCTTGTTACAAAATCCCTTTCTGTCAATATGCCAATAGGGATATTTTTTTGTGTAACAACTAGACAACTAACTCCTGTGTCTTCCATGATTTTTGCAGCCTCTTTGACTGATAATGTAACATCTATTGAAACAACCTGTTTCTTCATCATGTCCTTCACAAAAATGTCCATAGTACAGAACTTGTTTCTCATCCATAAAAACACGGAATTTGATTATCATATTCGATAATCGATTCTAAATTTGAAACCTTTGCTCATGTTGAACAAAAGGTGTATACCGGGGGTGGGTTTCGAACCCACGACCTCCAGATTATGAGTAATACCCTTGTGTGGACTGGCACTCTAGGCCAGGCTGAGCTACCCCGGCATAATTAACGCCTAAATTCTTGATGCAATTAAATGTAGCTTGCTTAGGCTTGTGCAATATCTTTCCAATTAGTATCGACTTTTGATACCCATTGGAATTTCTTTTGAAGTGCAGATGTGTAAAGTTTTTCCCATTCTAGTCCCACTGCATCAGACCAAGCTTTGACAACTCGAGGGTCGATATAATTTCGAAGTGATGTTCCTAAATTATAATCTCGAGTTTTTTCAGTTAATTCTAGTGTAAGCTTTAATTTTTCTTCACGTTCTTTTAGTTTCTCTGCTTGTTTCTCAGTCTTTGGTTTGGTTTCCTTTAATTTCTTAATTGCATCACGTCTTTTTTGTAGAGCTTCATCAAAGTTCTTTGGTATTGTTCTCTTGTGATTGCATGTAATTGCTGCATCCAAGTTTGCAAGTTTAGCATGGTATATCTTGATATTTTCAGATTTTGATTTTAGATTGTCAACTTTTTTGAGATAGTTTGTAACTACTTGGGTTGCAAGATATGTTCTGAATACCTTTGCAGTTAATCCCTTTACTATTCCACTAAGGAATTCATTTACATGTCTTGATGTAATTCCATCAAATATGAGATCATCCTTTTTCTTTTTCTCTGTAAGTTTTTTGAGATTCTCATAAAACATTTTGTCCTGTTCTGTTACTGGAAGTGGCTTTTGCCATCTCACACTATCTTTTCCTAAAAAGTCAAACTCTATTATGCCTGGTTTTAGACTGATGTGTTCTACTCTCAAAGTTGTAGCGCCTACCGTATCTGCCTCATCTGGATCCTTTTCATCACCTACTCTCATTGCAGTTTTGTAAATCAAATAACAAACAGTAGCAACCCTTCGTACCTTCTCATCCTTATCGGACATTTTCTTTATGACTAATCCTAAAACTTTGTCAATTTCGGCTGCAAGTTTTGTTGCCTTGTCATACTTCATCTTGTCACGCTCTTGCTTGAGGTCTGATGTATCTGAAAGCCAGACATACTTTCTTTTATCAGTAAGAACATCTACCCAACTTGCAAGCCACATAAAATCAGACTCGTGAATTATCTTTCCCCAATTGCCTTGAGGCACCTTGGCCTCTTTTCCAAGATTTAGTGTAACATCTTTTTCTGTAACTCTTGGTTTCCACTTGCCTCTTATGGGATGATCTCCTCTTCCTATGAAAAGACCTGGAGGCTCTGCCATCCAATTTGCAACATCGACTTCCTTTCCATCAATTATTGCCTTGCCGTATTTGGCTTTCATTTTTTCTTTAATCTCTTTTCTTGTAGCTGCAATCTTTTTCTTTTCTTCTTTTGTCATTGTCAACTTGGAATCTTTTTCCATGTCAACTACCTTGAATGCTTCAGTAAAGTCAATGTCTGCAAGTGAAATGCCCTTGAATTTTGCTGGAAGAACTTTTACAAAAGCTGCAAAAAAGTTCTTTTGAAAAACTTGATCTTTAACATAAGGGGTATCCTTCTTCTTTGCCCATTGGTACGCCATTTCTTCAGCATCAATGCTTAGAGGAACTTTTTCTCCCTTGATCTTAATTGTAATTCCTTTTGACTCGTAGGGAGGAAGAAACGCAATGCCATTGTGTTGTAGGGTTTTCCATTTCATTTTTGTTATCACTAAACTTTTGATTAAATCTGTTGACTTTGACAAAAATTGACTTTCCGGCGTATATCAATCTAACCAAAAAATTAGTGTAAAATTCATAAAATTTTTTTGTTCTAATCTTTTTGTATGGATAAAATGGTGATAAAAAAGGTGTATTTTAGCTAAAAAGCTCTTTTTTTATGTAATTTTCAAACTCTATGTCAGTCTTGGCCTTCTTTGATTCTAAAAACATTATTGCATCATTTCCAACTGGATAGCGAGGTAATGGATTCTCTAATGAGACTGCCTTGACTATGGTGTCTGCAACCTCCTTTGCAGGAGTTCCCATCTGTGACATCATGGTTAATCCCTTCATGACCTTGTCAGTCATGTCTTTGTATACTGGATCTGATTTGGAAGACTTTTTGAGATTTGTAAAAATATTTGTCTTGATTACTCCTGGCTCTATGATTATAGTCTTGATTCCAAATGGGGATAGTTCATAACGCATTGATTCGCTCAAACCTTCTACTGCAAATTTCGAACTGATATATCCTGGAGTTACTGGAAATGCAATTCTTCCTGCAAGAGAACTAATGTTCACTATGGTTCCAGATTTTTGACTGCGCATTGTTGGCAGTACTGCCTGGATTACTCTGATCATTCCAAAAAAGTTTGTCTCAAATTGTTCTTTTAGATCTTCAATTGATGAATCTTCCAAACATCCTACAAGAAAGTACCCTGCATTGTTTACTAGAACATCAATTCTCTTTTTGTCATTTATGATTTTATTTACAGCAGTTTTTACAGTATCTTCCTTGTTAACATCAAGTTCTAAAACTTCAACTTTTAGGTTCTCTTTTTTTGCAATACCTAAAATCATATTTGCCTTTTTTGTATCTCGCATAGTTGCATATGTGTAATATCCTTCTCTTGCAAGTGCAAGTGCTGTCTCAAAGCCTATACCGCTTGAACTGCCTGTTATGATGGCAACTTTTTCCATATGATTAATCAAAAGTCGAGACTAATAATTTGTATTGTTGGAACGGTATTTTCTAATTTTGTATATTATACCAGAGGTTTGTCGCCTTCAACAGGTTCTGTGACCTCTGTCTTTTCACCATCTATTATTCTCTGGAGAATCTCTTTTGATGACATCTTATGGAGATATTCGTTGTTGTTACCACACCTGTAAGAAAAAGTACATCTTGGACAGCCAGACTCGCTCTGGCATGGGCACTCTGTCACTATGTCCAAACTACGCTCAAAAGCCCTCTCAAGTCTATCAAAAAGGGCTCTACTTGCACCATTTCCGCCAATTGCAGAATCATAGACAAAGACAAGTCCTGATGTTCCAAGAGATATTCCACCAAGGTCTTGGGAAACACCGCCTGTTATCATGTTGCTTCCTTCAATTACAACATGTTCTGTAGCATGATATCCACTTGCTTCAACATATTCTTCATTCTCGGCTTTGCTTATTTCGTCTAGCGGCCTTGGAGCTTTGAATACAATTCCCTTTGTGACAAAATCATAATCAAGTGGTTTTTCCAAAATTATCTTCTGACCCTGCCCTATCTCCTGACCTAGTTCCAAGTTGACATAACCAAAGACTCTTTTTTGTATGTGTAACTTGCAAAATGCTACTTCAATTCCATTTGCAAATCTTTTTTCATATATTGTTTCAATTGTAGGCCATTCTTCTGTTAGTGCTTTAGTATAGTATGGGTAGTTCTTTGGAATGTATTCTAATTTTGCAGTCATTGTATCAGGATATCCTATTTCTTTTACCTGATATCTGGTTCCAGCTAAAAAGTAAATTGCTTGTGGATGAAGCTCTTCTAAAGCAATTGGCAAGACACGCTCACCAACTTTTTTACCATTTAGAAATATGTCAATTGATCTTCCTATTCCTCTAATACTGTAATCTTCTAAGATTGATTTTATCTGATCATAATTTGGAACATATCTATTTTCAATTAAAACTAAATTTCCTGCACCAACATGTCTCTCAATGACATCCTTGTGTTCTGGTAATTCGTGCTTTGCAATTGGTTTATCGCATGCCATTGCAATAACTTGAAACTCTTCAACAAAGGGATTTTTTGGATCAATGTAAATTTGTTCAACATCTTCAAAATAGTCATTCGGATGATTCTTGTAATACTGAGAAATGGGGTCATTTCCAAGCACTAAAAATGCATAGCCTCCTTGACCCTTTCTTGCAGCTCTTCCTATTCTCTGCGTGAGCCTGTTGACTGGAATTGTAGACGATATAACTCCATCTACATTTCCTACGTCAATTCCAAGCTCAAGTGTGGGAGTTGCAGAGATTGCAAGCAACTTGTCAGTCTTGAACAAGTTTTCAACAGATCTTCTATAATTTGCCATGAGACCAGCTCGATGAACTTTGATGTCTATTTTTTGCCTTCTCGCTTGGAGTGCCAAAAGTTCGGAATTTAGATGTGAATTAGAAAATACTAGAGTCTTGTGTTGTTTTGTTGTAAGTTTCTTTAAGATGTCAATCATTAATGCACGCTGGGTCATCAATGAAGGAAAAAGCATAGAAAATTCTGTCTTGCCTTTCTTTCCGGAGCCTGACACTTGAATCATCTTTACTCCAAATAATGTCTGACAGAATGATAATGCATTTTCCAAAGTAGCAGATGCTGCAATTATCTGCAACTTGGGTGCAATTCTCTTTAATCGCTTTATTATATAATGAACATTGGAGCCAAAAATTCCAGAGTATACATGAGCTTCATCTACGGCAAGAAATTTTGTTGTACTAAACAAAGATGCAAATCTTGTTCTGTGCCATAGGTGATAATGCAAGACATCAAAATTAGTTATTATTACTTGAGGAGGACTTGCAAGAATTTCTGTCCGCTCTATTTGTTTAGTATCGCCATCAAATACTGCACATCTGATATCTAACTTGTCTGCAATCTCTTTTATCTTTGGATATTGATCTCGTGAAAGTGATTTTGTAGGGTAGACAAAAATTGCTTGAATTGTTGGAGTGAGATTTTTTGAATTGCCTATTTTTTCTATGATTGGAACTACGAATGCCTCTGTCTTTCCAGAGGCAGTTGGCGCAGTGATTACGACATTATCTCCTGAAACAATATGGTGTATAGCCTCTTCTTGAAACTTGTAGAATTTCTCTATTCCTTTTGATTCTAGAACATCAATTATTCTCTGATCAAGACCAGATTCTGATACAGTAGAACCCATTTTGGGATCTGGCTCCTCTATTATCTTAAAGTGTGAGACATAATGCCTCTTTGAGAATAAGACTGAACGTGTAATGTCTGCAATCTTGGCATCTCCTATCATTTTGTTTATCTCCTCCTCAGTCTGCAAAATTCCCTCTTTTTCAAGAGTAGATTCGGATTCATTCTTGGTTGGTATCTCGTTATTGTCAAATTTTATTAAAAACTCTAGAAATGCCTCATCCAAATTCTTCTTTGAATCTATAATGTCTTCGATCTTACACTTGGGGCAGCTAAAGTGAATTTTTTGATTAAAGGTACGTTGTATCTCTATTCTAGATTTACACTTGGGACAATAATGCACTAGATGTAAGAAAGATTTTGGCTGATTTAATTTTTGGTAAAACCTTTGAGGGAATGATGTACAAAAAACCATGATGACATATAATATCGTGTCATTTCTAGTCTGATGTGGGTCTTGGAAGTTATTGGGGCGAAGTCCTCGATGTCTTGGAAAAAATAATTCCTGTCTATGATAAAGTCAATTCATTAATTTCACTTGGAAGAGATTCCGAGTTTCGACAACGAGGAATAAAGGGAAGAGTAAATCCTGGAGATCATCTTCTTGATGCAGGTTCTGGTTTTGGTAACATGTCAAAGACTGCCTCAAAGCTTTGTAATGATAATCTCAACATAACTTTGTACGATCCACTAAGACCAATGCTAAAAAATACAAGTAGATTATTTTCTGTAACTCCGACATTAACATGTGGTGTCTTTGAACATATTCCATTTCGTGATGAAAAGTTTGACGCAGTACTTACTGGTTATTCGCTCAGAGATGCAATCAATCTTCGAATTGCAATATCTGAGATACATCGAGTTCTCAAAAAAGGCGGGAGATTTGTCATAGTTGATCTTGGCAAACCGGATAATCCAATAATTAGATCAGGAGTGTCACTTTACCTTCGAGCGATACTTCCTATATTGGCAGTACTTGGGGGAGGAAGACTAGGACTCAAGTTTGCCACTCTATATGGTACATACAAACTCTGGCCTCAGAACAAAAAACTCGAATCACTTCTCCTTGAGAGATTCTCAAGGGTAGAATTTGAAAAGGGAATGCTTGGTGGTGCAATCATGGTTGCAGCATACAAGTAAAGATGAACAAAGTAATTCTTGTTTATGTTGTTGCTCTAGTTGTTGGATTTTCATATGGGATGCACAATCCTATAGTTCCATTATTTTCTAAAGCCCTTGGCGCATCATACTTTGACCTTGGATTAATTGGGTTTTCAAATTTCATTCCTTACATGTTTATTCCACTTTTTGTAGGATTGTTACTTGATAGATTCAACAAAGGTCTTCTTCTTTCTCTTGGACTTGTCATTGACTCGCTGTCTATCTACTTGTTATCAATCGCAGACTCTGTCCCACAGGTTATCATATACCGAACACTAGTTGGAGTTGCACATTCATTTTTCTGGCCACCATGTGAATCAATCATATCTCAATCTACGACTCCACAAAATCGTGTAAAGGCAATATCTAGATTCATGGCATTTTTTGTTGTGGGTCTTATGATTGGACCTTTGGTTGGTTCATTTTTGCTTGAGCACTTTGATGTATCATATAGAATAATCTTCCAAATTGCAGCATTTGCAATTGCAACTTCACTTGTCGCTTCACTAGTTCTATCAAAGAATGGAAAGGGTGGTCATACTGGAGTTATATCGTTAACATCTGCAAAACACTTGATAAAATTTCCTACAGTGATTGCAATTCTATTATTTTGTAGTGTAAGCTTTGGTGTCTTTTTGGCAATTATTCCAGCATATATGAGTGAGAGGAAAATCTCAGAATCAAACATAGAACTGCTCTTTTTTGTATTTGGAATCTCGCGACTTGTTTCATTATTTGCATCTAATTATCTGATGAAAAAATTCCTTATCAGTCTGTTACTAGTTATCTTGTCAATATCTTCTGGAATGCTGATGATGTTCTACTCTCATTCTATGATGGAGTTTAGTATTGCAGTATTGATGCTGGGATTTGGATTTAGTGTGTACTTCCCGCTAACATTTGAAATCATAATGAGAAAGGCAAAAGACAATGCAGGAGCACTAATTGGTGCATACGAGGCAACTTTTGGAATAGGGTGGGCCTTTGGACCGCTAATTATTGGTGTGATTGCCAATTCTTTTGGTAATGCAATTCCTTACCTTGTTTTGTGTATCAGTGGACTATTTGTCATGGCATATGTATTTTTCAAGAAAAGAGAAGTTGTTCTAGTCTAAAGCTTTAATTTTAGAACAGGCTCAATTATTCCATGTTTGATTTTTCATTAAATATCATAGGTAATGATTGGATAATGATTGCTATTGTAGCACTGGCATTGTTACTTGGAACAAAAAGACTACCTGATATTACAAGAAAGATTGCCAAAGTAACTGCGCAATATGACAAAACAAAAAACATGGTTCAAGAAGAAATTCAAAAAGCCAAAGGCGAGTTTAACCTCAATGTTTCTGGCCCTGTCATGACAGAGAGACAAAAACTGGAAACTCTTGCAAAATCATTGGGAATTAGTGCTGACAATAAAACTGATGATGATCTTCGTAATCTTGTAAATTTAAAACTTGCAGGAACTACAAAGAGCGATCAAGATTCTGCATCAAAACAATAATCAAAACTTCAACAAATTTAAATACAATATGCCGATGAGACATATCGGTTAAGATTGACTAAAATCGATCCTTGGCAAAATGCTCTCAAGCAACTTGCAGACGCAGCAAAAATTTTGAAACTCGATGCAGGAATTCATGAGATGCTTGCAAACCCAAAAAAAATTCTTACAGTTTCTCTTCCAGTAAAAATGGATGATGGTAGAATCAAAGTATTCACGGGTTATAGATCACAACATAATGACTTTAGAGGTCCTCACAAGGGAGGAATAAGATATCACCCAGATGTTACAATTGAAGAAGTAAAGGCACTATCCATGTGGATGACCTGGAAATGCGCAATAGTTGATGTTCCATTTGGAGGTGGTAAAGGAGGAATCATCTGTGATCCAAAGAGACTCTCAGCAGGAGAAAAAGAGAGAATGACTCGAAGATATGCGTATGCAATATCTGAGATAATTGGACCAGGAAAAGATGTACCAGCCCCTGATGTTTATACCACTGGAAAAGAGATGGCACAGATTATGGATGTTTATAGTGTAATGCATGGACAAGGAGAACCAGCCGTTATCACAGGAAAACCACTGCCAGTAGGAGGTTCTCTTGCAAGAAACGTCGCTACTGGTCTTGGCGTTGCTTATTGTGTGAGAGAAGGCGCAAAAAAAATTGGATTAAAGCTCAAGGGTGCCAAAGTTGTCATCCAAGGTTATGGTAATGCTGGAACATATGCAGCAGAATATATAGAAAAGTTGGGTGGAATCATTATCGGAGTAAGTGATTCTAAAGGTTCAATTGTTAATACAAAGGGATTAGATTCAAAGAAGGTTCTAGAATTCAAAAACAAACACGGAAGTGTTGTTGGATATCCTGGAAGCAAAAAGGTTTCAACAGAAGAACTTCTTACAACACCATGTGATGTTCTAGTTCCAGCAGCATTAGAAAACCAAATCACTCCACAAGTTGCAAGAAACATCAAATGTAAAATAATTGCTGAAGCTGCAAACGGCCCAACAACTCCTGATGCAGATGATATTCTATTCAAGAAGAAAATTATGGTTATACCGGATATCTTGGCAAACTCTGGCGGTGTATGCATATCATACCTAGAGTGGGTACAAAACTTGCAAAGATACTATTGGACATTTGACGAAGTTGCAAGCAAAATGGAACATCACATTGTTCGTGGTTTTAATGATACATATGCACTAGCAAAGAAGCACAATGTAGACATGAGAAAAGGAAGTATGGTGCTTGCAGTAGGCAGAGTGTTAGAGGCATTTGAGGCACGAGGCCTCTGGCCATAGAAATACCTAATACACAATATTACGATCTTATGTGCTATGAATCAAGCCTTTGTTGCAATTCATTGTGAGACTGGAAAAGAAAGCCCCATCATAAGAAAACTTATGGAAATCAAAGGTATTTCAGAAGTCACAGGAACTCTGGGCTTGTACGATATTATAGCTAAAGTAGAGGCAGCGGATTCTCATGAACTTGAAAATATTGTAACAAAACAGGTACGAAAAATTCCACATGTCCTTACTACTATGACCTTAATGGTAATTTGATTTTCTTTATTTTATATCATTCAAAAATCTTGAAAATAAACCTCAGTGCATACTAGATAAAGACAAATAAAAATTAAAGAAATTTCGGAATCTATGATGTGTTAAATGAATGGCCACAGGAGCAAGACTTGGTTACGTTTGGATTGTTGATTTTAAATCCAGCACCCATTAGGCTCTCAATGTAGTCAATGTTTGCACCCTTGAGATAGTCTGCACTGTAACTGTCAATTAGCATCTTTACACCGTTTTCTTCTATTACAAGATCATCTTCTTCAGCTGCTTTTTCAAATCCCATTCCGTAGGATAATCCAGAGCATCCTCCACCTTGTACATAGACTCGTAGAAATTGTGGCTTTTCGGCCTCTTCTGCCATGAAAGCTGTTACTTTTTCTGCGGCTTTTGGTGTAATTGTGACCAATTTTGTGGTCTGTGTGTTGCTCATTGCACCTAATTCGTTGTTTAAATTATAATAATCTTTTCCTACAGGACATAATAGGAATCCCAGATTAGGTCGAGCTTATTTTTTTGACTTGTTTACGAATGCAGTCATTCGCTCAGATCTGTCTGAATGTGTAAAGCACAATCCCCAAGTGTATAGTTCTAGAGCAAGTCCGGTATCAATGTCCGAGTTTCTTCCCTTGTTGATTGCAATCTTTGACATTCTTACTGCCATTGCAGAATTTTGGGCAATCATCTTTGCCATGTTATTAGTCTCTTCCATTAATTTTGCAAGTTCGACTACTTTGTTTACTAGTCCCATTTCTTTTGCTTCGTCTGCTTTTACCATTCTTCCAGTAAAGATCAAATCTTTTGCCTGAGATATTCCAATTATTCTCTGCAATCTCTGAGTTCCACCCCATCCTGGACATACTCCAATTGTTACTTCAGGTTGTCCTATTCTTGCAGTATCTGAAGCTACTCTGATATCACATGCAAGTGCAAGCTCACATCCTCCACCCAACGCAAATCCGTTGATTGCTGCAATTGTTGGCTTGCTACAGTTTTCTACTGTTGAAGTTACAAGATGACCAAGCTTTGCATAGGTTTCTGATTCAATTGGTGTTATAGTTGACATGTATGCAATGTCTGCACCTGCAGAAAATGCCTTGTCTCCTTCTCCTGTTAAAATTACAACTTTTACAGAATCATCAGTCTCAATTTCTTTGAATACTTGGATGATCTCTTTTGCAACATCCGTATTCATTGCATTTAGCTTGTCTGGTCTGTTTACCTTGACTGTGCATATTCCATCAGATTTTGAGACTAGAACTAGAGACATCTCTTATGTTCCCCTTGGTTTTTGTTTTCCCCACTGGTGCAATGCCGATGCAGCTGCTACCCAGTCTCGGAGGTCGTCAAATACTGGAACATTGTGCTTTTCAATTAGTCCAGAAACTTTGGCTGTGTAAGGACCACCATTTCCACCAACAAGCAATGGTTTCTTGCCTTGCTTTGAAAACTCCCCGAGATAATCAATGATTGTCTCTTCAAGTGGATCATCTTGGAAGACAAACCATGGCATTACAATGTCGATGTTTGGATCATCCATGAACTTTTGTATTGAATATCTGTAATCGTCGGCATTTGCCCCTCCAGTTACATCTGCTGGGTTTCCATTTCCTATGACATATGTTGGAGGATAATGTGCCTTCATTTCCTTGAGTGTTGCCTCTGTTACTTTGCCAAGTTCTAATCCGTATTTTTCAAACTGGTCTATTGCACCAATCATTGGACCTGCACCGTTACTAACTAGAGCAACTCTTGGACCTTTTGCAGCTGGCTGCCATGCTAATGCTTTTGCAGCTGCTGCAAGTTCTTGATAGCTTTCTACTGATACGATTCCTGCTTGTTTGAATGCTCCTTGGATGATTGCGTTTGAACCTCCAAGTGAACCCGTGTGTGAGGCCGCTTGTTTTGCACCAAGTGTAGTTCTTCCACTCTTCCAGATTAGAACTGGTTTTTGTTTTTCTTTCATTACCCGTTTAGCAGTCTCGATGAATTTTCTTCCATCACCAAATCCTTCTACGTATAATGCAATTACTTTGGTTTGAGGATCATTTGCTAAATACCAGATCATGTCTGCTTCATCTACATCTGATCTGTTTCCATATGATACCATCTTTGATAATCCAAATGAATCTGCAGTCTCAAGAAAACTAATTCCCATTGTACCACTTTGTGATAGTAACGCGACTGGTCCAAGTCTTGCACGAACCATTCTCTCTTGGCCTTGGAATGCACAGTCTAGTCTATTTGCTGCATTGAACATTCCAATACAGTTTGGACCGATGATTCGAATCTTGTGCTGCTCTGAGAGGCTCTTGATTTGTGATTCAAAGTCTGCTCTTTCGCCTCCAAGTTCTTTTCCGCCTCCAGATACTATGACCACATTGTGGATTCCTTTCTTGGCACAAGCTTCTAGAACTGGTGGTGTAACTGATAGGTCAACACATACTACAACTAGATCAACTTTATCTGGAATTGCTTCAATTGATGGATAACACTTTATTCCCAAAATCTCTTCGGCTTTTGGATTGATTGGGTATACCTTGCCCTTGTAATCGTGCTTTGCAATACTGTCAAGGACGGAATTTCCTACTTTACCTGGAGTTGCAGATGCACCAACTAGTGCAACTGATTGTGGCGTAAAGAATGTCTCCATAAATTCGATGTTTGGTTTTGCTGTAGAAATTGCATCTTTTTTGATCTCTTTTCTAAGAATTATCTTTGCATCAACTACATAGTAGGATTTTGGATAGACTACAATTGGATTGAAGTCAATACTGTCAAAGTAGTTTGCATTGTCTACACCAATCTTTCCAATTTGAACAATTGCCTTTGCAAGCATGTTGATATCAATTGGTTTTGTACCTCTATATCCTGACAAAATTTTAGAGCCCTTCAATTCTGTAAGCATTGATTTTGCATCATCAATTGTAATTGGCAGCATTCTAAATGCAACATCCTTGAATATTTCCGTCAAGACACCTCCAAGTCCAACCATTATTACTGGTCCAAACTGTGGGTCGTTTTGGAGTCCAATGATTAATTCAACTCCCTGTGGGACCATTTTTTCAAGTAAAATTCCTTTAACATTTACTCCCTTTTTCTTTGAGAGTCTTGGATACATTTCTAAAAATGCCTTTTTGACATCTTTCTCATTTTGTAGTCCAACCTTTACTCCACCGACATCACTTTTGTGAAGAATCTGTGGTGAGACTACTTTCATTACAAGTGGAAAACCTAGCTTTTTGGCAGCTTTTGCAGCTTCATTTGCACTTTTTACAAGTGCATAGCCTGGAACTTTGATACCATATTTTTTTAGTACTCCTTTGGACAGATCTTCGGTAATTACTTTGTGATCTGTTGCAAATGTTTCTTCAAAAATTTTGGCTACTGGATTCAAAAGGATCTCTCCTTATTTTCAGATCGCAATGATGAGATCTGTGTTATTTTTTGTATCATAACTGGATCCGAAGGTCTAAGTGTTTTATATTAAACTTTTGTCAAAAGGTGGGAAAATATATCTTAAACAAAAAGAATATGATGGCATGACAAAACGGGTAGTGCCTCTAAACATTCAGAAAGAATTAGGAGAACTGATTGTTACCAAGTCAGTTGAAACTAAGAAAAACTACATCTGGCATTTTTATCAGTTTATGGCATATAACCACCTAGCCGTTGATGATTTTAGGCACGCTACTTCGGAGCAGGTCAAGAAGTGGATAGGTGCATATCTAAGTAATATTTCTGGCAAGTCCGTATCTTATCATAAGAGTTTTCTTGCAAGTGTCCAGAATGTTTTAACAACATTTGACAGGGATGGTATATCACTAAAGCGGTTTAGGCGGGGTATTCCAGAGGAAAAGACACCTGAAGGCACTGGTACATGGCAAGCGCATGAGATTAAGGATTTGGTAGGACTTACGACAGACAAGAGACTAAAAGCTTGTTTACTTACTATGGCAAATTCGGGGGTAAGGCTTGGTGCATTAAGTGAGATTAGGATAAAAGACGTTTCAGATTTTAAAGATGATTGTAAAAAGTTAGTTGTATATGCAACCTCATCTAAGAGTCGATATACTACATTTGTAGCCCCTGATGGTGCAAAAGCGATTGATGATTATTTGGAAGAGAGAAGAAGTAAAGAGGGTAAGTTGGATGATACAAGACCACTTTTTGTTAGTTATGTTAAATTGAAAGATGATCGGATAATTTCTAAACCTGCAAGCAAG
Organism: Nitrososphaerota archaeon; assembly: GCA_028867675.1. Lineage (GTDB taxonomy): Archaea > Thermoproteota > Nitrososphaeria > Nitrososphaerales > Nitrosopumilaceae > Nitrosotalea. The sequence continues at coordinate 8,281 of JAGWGA010000019.1, read as the reverse complement.
TTAGCAATAAAACAGGCAGTTAGAAATCTAGTAGAGACTTATAGAAGAAAGAAAAATATCGTGATTGTTGAGGGACAAAGACGCTATTCAGTTGTAATGAGTCATAGTTTCAGACGTTTCTTTAAAACGGGACTGAGCGAAGCGAAACTAGACTCTACGAATAAAAAAAGACTCATGGGACATGCTCTTAATGTTGATGAAAAATACGATAGTTTCACAGAAGATAGATTGCATGAAATTCTTTATGAGGACTTCAAGAAAGCGTTTCCATATTTGGCAATATACACAGAGAAATATGAGATAGAAAAAAGAGATAAAAAAATTACGGAACTAGAAGAAAAACAGAAGGAAGTTGACTATATGAAAGCACAGATTGCAAATTTGTATGAGTTAATTCAGAAGAAAGAGAGTTAAGAACTGCGTTCAGTTGCTTCGTCCCAGTCAACTCTATAATGTCTTGATTTGATTGCTTCTTCACAATTCCATTCTATTGTGTTATTTCGTTTATCATATACAGGAGGGACGTTTGACAAGTCAGATTCATTAGTTAATGGGTCTATTTCATAGAGTTTGGCTTTGTGTTCTTTTTTGTCTTCAAAATGTATCCTAAATACAAGCTGATTAGGTTTGTAGTATGCAGTATCAAATGGTCTTGATTTTTTTGGTTCGTCCCACTTGTATTCAAAGTGAATTTCTGTACTTTGGTTTTGGTAAAGTGGTTCTGAGAATTTAATTCGAAATCTTTTGATTTGTGGTTGGTTTTTTAATAATTCTGGCAAGATTTCTGATCTTTTACCATCTCGATTTTCATATATCTTAGCGTGAAGTTCATCCCAAGTTTTGTTAGTATCTCCTTCGATATACATTACATAATATTCCTGTGGTTGTTCACTTATGTTCTCTAATTCCCTAGTTGATTTGTGATATACTGATGAATTTGAAACATGAAATTCTCTAATTATTTTTTTAATATTATATGTAGGCTGTAAAACTATTTTTTTTAGAGGAATTGTTCTTGCTTTGTATATTGTGGGTTTGCCTCTTTGGGTATTTTTTTTCTCGATATGCAGAAAGCCAAATTCATCTAATTCCTTAAGATGTCTGTCAACGGTAGACCTAACCATGATTTTTTTCTGTTCAAAATGATTCACTATTTCATTGAATCCTTTCCCATCTGGATATTGACGGATAAAGTCTAGTATTTTTTTACAACCTTCACAATTTAGGTCAAAACTCATATGAAACTAAAATGAAACTAAATAATTATTAAGTTTTATGCCGTATGATATGTATGAGTACTGAAACACATTCCGACAAAAAGAAAGGCGAACGCCCTATGTATGTTGGATGGCTTGAGATGGAAGACAAAAGATACCGAGTCAGTCTGTGGAAAAATAAAACCACAGAGGGAGAGGCTGGACATGCAAATTCCTAATACTTGCATGAATTGCGGAAAAGTCATCCGAGGTAAGAACGGAGAAGGGCATAGCGACATGGATCGCTATCAGTGTGCAATAAGCCTTTTGAGAAAGATGATGACGGCATGAATTTTTTATTTGCCGTCCCAAGTTTTTTTATTTTAGCATCAAACTTTTATGAATTGAATTATTTAATGGAGTCAGACCTATGACCTATCATTTTAAGTATTTTTCTATACATATGGTAAACAAACGGGGATTTAATCAGACACATACCAAGAGACATACATTACGCCAAATGGCTTGCTATCATTTCGGCACTAGTTTTGTTAGTTTACCTGCATTACTGGCTTGTTGCTGTGGCAATCGGTGGTAGTATGGTGGGCTGGAAATTCTGGAAGGATAGAGAAGAGTCTGATAACTATCTTACAGGTGTTGTAAGACGTATCGAAAACAGAGGCTTGCATAATTTTTTACAGGTAATAGCAGAGCCTCATAATCCAAAAGGCTATAACATTATTGAAGCAACACAAGAGAAACCAAATAAGAACATACTCATTAACGGGGTTGCCAGAGGCGGAAAAACATCACTTGGAGAATATTTTTGTCTAAAACTTCCATACCACAAAATTGTTTTATCTTTTAAAAAATTCCAGAATGATAACAGGGACTTTGATATTGGTTATCACTGGATAGACGTATCTCAATATTTTCCAAACCTGTTCGCTGACGGACGAAGTTTTTGTGAGGCATTTCGTTGTGCCTACTTTAGCGATTTATCAAGTCGTGGGCTTATGATAGACACGATTTTGTCAAAAGTCTATGAGGTAATGGATCTAAAACCCAAGAACTTTGAGGATTTTTTCAAGGCACTTGACAGGGTTTCAAGAAGCGGGCAGTGGGATGCCAACATTACAAATATTGTAAAATCTAAAGTCAAGAAACTACAGATTGAGGGTGCAAAGCACGGCAGTATTGATTTTAGACAAGGAAACATCGTACTGGATTTAGGAAATTTGCCAGACGATGAAATCAAAACATTTGTTGCAGAATTATTTTTGAGGCAAATAAACAGAATTGAGGAAGAGGAGCAAAATAAAGACAAACTCTACATAATAATTGATGAGGCATGGCACGTTCTTGCAAGCAGACAACAGCGATCTGTCATAGGTACAATGTTGCTACAGGGTGCTTACTACATCCATCTTATCATAATTACCCAAAACTATACACATCTTGACGAAGATTATCGTGGACATTTTGGTTCTCATTACTGTTTTAGAAATACAAACGATAAGGATTTGAAAGCAATCGAGAGTGGTTATGGTGCGTTTGTCAGAGATGGAGTCAGACAATTAGAGGATTTTTGTTATACAGATTTGAGATATCAGCATGGAGATAATCTCTTACCATATTGGATATTAAATATTGAAAAATTGGAGAGGCTAAAGGAGAAAGCAAGAACGCTAAAGGTAGAAGAGAAACAAAATCATGAAACAGAGAATGTTTCGCATACTGATTTTGTCAGTGATGGAAATAATGTGTGGAAGGGTGAAGAGCAGGTTGTAGCCGACAAGATAGGGCGTGATGATCTAAAGATGAAAATTGTAAATGTGCTTGAAAAAAATTGTTTGTATGGATATGAAATTGCTAAACGTATTGGATTGAATTCCAAAGAGGCTGTAAACATTCGTCAGCCTTTGAGAGAGTTGGCAAGAGCAGGCATGGTAAAAGAAATTCAGATAAGGCTTCGCAACAAAGATGTAACATACTACTATCTGTCTAATGGCGAATCATCGCATGATTTGATGATGGAAGAAACAGAGAAGGAAATTATCAAGGCAGGATGGAGAATTATCAACAAGGCAAGGCATGGAGTAGCTGAGCCTGATTTTGTGATCGAGGAGGAGATAAAAGGCAAGGGAGAGAACAGAGTGGGAGAACTAGAACGTAGAAAGGAAGCTCAAGCATCTGGTAACCCAGACTACAAGATTGTAGAGTGCGAGACAGGAAGTAAAAAGTCTCTTGGAGAATTTGATTTACGAGTATCAAATTATGACAAACCAGTTCTAATTGTAGTTCCTAATGAAGAACAAAAAACAAGATACGAGTATCTACCATGCGTTAATTCTGGAAAGGCAAAAGTCTGCTTGATTCCAGAAATTAAAGAGGTTCTAAAAAAATGGTAAGCGTAGATTGGAACAAATTTTTCCATGTACTGATTATTAACGACATCTGGCATTTTTTCAGGAATCCGCTCTGGATTATTGCGGTTGTGTTTTTGATTATCGGTGTTATCCCAGAACTGGTCTATTTGTTTTTTGGCATAAAAGGAATAGTTTCTGGGCATTTGGGAACAATAATTACGTTGTATCTGGATGGATACTTTTGGCAGTTGCGATATACCTTACCCCAGGATTGCTTCATTACAAACTTGGTTATCGTGAAGTAAAGGAAGGATGGACAGAGGAGCAGACTAAAGCATGGCATGAAATGAGACACACAAAATTTCCACTGTATGTTAAAGTACTGGAAATTCTGGGATTTTATTTTTCTGGACTTGGTGCAGTTGTGGTGCGTTGGGAAAGTGTCAAGCATGCAAGTTCGAAAGAATATGGGATTGACTGGAAGAAATTTAGGCTGTGGAAATGGCTGTTGGTATTTCTCAAGTATGTTGGGATAATCATTTTACCTGCTATTTTTATTGTGATTCTGTCGGGTCTAATTAGAGTAGATGCTGTTAAGGCTTGGGGGGTGATGTTAGGACTGGCGTGGATTTTTACTGCGCCGTGGATTATGGCATTTAGAAAAGGACGACTAAAAAGAAAATACTTCACTGAATAAATTTATCTGTGTAAAAGATGTTTGTAGTTGGGTTTTTAGTTATTTGCATTACTAAATAATATTGTGATGAAATGGAAAATGAAACACCGCAGATTGAGGAAAGGTATAGGAGACTATACAGAAGTTATGAGACAGAAGACAAGAAAAGGTCTTACGACTTGTTTGTGAGGCAGGACAAGGAAAGGACAACGGTATCAACCATACAGAGCGAGAAGATCGCAGAAGGCGAGGAAAAAACCATCTCGGTATTTCTCCGAGAAGAGAACCACATAATCTCTATGGAAGTCTGGACTGGCTTTGTAGGTGACACACTCAAAAAGTATGAGCGTCAGTATACCGCAAGGGTGGATTATGACGTTGGCACTCTCTTTATGAGCGAGATATACGACAACGCACTGCGCATCAACAACAGGACACCATCGGTTGCAAAGGTCTCAGAGAAGATAATAGACTTTGCAAAAATGCACAGGGAGAAGCAGAAATCATTATGAAATGCGACAGAAAAACAGACGAATCAAGTATGCACTTGTGTTACTACAAGTTGGTCTTTTGGCAAGTGCATTTTTTCTTTTCTTTGGTCTAGTGGCGATGACGCTATATCTGATTGGTGAAATTAGCATCGCTGAAATTGTTGATTATTTGCTACTTTCTACTACGTGGGAAAGTGTCAGTCTTATAACATTCCTAGAAGGTCTGATATGGATTGCGTTTAAGAAAAACAGGTCGAGAAAATGATAGACGAGATACTAAATTTCTTACTTGGATTGATTGATGGCACTTATGATAATGATGAAGATGTGAATGAAAAACTAAAGGTGATTGAACGAGAAAAATTAAAGAATTTGAAAAGAAAATAGACCCACGATCCTGCAAGCATAAGAGACTTGTCTACTATCGAAGAAGGTCTGGTAATGTAATATGGGAGTTCTGGCGTTGCCTTGATTGTAAAAAGATAATTCGTAAGGCAATTTGGGACGTAAGGAATTTTTTTGGTTAAAGGGTGAGTGTGGGCGTACTCTTTATTCGACCCACACACGGAGAGTAACTTACTTGCGAAGTGCGTTATACAACGCCTTCTTCTTCGGATAGATGTGTCGGTAGGCTCTCACATGTAGAAAGAACCTATTCCACCCATTGCAGTGGGGACACCTGTATCTGTTCTGTACTGGTATCGTTGCGGATATTCTTCCGCAGATACTACACCATGTTAGACTTCGTTCTATTTCCATTTCGGTTACCTCATCGGCTTACTATTCTGCCGATAGTACGATATTCCACAATCTTGTTCTTTAAGTTAACTAATGCTTGTTTAATTCACGCCAGAGATAATCTTGTCTTTCATGTATTAATACGGCTTGTTTGAAATCTGTAACTCGATAAATTCCGTCTGAACCTTTACAAGATTCACTGAATTGTCGGTATGCATGTAAAGCCTCTTTGAATTCTTCGTATAGTCTTTTATTATCTGAAATAGAAATTTCTGTGTAGTGTTCGCACGGACACTGTCTTCCAAATATCGCTAATACATGATTGCATTTGCTGTTTTTATGGTCTGTGCTAGGATGACCACATGTTCTACAAAAGAATTTTGTGTCTTGCATGCAAAACCATAGTAGATATTGATTTAAATTTTATTATTGGGTCAGGTACGACAATTATAATTCTTTGAGAAATCCAGTGCATTAACATCTAAATTGATATACTTATCTAATTCAAAATTAACAGTGTTTGAGACAATTGAAAATTAGGTTATCATCTATCATAATTATTTTCGTAATAATAAACATCATATTTATCTCAACGGATAAAATAATATCTTTTTCTGCATTTGGTGATACTTCTGTAGAAAGTAAAAGTTCTTCTCAACTAGGGATACTTCAAGCAGATAGAAATGAGTATGATGTGTCATACATTAATGGTACTACTGTAAAACTTAACGGTACTATTGCTAATTTCAATCCTGCTGATACTAAGGTAACTATCGGTTTTGTCTTGCCAGATGGTAGTATGAAAGGTTCGGAGATTTCAGCTGATTCCAACGGGAATTATGCTACGACATATTATGTAGATTCTAATTCACAAAAGGGAGACTACACTGTGTTTGTTTCTTATGCAAGTACAATTTTTGGTAAAATATCATTTACGGTAAAACAAATTCCTGTCCATATGTCATTAACAGAACATAAAATTCCATTGAATTTCACCAAACCAAATCTAACTTATACTAATATCACAAAAATTAAACAACCGTTTTCTGCTACAACGAACATTCCTTCTTGGATTAAAAATAATGCAAAGTGGTGGTCAGAAGGAACAATTGGAGATTCAGATTTCTTAAAAGGAGTAGAATATTTGGCTCAAAATAAAATAATAACAGTACCACCTGTTAATGTAACTTCGTCTAATTCTCAGATTCCTTCTTGGATTAAAAATAATGCAAAGTGGTGGTCAGAAGGAACAATTGGAGATTCAGATTTCTTAAAAGGAGTAGAATATTTGGCTCAAAACGGAATTATTCTCATCCACAAAACTACACAAATAACAACTCAACCAATAACAAAAACAATAATCCAACCAGTTAATTCTACACAGGCACTATTTCCTCAACAAACAGAATTGGGCGATGGATGGATAATTGGAAACTTAACCTTGTCAACAGAACAAGGTGGCGAATGGTTAGAAGATTGGTATCAATCATATACAAACAATTATGACAATAAAAAAATTCATGTAGAAATTGCCAAATACGAGTCAAGCGATAAATCTCAACAGACGGTCAATCATGCTGTATCCATGAATATGCAGATGGGTGCAATAGCCATAACACCTGATGATTCTATCAAAGGCTATTGTTGGATAACTGATATGCATATGGGGAGCACCAATGGACAATTATCTACTATGTTTTTCTGTCAAAAAGACGAATATGCCATCTTGGAAAATCCCTTTGCTTATGATAATGGTGACCAAGTAAAACAAGACATGACTAAATTGGCTCAAATAATTCTCAATAAACTGCCTAATCAAGCATCTGGACAATCACAATCAAACACCATATCACAACCACAAAACCCAAGTCAATCTGACTTGGTGCAATTATTTCCGACATACAATGATGGTCTTACTTGGAGTATGAGCAAAGAGAAGGATATGTCATATAATAATGGTAATGAAACAGTAGACGCTTATCAAAGGGAGTACGTAAAAAGTCAAGATATGGGAAGTGGTGTCATAGATGTTTCGATCTATAGATTTGGCTCTAACGATGAAGCAAAACAAAGGACAGATGGTTTTTTCTCTAATGCACAGTCTCAAACAAAAGTTGGGTTCTCAACACTAACAGGTTTACCAAATGAATGTCATGGCATAAAAGAGGATTTTGGATTGGAAGAGAGAAATGGTGTATTTTGTAACAAAAATAACTATACTATTTTCATAAGCGGTATTGGTAACCTGTATAACTTGGATGACGAAGCAATAAACTTTGCAAATATGATACTTACAAAAATTAGTTAATCCTTGCCGTAAGTCATTTTATGGTCGCCTACACGAAGCAACATTATTCTTTGGTTTTGATAATCTATATCATAAATTATCCTATCGTTCTGTCCTAATTCATATGCATATACTTTCATAGATGACTTGAATACTCCTTTTGTTTTTGGATCGGTATTGCAGTCTTCTAAATCTGCTAGTGCTTTCTTTACTCTTTGTTGTCTTTGAGAACCTAGTTTCTTGTATTGTTTGATAAATTCTTTGTAATATTGAAATTGCCACAAACTAACTATCTAATTCTTTGAGTAATTCCTTTAAAGTACTTACCTTTGTTTTGCCCTCTGCTTTTGCCTTGTAGAATTCTTTTACGTCTGCTATCTCTTCTGGCGTCAGGTCGTCTTCTACTTTGGCTTTCTTTGTGGCTCGTTGCATGTTATACCTATAACACTCAGATATTTTAACAATAGTATATTATTATACTATTACAGATTCGCTATGTCTCAATTCACCCCTGCCCCTCTTGA
>JAGWGA010000199.1:273-531 GCA_028867675.1 Nitrososphaerota archaeon | reverse complement strand
CCCGATTGCTCTCACAGATGAGGACTGCGGCAAAGCCCTGCGGTCTGATGTTGGAAAAAACATGACATACAGTACAGAACTAACAACATCTGCAAAACAGAAACGAACAAAACCTACCAAGAAAGACAGCCTTCTTTCAAACAAAGACATCAAGAGATGGTACGACAACCTGTCAAGGAGCAGTCTTGTAACAGCAGACGTCAGGCTACGAAAGCTGAGCCGATTCTGCGAGAACAACAAGATAACGCCCATGGAACT
>JAGWGA010000199.1:0-263 GCA_028867675.1 Nitrososphaerota archaeon | reverse complement strand
CTAGTCGAGCTGGGTCAAAGGGACTCGCGTGCAGTTGCTAACCTAATCGAAGACAGTATAACGACAATGGAAAAGCAACACTCTGCACCTCAATACATCAAGGCCATAGTAACTGCGGTAAAATCGTGGCTGCATCACTTTGACATTGAGGTAAAGCGAAAGATAAGAATAGCAAACGTAGACTCGACGCCTTCGCTTGTAAACGAACGCGTTCCAGACGATACAGAGCTCAAAGAGATGTTCAACAGGGCAAATCTTCGAAC
>JAGWGA010000198.1 GCA_028867675.1 Nitrososphaerota archaeon | reverse complement strand
TTATTTTAACACATTTTTCGGCAAGATATGAAAATGCAGATGAGTTAATAGAAGAGGCAAAGACAGTGCATGATTCCGTAATTGCCGCAAAGGATCTTTTAGAGATAAACATCAAGTGACATGTTTGGACCAGTTGCCGATAGACTACGTCAAGCAGAAAAAATAGTCTTTGTCACTGGAGCAGGAATTTCTCAGGAAAGTGGCATTCCAACATTTAGGGGAAAGGATGGCTTTTGGAGAAAATATGACGCAATGAAACTTGCTACAATAGATGCATTTTATGAAAACCCAAAGCTTGTCTGGGAATGGTATGAAGAAAGAAGAGCAAACATTCTTGCTGCAAAACCAAATCCCGGTCATCTTGCCATGGCAGAGCTTGAAAAATACAGGCCCGTTCATGTGTTGACGCAAAACATTGATGGTATGCATCAGAGAGATGGAAGCACCAAAGTTTACGAGCTCCACGGCAGCATTATTACAGTCAAATGCACTGTATGTGACTTCAAAGATATCATAGTGACAGGCTTTTCTGA
>JAGWGA010000197.1 GCA_028867675.1 Nitrososphaerota archaeon | reverse complement strand
TGGATTGCAAAAGATGTTTCTGGTAATACTTCAAACGGTACTCAAGTAATTGATGTAGTAGATACTACTGCACCAAAACTTACAGTCCCAGCAAATATCACTTTTGAAGCTACCTCTATTAACAATGACACAATACCATTAGGAAAGCCAATTGTTACTGATGTACAGCCAGTTACTGTCACCAACAATGCACCAAATCAATTTTCAATTGGATTGACTACAGTAACATGGACTGCAAAAGATGCCTCTGGTAATACATCGAATGGCACTCAAACTGTTTTGGTCAAGAATACAATCCCACCAAAGTTATCAGTCCCAGCAAATATCACTTTTGAAGCAACATCACTTACTGATAATACAGTTTCAATAGGTAATGCTACTGCAACTGACATTCAACCGGTTACCATAACTAACAACGCATCAAAGACATTCCCATTAGGAAAGACTACTATATTGTGGATTGCAAAAGATGTTTCTGGTAATACTTCAAACGGTACTCAAGTAATTGATGTAGTAGATACTACTGCACCAAA
>JAGWGA010000196.1 GCA_028867675.1 Nitrososphaerota archaeon | reverse complement strand
TAAGATCAGACAAACAGATCAAAGATTAGCATAATTTTTCCACTAGTTGTCAATATACTAGGATTCAGCATTACAACTAGTTCTACATCATCCAAGACCAATTTCATGTCTGTAAATGTATCTAGTCAAGGAGTTTTAGGCATTCTGAGCCCATACTAACTACAATAACGGCCTCAATGCATGTCATATAGAAAAATTACATGCAAGTTAATTTTAATAAATTATCTGCAGATAAGGCATGCCCGGATTTGACTCCCTCATAGGGAAATCCCTAGTACACATAATAAAGAAAAATCTTGGCCAGAGCACACTAGATAAAATTGAAAACAGAGTGTTTGAGAAATTTGGAACAAATTTGATTCAGGTATCAAACGATTTCCCAAAACTAGACCTGATCCTCAGAGAATGCTTTGGTGATGGAGCAAAAGGAATGGAAATGCAGTTACTACAACACATAATATCAGTTCAACAAAGCCAGGTAGAAGATAAAGAATGGGTAACCATCGAGGATCCATACATTAACAGAATAATAC
>JAGWGA010000195.1 GCA_028867675.1 Nitrososphaerota archaeon | reverse complement strand
TCAAACATCAACACTTGAATCTGCATCATACCAAGACAGAGGTATCAACAATAAATTGTTTGAGATTTGGAAAAATTATTTGCTAGCATAAGTGACTTGGTAATAGAATCTTGTCACCTGGTCTTTTTTGATCACTTCGACGCCCCACTGCCCATCAGGGATTGTATCACCAGCATGTGCAGGCATTATGCTAAATTGTGCTAGTCTTACCCCTGTTCCAGAATAGCCAACAAGGTAATCCATGCCACCCACTGTGACTGTTTGATAGAGTGATCCGGAATGAACTGTCGACTGGGTAACTTTACATCCAGGGTCAGGACCAATGATGCATGTGCCATCCTGTGAGCTCACCTTGACACTGACAGAATTCTCATCACCTGGGTTTACTCTAAGTAGACCATCAAGTTGTCTTGGATAATACATTGTATTTCCAACGGATTTTGAGTAAAGATTCACCGGAACAACAGATTCTGAGAGAGAGTTGGTTTTCTCTACAAATGTATTAACTGACTTGGGTTTTTGAGTCGGCCCAAT
>JAGWGA010000194.1 GCA_028867675.1 Nitrososphaerota archaeon | reverse complement strand
TTACAAGAGATACTGCGGGATTGAATCTCTCAATGTATCCTGATGTCAGGGTTACCTTGTTCTTCTGTGCCAACTCTAGCAGTTCTTCGCCCTCACGTGAGAGGTATGTCATGGGTTTTTCCACAAATACATTTTTCTTCTTTTGTAGTAACGTCTTGGCAATTTCAAAATGAGTTGAGGTGGGGGTACAAACAAAGGCGGCATCAAATTGTTCTGATCCTAAAAGAGAATCAACGCTTGAATAATGATTAACTGAATATTTTGTTCCAAATTCCTTGGCTTTTGATGAATCTGCATCACATACTGCTGAAAGAACCCCTAGTTGGGAAAGAATTCTTGTATGGTTCTTGCCAAATCCTCCAACACCGATTTGTACAATTTTCATTTTAATACACCGGTGTTATCCAGCTGGAATGCTTTTTGTTTCTTCCCATTACTATTTCTGAATACGTGCTCTGTATTTTCTGTGTTAGTTTTCCAGCTTTACCATTTCCTACGCTCTTGCCATCGACTGAAACAATAGGAGTTATCTCAGC
>JAGWGA010000193.1 GCA_028867675.1 Nitrososphaerota archaeon | reverse complement strand
TAGTTAAGGACAGTTGCAGTTTTGAAGGATATGATGCTTCTTCCCTAATGTTTGAAACATCAAGATTGAGAAAAATAATTACCAAAAGAGGCACCCTTGAGATTCTCATTCCCTTGTGTTGCACAACAGAGCCTGTAAGATACAAACAATTCAAGCAAACTTTGAAGGGAATTAGTAGCAAGACACTTGCCATCAGATTAAAAGAACTAGAAAAAAGCGGAGTTCTAGAAAGATTGTCATACAATGAAATTCCTCCTCGTGTAGAATACAAACTGACTAACAAAGGTCAGGAACTTGTCAAGTCCATGATCGATCTTTTACAATGGATGAAAAAGTGGTCAAAATCAAAATAGATGTGATTGGATAGAACAGTTTATTCATAATTTTTATAAAAAAAATCTATTTCAAAATATTTATTGTAACAGATTTTTGCAATACATCTCCAGAGTCAGAAGACGTACTTGAGATTATTTTGTATCTACCTTGGTATGTTTTGCTTCCGTCAGATTTTATTTGATCCCATACAAAGTCTTTCT
>JAGWGA010000192.1 GCA_028867675.1 Nitrososphaerota archaeon | reverse complement strand
ACATCACTTTTTTAAATTATGATAGTTCAGTACATGTAAAAAATGAAAACAATACATCTTGCAATGATTATCGGATTGGGAATGATACTGATTGTTATTGGGAATTCTAATTTGTTGTTTGCACAGGAAGGTGGATTTGATCTAACAGGTGCAAAGACTTACAGTATTATTGATAGTCCATTAAAGCAATTCAAATCAGGAATTTCGTTAGATAATATTACATGCAACGATGGTTTCTTTCTTGCCATCTCAATTGAAAAAACTCCCCTATGTCTTAAGGCTGGAACAATTTCAAAACTTGCCACAAGAGGATTTCTATATGGTATTAATGCAAACGAAAATGAAACAAACTATACTACTGTACTGATACCGCCTGGCTCTGAAAACCAAAACTCCAACAAAACTTACAGCCCAAATATTGTAATGGTAACTATCGGCGTAAATAACACTGTAAGATGGGTAAACCAAGCTGATATTGGAAACTCTGTTGTTTCAGATACTCCAGTTGAACAAGATGGAAAAATATTCAGCAGCGA
>JAGWGA010000191.1 GCA_028867675.1 Nitrososphaerota archaeon | reverse complement strand
CAGAACTTTCAGAAACTAATAACAAAGTTCAGGCAGCAAAATCTGAACTTAATATACTGCAATCAAAAAATGATGAAAAAGAAGAGAAAATAAGATATGCTAAAAACGAGTTGTCCTTCATAGAATCAGAATTAGCAAATGTTGGCAGGAATGAGAATCAAAATATAATGAAAGCTGCAAGTTCTATGGTTGCAGCAATAAACACAAAATATGATGACGCAAAAAGAGAGCTTGAAGCAGTAAAGGCCACACTTGCAAGAATACGAGCAGAGTATGAAGTTACTAAAAAGTCTTAAAATAAAATTTTGGAAAGGAGTTTGTAGCTACTCTGATTAGCTTACTGCACATTTTGCATTAAAAATTGATATCAGCTTGCAGAAGGTGGTGAAACTATGGCAGTAATACCTGCATGTTATGATCTTGCAAGAGTAAATGAGACTGCAAAAAATATGGTCCGTCATTCATGATGTTCTAAATAGAACAAGGTGACAAAAGAGATAGGTTACACTATAATTATCAAAATTTATCAATCCTATG
>JAGWGA010000190.1 GCA_028867675.1 Nitrososphaerota archaeon | reverse complement strand
AGCGTTCACTTAGCTCATTTGCTGCCTCTACAAGTAATTCTTTGATAATTAATGATGTTATCATACAAAAACTCAAGAGTCTTCCAAATGTGTCTGATGTGATACCGGAGTATACTGGTTCAGTACAAATGAATTCAGAGGGAAACACTCAACGTGCGTCCATTACAGCAATTGACCCGTCAAAATTGACTGTAGAGTTGCCAAATCTTGAATATGTTGATGGTTCTACCGTAAATCCAGGCGATCGCTCCGCTGCACTAGTAGGAGATACAATAGTGAATCCACCTGGGGCCGATAGCGCTTTTGTTGTACTTGGCCAAACAATCAAGGCAACTGCAACCTATACCGATGCTGGAAAACAAGTAACCGTAGTAAAGAATTTTGTAGTTACTGGAATACTAAAACCGTCTGGTAATACTATGATAGATCGTTCAATTATAGTAAGTCTCGATGCTGGAAATCAACTGTTACACAAACAAAATAGATATGATCAGGTGATAATTGCTGCAACTACTCCTGAAGATGTTGATACGGTAC
>JAGWGA010000018.1:34650-34918 GCA_028867675.1 Nitrososphaerota archaeon | reverse complement strand
CATTCCTGGCATCATAAGGTCCCAGTCACTCATTTGAGGTAAATCTCAAGGTGATATACTTAATTCTTTTGAAGGGCCGGGATAATCTTCGAAGAAATTAAATTCCCTCCAAATTGGCTAAAATCCGTGGGCTTAAAGGAAGTATTAGAGATATCCAAACCGCGAATTATCGTTCTACTTGTTATAACGGCAATTACATCCATGTATGCTGCAAACATTCTGATCGCACACACTCCTTTGAACTATATCACATTACTTCATTTGATTA
>JAGWGA010000018.1:0-34640 GCA_028867675.1 Nitrososphaerota archaeon | reverse complement strand
CTCTGCAGGTTCTAGCGCATTGAATCATTTCTATGACAAAGATATTGATCCATTGATGAAGAGGACTAGTACACGACCTATTCCTTCTGGAAGAATGTCTGCAAGAAATGTCTTGTTGTACGGACTAGGTGTTAGTTGCATATCTGTGATATATGCTTGGTTTACGCTAAACCCTGTTTCAACATTTTTTATCGCACTTGGAATATTCTTCTATGTTATCATCTATACTGTATGGCTTAAGAGAAACAACTGGTCCAATATTGTAATTGGTGGATTTGCAGGAAGCTGTGCATCAATGGCTGGATGGGCTGCAGCGACAGGCTCTATGGATATTTTGGGGGCATTAGTTGGAACACTAGTCTTTGTCTGGACTCCGTCTCACTTTTGGTGTCTTGCAATGAAGATGAAAGAAGAGTATACAGCTGCCAAGGTTCCAATGTTGCCAGTATTAATTGGAATGGAAAAGACATCCAAGTATATTTTACTCAATACTGCAATATTACTACCGTATTCTGTAATGCTTGTTGCATTTGGATTAGGCTATGTCTATTTGGCAGTAGCCCTGGTATCAGGCGGATTGATGTTTTTGTATCATTACAAGTTGACCAAGAATCCGACTTCAGACTTTGCATGGAAGGCATACAAGGTAACTGCTCCATATCTTACAATAATCTTTGTAGCAATTGCACTTGATGCGGCATTTCACTTTCCAGTTATAAAATAATCAAGATTCTTCGATTTCTGGTTCTTCTTGTACAGCGCCTGGAAAACCAGACTCATATTCTCTTTCTAGATTCTCCATGTTCTGTTTTTCAATCTCATCTTCATCTTCTTCTTTTATGGCTATCTCTATTCTACGCTCATCTTTAGTGAGCCATGTTACTTTTATCATGCCATAAATCTCCAAGTTGAGCAGAATTTTGTTAAACTCGTCTTCTGGAATTGATATTCCTGCTTTGATCAATGCTTTAGATAATTCTGAATCTGTAAGAGATCCTGCATTTTTTATTTTCTCAAATACTGTATTTCGAAGTGGTATTGCCATATGTCTACCCGTAAAATGCCTTGTCCATTGGTTTTGGTAATGCAAAGGACATATTATCTTTAACCGTTGAATACCATTCTTCTACTCCTTTTGTAATAGATGGCTTGACATTTTTCAATGCCGTAGAGAAATCCCCGCTAGTAATCTTTGGATTGTTATTTCGCATTGCGTTTACTGCAGATTCTCTACACACTGCAACTAAATCTGCACCGCTGTATCCCTTGGTTGCAACCGCGAGTTCTTTCAAATCTATCTCTCCAGAAAGTGGCATCTGTTTTGTTAATAATTTGATTATCTCAAATCTTCCCTTCTCATCTGGCGGTGGAACAAAAATTACCAAATCTAATCTGCCAGGTCTTATCAAGGATGGATCAATAAGGTCTGGTCTGTTTGAGATTCCCAATACTATAACTCTTGAAGCTCCTCCATCTTCCATCTCTGTTAAAAGCTGACTGAGTAGTCTCTCTCCTATCCCTCCTTCCTCACTTGATTTGGAGCGAGCAAGAGAATCAAGCTCGTCAAATATTATAATACATGGTGATGATGTCTTTGCTTTTCTGAATATCTCTCTGATTGCTTTTTCTGATTCTCCAACCCACTTTGATAATATCTCTGGTCCTCTAACAAGAATCATGTTTGCACCACTCTCAGTTGCAAGAGCTCGTGCAAGTAATGTCTTACCGCATCCTGATGGTCCATACAATAGTGCACCCTTTGGCGGTTTAATCCCCATCTTTTGGAATTTTGCAGGTTCTTTAATTGCCATGATTAGATTATCTTCCAAAGTTCGTTTTGCATCATCTAGTCCCCCAACTTCTCTCCACCAAACTTTTGGACTTTCTACATAGAATTCACGCATTGCAGTTGGTACAATTTCGTGCATCGCATCGTAAAAGTCCTGAAGTGTAATCTTCATCTTCATTAAAATCTCTGGAGATACTTTTTCACTCTCGTTTTCAATCTCTGGCAAGAATGTTCTAACAGCTTTCATTGCAGCTTCTCTGCAAAGTGATTTGATATCGGCACCAGTATATCCGTGCAATTCTGCTGCAAGTGTTTTAAGATCAACATCTTGCAAAGGCATGCCACGAGTATGAATTTGTAATATCTCTAATCTACCATCTGCATTTGGAACAGAGATTTCAATTTCCCTGTCAAATCTTCCAGGTCTTCGCAAAGCTGGATCTACACTTTCTGGTCTGTTTGTTGCTCCTAAAACAATGACATTTCCTCTGTCATTTAGACCGTCCATCAAAGCTAACAGCTGAGCCACTACTCTTTTTTCAACGTCTCCATACGCTTCCTCTCTTTTTGGAGCAATGGCATCAATTTCATCAATAAATATTACACTTGGAGAATTCTCCTTTGCTTCTTTGAAAATATCTCGAAGTCTTGCCTCTGTCTCTCCATAATACTTGTTCATTATCTCTGGGCCGTTAATTGAGTAGAAATTTGCCTCTGATTCACTGGCTAGTACCTTTGCAATCAAAGTCTTACCACATCCTGGTGGACCGTATAGCAGTATGCCACTATGCGGTTCTATGTTGAGTCTTGTAAAAATTTCAGGATGTTTTAGAGGTAGTTCTACAATCTCTCGCATTCTTTTTGTCTGAGCCTTAAGACCACCTATTTCTTCAAACGTAACTCGAACTTTTTTATCAGTCGTTGTCTCAGTAAGTATTGTCACTGTAGTGCTTCGCTCTATCTTTACAACAGCCTTTGGCGAAATCTTGTGAATTTTAAAATCCATTGAATTTCCTAAAATCATGACTGATATCTCATCACCTTCTGAGAGTGGCAGTCCACGTAGTCTGTTTTTTACAAAATCTGTAAATTCCTTGTCTACAGTTACATTGCCGTTTACTGGCATTAGTGTTACAGTTTTTGCAGGCTTGGCAACAATTTTTTTCACATTTACTAGATCGTTTATTCCAATGCCTACATTCTTTCTTGTCTGACCGTCAATTCGAATTACATCTGGTGACTTGTTGTCATCGTCTGCAGGCCAGACAATTGCACAGCTTGATCTCTTGCCAATAATTTCAATCATGTCGCCTGCTTCTACTTTTAAAAACTCCATTGCTTCTGGTTCAATTCTTGCACGTCTTTTTCCAACGTCTCTCTGTTTTGCTTCTCCGACCCGCATTTGCAGCAGTTCGTCTTTTTTTACCAAGAGTGCACCTACTTCATATCAACAGATGTTCGGCTTAAACCTAACACCTCAAATTCTCCAACGCCTTCGATTGAGCGAATTGTATTTTCAAGAGAATCCATCTGTCCTTCCTTATCATCTAGAGCAAATTCTGCAACAATATAGTATAGACCAAAAGCTAGTGGTTCTTTTGTATATTTTGCAAGTGTTATTCCTTCTTTTAATGAAGATCCTATCTTCTTTGCAACATCATCAAGATTAATCTCAGTTCCAGTTGGGAGGATCTTTGCTCGCATTGATAGTCGTGCCATTTTTTCTAAGGTCCTTCAAAAGTACATGAATTGCACTTGTAAACTCTTGCCGATTCTCTGCAGCTTTCACATCTCCAAAGCAGCAAAGAGCCACAACTAGGACAGTTAAATTTTACACACTTATCGTTAGGCATGATTGGTCTGTGGCATGAACTGCACACAGGCAAGGCAATAGTTGACGACATGCTAAAAACTCGATTTTAACTGAATTTATACCTTGCTTATCATTTCTTACTATGTTAACAATCTTCTCAATTCATTTCCTAAAATTGCCTGAATTGCTTTGACAGATCCTTTCACACCTAATATTTTTGCAACAGAGGTTGTATGAAAATCAAAATTTCCCTCTGATGAGATCTCATCCAATATTTTTGGCGTTATGGTGTCAAACATGGAATCAATTGTTTTGTTATCTAATCTTTCAAGTAACGAACGTGCCAAGAGCATATGTTCAAATTCTTTACCGAATTTTTCATTCCATTGTTTTTGGTATTCTAGTAAACTAGATTCTTGCCTAGACTCTAAAAATTTTGAAATTGAATTTCCTGCTAAAATGCCGCCTAGTCCTGATGAATAAATGCCTCCTGCAGTTGTTGGCTTTGCCTGTCCTGCAGCATCACCTATTGTAATTACATTTCCTGTAACAAATTCCTTGATTGGTCCTTTGACCCAAATTGGTGCAAATATTTTTCTAATTGTCGAATGTTTTCCTTTTTTCTTCAAGAAATCTTCTATTACGATGGCAGGATTGATTCCTCTTCCGGCTACGCCGATTTTTGCTTCATCTCTTCTTGTAGGTATAACCCATGCAAAAAATCCCGGATATTTTTCTTGGTCTAGGTGAACTTCGATTTTTTCTTTGTCTACCCAATCTGCAATAACTTCGTATTGGGCTGACTGGAGTGTACCAGTTCGGTCTTTGTGAATTAACGATGACACTCCTCTTGCATCCACAACTATTTTGCATTTTATCTCTCCGTCTGAAGTTCGTACTCCGTCTTTTGTTATCTCTTGCAATGATGATTTTACTCTAATCTCCGCTCCATTGACTTGAGCTTGATGGGCAATCTGTTTGTCAAACTCACGTCTGTCTAATACTATGACCTGTTGTGGTCTTGCATCTAATGTGAAACTTTTTCCAGATGGGGATACAATCATGGCTGAGCGAATTTTATTATCAAGTGTAGCTCTCATGGGTATGATTCCCAAGTCGTCCATTGCAGGTATGCTTACAACTCCTCCACAATGCTCAGGAGTTCCAATCTCATAATCTTCTTCTATGACCAAGACTTTGTGGTTTTTGCTTGCAATCTCTCGTGCACATAATAGTCCTGCAACACTTCCACCTGCTACAACTACATCGTAATCCATAATCTGTTCTTGTGAATATCTGTACTATTAATTCAATCTTCTTTAAGAAAATAAAATTATGTTGAATTGATTGAAAAAATGGAGTTAGTGGCTATGACCGCAACCACAAGAGTCATGACTTTCTGCGGCTTCATGTTGGCCTCCTTTACCTGAGCATTTGGAACATTTGTCTGATCCAGTAGCTGAAAAGAATCCAATTCCGCATGATACGCATTTCATACCTGGCATGTATGTAATAGAACAAACCCGTTATTTATGGATATAACAATTCGAGAAGATAATTCATCTATATCGTATTTACAAATTTTTTATCACTATAAAATAATTCAAAAGTTTAACATGTCCTAATATTATTTGAAATCTAGCATGGGCGTAATCAAACAGGTGATAGTAGTAAGAAAGGATCTTGGAATGGGTACTGGAAAGATTGCAGCTCAAGTAGGTCACGCATGTGTATTGGGAGCCGAACATGTTAGAAAATCAAAAAGAGAATGGTATGATCAATGGGAAAGATACGGTCAGCAAAAAGTTGTTGTAAAGGTACAAAGTTTATCGGAACTTGAAAAAGTGAAAAGAGATGCAATATCCCACGACTTGCCCTGGTCTGAAGTAACCGATGCAGGACATACTCAGATTGAGCCTGGAACTGTAACATGTATTTCCATAGGTCCTGCACCTGAAGAAATGATTGACAAAGTTACAAAGGATCTAAAACTGTTATAATTTACTAGATTTTGTGCTCTCTATCTTTTACTTTAACGTCATACGATGCAGTTATGTTGTCGCCTATCTGGGCATTGCAAGGAATTCCACGAATTAGAAATCCATCATTTGTTTCAACAGTGCATTTGCCTGCTTCGACGTATACCACTTTGACTTTTTCAGTCACCATGCTTGGAATCAAATTCCAAAATGGAAATACTAGTGTAGCCATAATGATTATAGCTGCTGCAATGCCACCAACTGCTAAGAGCTTCTCATTCATACTTTTGATCGAATTATTCCGTTATTTAGGATTATTGAGTATCCGCATTGTGTTTAGCGTGGAAAGTAATCTCATTTACTATGTATGGAAATCTTAGAAATATTCTTATTCAAACTAATATCATTCCATTACATGTTTGTAGTTACAGCAGAAATTCAGGTAAAGAAAGGTTCTGAAGCAGAATTTAAGAGTTGGATCAAGGAATCCAATGCCGAACTTTCAAAATTTGATGGTTTTGTAAGAAGAAGATTGCTTGAATCACGCAATGGTAAGAATATAATTTTGGTAGAGTTTGAAACCAAAGAAAAGTTTGAAACAATGCATAAAACTCCAGAACATGCCCGGATTCAATCAAAGGGGCATTCCTTCATGGAAGGAATGCCAATGCCGACATTTTACGAAGTAGTGGCTCAATAAAACCACAAAACCTCTTTTCAAATTTTTTATTTTACAAATAATGTATCTTCATGTGATTGTTGTGAACTGCCTCAAATTGAGTTACATGTCCACAATGTACGCATGAAAAAAACTGGTCTGTTGGATTTGATGGCTGACCTTCTAATTTGTAGTCATCTATTGGAACAATAGAGATTACATCTTTCTTCTGTATTACCGCAAAGTGTTTTTCAATAGCTAAAGAATTGAGAAAACTCTTGATTGCTTTTATGACTCTGGCAGTATCAATTTCTTCATCATTTAAATTAACAAGCATGAATTCATGCTTTTTTAGTGACGGCACAGCTCCCACCTGATCTGATGTGTATATAGCTAGAGGAGATTTTAAGGAAGATACATCTTTACAGTCTACTGTAATCATACTTACACAAATTGTTTATTGGTATTTTAGTCTACCAATTTTTTGGAATTTTAAACGATTAAAATTTTTCATGATTTGTCATTTATCATATTACAAAAGCTAGTAAGATTTACATTAATACTTGAATGATGTACATTATGGGCACGATTTACGAAAATGCTGCAAATGATTTTTTGGAACTTGCAAGTGAGCAGAGACTAAAGATCATTTTTAATTTATTGGAAAAAAAATCCAAGATTTCTAATATGGCTAAGGAGTTACATGCCACAGTCCAAGAAGTCCATCGAAACTTTGAGCGACTTTCTAACGCGGGTTTAATTGTGAAAGATAAAGATGGATTCTATGATCTTACAACTTATGGAAAAACCATGTGTACTCAGGTTCCATCATTGTTATTTTTATCGAGAAATAGGAAATACTTTGAAAACCATGACTTTGGTGACGTTCCAATGAAATTCATACAAAGAATTGGAGCTCTGGCAGGGGGTCAACAGATCAAAGGATTTGTCAAAGTGTTGGAGCAATGGAAGTTGATATACAAAAATGCAGATGAATACATCTATGAAATTTTTACTGAGGTGCCTTTGGACTTGATTGAACCTCTACTTGCAAGAGTAAAACGCGGTATCACACTAAACTACATCTTTTCAGATAATGTAATTGTTCCAAAAGGAAGAAAAGAGTTGCTCAACAAGTTAGGTATGAAGGAATTACTTGACAAGGGACTAATTGAAAGAAAGATGAAAGAAAATGTCAAAGTTGTTGTTGTCTTAAACGAGAAAGAGGCATGCGTTTTATTTCCAACCCTTGATGGCGATGCTGATATGCGTGAGATGTTCTATAGCAAAGATCAACTATTTCATGAATGGTGCCTTGATTACTTTAGATATTGTTGGTATAATTCTGGAACATTTCACGAGAACAAGATACTTGAGTAGCCAATAGTTATAGATTAAATCTGATATTGTCTGCTAGATTTTATTGTACGGATCTAGTTTACGATATTTGCGATGTGTTCGGTGTGGTAACGAACTGGAACTGGAAACACTTGAGGCTAAAAATGAAATTGTTGAGGGAGTTTTAACCTGTAAAATATGTAGGACTGAATATCCTATAATTTCTTCAATTCCGATTTTGATAGAAGATCTATCTTTGTATTTTTCTATCAGAATGAAACTGGGTGGATATCTTTTACTACAAGCAAAAAGCAAAACTGTACAGTCTATCATAAAAAAATCTCTTCAACAAATTAAGAAAATTGGTGATGATACAACAGACTTGGAAAAGAGGTGGGTTGGTATATACAAAAATAGTGAAAATTCATCACTCGAATCAAAAATAAAAAATACTATCAGAAAACTGCCTAAAAGTAATTTTGTTATAGAACATGGCTGTTCTATAGGGATAACATCAGAGATTTTAGCAAAACATAATGGATGGGTTTTTGGAATTGACAAGTCTTTTTTTGCACTTGTAGAAGCAAAGAAACGTAAAATTGGGAATTCTGATTTTTTCCTAGCCGACTCTCTCTTACCCCCGTTTGGAGATAAAAAATTTGAACTTGTTGTAGCCTTGAATGTTCTAGAATTGATTGAACCTTTAGATCTTTTAAAAATTTTAAATCAGCAATCTGCAAGATTTATTGTTCTGTCTGATCCTTATGACTATGAGAGGGAAAAAAATTCTGTTAAAATAAAACTTGACGAAAAATCCCTTAGAACAAAACTAACCAAAATGGGATTCAAGTTTTTACAACATACTGGAAAACCAAGTTTTATTCCATGGAAACTAAATGTAAATCCCAGACTAGACTTGAATTATAAAGTGGATCTGATTCTTGTAGAGAAATTCAATGACTCGTCATAACTTTGAAAAATACCGTTCATTGTATTGCTAATCTCTGTCTATTTGTTTGCAGTTATATTGAACCGATGAAATTAATCATACAAAAATGAAACCTATCTTTATAGTGTTTATTGCAGCAGGAGGGCTCTTGGGAACATTTCTGCGATATAAAATGACTGAATCTCCTTTACTTTACGGAGTTCTTCCGATAAATGTCTTGATTGTAAATATTATTGGCAGTTTTATTCTTGGTCTTTTTGCAATATTATCGCTACAATGGAGTCTTGATCAAAAATATGCATTATTGGTCGCAGTAGGATTTTGTGGCTCACTTACAACCATGTCTTCATTTGCTTTGGAAACCACAAGTCTTTTTGAAGGTAAACAAATAGGTCTCATGGCTTTCAATATTCTCTCTAACGTAGGACTATCCATTGGAGCAGTATTTGGAGGAAAGGCATTGATGACTGTAATCCTTAACGGATTTCGATAAACCGTCAATTTCATTTGGTGTAAAAATATTCACAGTCAAAACGATGAGAATTTCTTCATTTAACTTAAATATTGATTTGAAAAAGATAGATTGTTGAAAATCTCTGTAATTACAATTGTTTTCATGTTCTTGGCAAGCGCTATGATTATTCCTGTTGGAATGTCTTATGCGTCATATGGTAATTCTCCTGATTTTACTCCTGGTTCATCAACTACTGCCAATCAAGCTAGCACAAACATGACAACACCATCTTCTAATCAAACCATGACAATGCCATCTATTACAACTCCTACTCAAACTAGCACAAACATGACAACACCATCTTCTAATCAAACCATGACAATGCCAGCCACTACAACTCCTCAAACTAGCACAAACATGACCGTGTCAACTCCATCAACTACTGTTACAACTTCCAAGTCTACAACTCAATCAATGTCTCCGTTAAAACAATTCCAATCTGGTGTTGCTGCAAAATCTGTCCAATGTCAATCAGGTTTTAGTCTAGTTCTAAAAGCAGAAGATAGCTCACCTGCATGTGTTCACTCTTCATCAGTACAAATCTTGATTCAACGTGGCTGGGCCGCTATCCAATAATATTTTCTATAAATTTCACAAGATATTTTACTAGAGCATAATTTTTGTAAATAAAATGAAATCTATCAATTTTACACTTTTAGGTGATGAATCTATTGCCAAGGATTTTGGAAAAAAAGGAACTGCAACCGATATAACCATATATGATAAAAAAGAATCAGGCATTTTACGAACCTGGACAATACCTACTTCCTTTCCAGACAAGATTCAACCACTGTTTCAAGCAATTAACATGGGAGAATACGTCATATTTCACATTTCAAAATTGGATAAATTTGTCGGTGAACAAATTATCGCCCTAGATATTTTGGGAAAAAAACACGGAATCTTATCTCATACGTTTGATGTGGATAGAAACACGTTGCTTACTATGGTAAAAGGAACGGTAGTAGAAAATTACAAAATAGTGGAACCTGACAATTTGAAAAAAGAAATTGATTTGCTAGAACCTGTCTCAACAGATGGAAAAAGCAAGATCGTAATTGATCATTGTTTTGATGTAAAGGGTGTGGGAACTGTAATACTTGGTAAAGTGACACAGGGAAAAGTAAAACAATATGACAATCTCAAACTCTTTCCTAAAGGCTCAGATGTTATGGTAAAATCAATTCAGATGCATGATGATACTGTTGATGAAGCAGTTTGCCCAGCTAGGGTAGGGCTTGCAGCAAAAGGTGTTACACCAGATGACATTCAAAGGGGTGATATTCTATCTCTTCCAGACACATTACTTGTTTCTCAAGAAATCGAGATTGATTATATTCAAAATAAATTTTTCAAAGATAAGGTGATTGAAAACCAAATGTTTCTTGTTAATATTGGATTACAAATTAGGCCTGCAAAAATTTCTTCACTATCTCCAATGAAACTCTCTCTTGGAAAACCTGCCGCATATGAGAAAGGAGATATCTGTGTAATTCTAAAACCTGAATCAACATCCATTCGTATCGTAGGTAGTGGGAAAATAACAAAATAAACGTCAATTTTTTTGAAATATCAAAAATTCTAACTATATTTTAAATTCACTAAAATAGAACTATTTGATATTGTATGATACCACATGACTCATCTTGATACTACGGCATTAACTTCATGGTCTGTTTTGACTGGAATTTGTATGCTAGTTGTAGGCTTAATTTACATGAGATTTTCTAAAAAACAAAATGCATCACATACATCTTGAAAAAAAGGGTCTAAGAGGACTTGCAATAGCAGAGAGTTTCAAGCCTGGTGATGATGCATCTAGACTTGCAGGAGTTGTAATTAGACGTGATTTTATCATTGATGGATTTGTATTTGGAAAGTGTACTATAGAAGGAGACGATGCAACTGATGCAATACTTGACATGTATTCTAGACTAAATAGGGATGACATTAGCTACATCATTATTTCCGGCCTGATAATCTCGATGTATAATATCATAGACATAAAAAAAATCTGGGAAGTAACAAAAATTCCAATAATCGCTGTTTCATATGGGGAGTCTGAGGGAATTGAAGATGCAATACGACACCATTTCCCAAATTCTTATGAAAAAAAATTAGAACAGTATGGCAAACTTGGAAAGAGAATGGAAATTACACTTCATACTGGGCATAAACTTTTTTTAAGAAATGAAGGATGCACGTATGACAAAGTAATACCCTTTCTTGACGGACTTACATTACAGGGTTCAATACCTGAACCTGTACGAGTTGCTCAGATTCTTGCAAGGACTACTGTTTAGGCTGACTCAAAATGTATTACATATAGAAAATATATGTGCATCATATTGCATCCCAATAAATTTGCATATTTGAAATTATTTTCTTTCCTCTTTTGTTACTTGCCAGTTATTGTGGACAAATCTTGATGACTCAAATTCTATCTGACCTATGATTCTATCGCCTCTTTTTACCATTCCGTACTCATTTCTTGCTATCTTCACCAAAAGTTTTCTTGTCTTATATCCGCCTTCAATAACTTTGATCTTGAACCGCTTACTTGCTCTTGTTGTCATCTCTCTTGCTACTTTTGGCTCTCCAATCAATGAAAACATTTCAAATGCACCAAAATTTTTTGTATTTATCTCATAGTTGTATAATCTGGCTTCAAATTTTCGACCCATCTTCTTTGCTTCTTTGTTCATCCATTCCACTGCTTGAGATCCATATCCCTTTTCTATTCCAAAAGTTTCAGAGTCCATTATCCGGATGTATCAATAGCTGAATATAACTTGAAACTGATTACCTGAATAATATTATTAGCATGATTGTATTGGTAAATTTGTGAAGCGTACTGGTGCAGATATTAGAAAGTCTATAGAAACAAATTGGAAAGAATACCTTTCACGATATGGTAATCTTTTTTCATCTAATCATGTAGATGGTTCTACTCCTCCATCTGTCTTTGTAGGATCTTATGGTTATCCAAAAGTTTTGGTAGGACCAATGTTGCCTCCAATCCATGGAGATACTACAATTCTTGATTCTCCAGAAAAATGGGTTGGAAAAAGTCTTGAAGATATAGTCAATTACAGGCTAAGTCTAGTTAGAGGCATTAAGCCAGTTAAGATTGAAGATGTTGGGCAAAAATACATTGAAAATCTCCAAGTCATGTCCATGTCTGAAAGATCAACTGACGCAGAGATGGAGCTTGTCAAAAATGCTTCTCCGACAGTATCTATTGATGGCGATAGCCAAATCTTTGGACCTATTGGTGAGATAAAATCTGCCACATTCTCAAATTCTTCCTCTGATAAAAATATCCAAAAATCATTTTATGACAAAGACCTTCTGGCACAAGATGCAGTAGTTGATCTTTATAATAGGGGAATTGATATTTCAAGAATTCAAAAATGTTTTAGTATTGGAATGTTTGGTAAAAGCAGAAAACTTGTTCCAACTCGCTGGAGTATTACCGCAACTGATGATATTATTTCAAAATCTCTAATTGAAAAAATAATTGATTATGATGTAATTGATACCTCAATGCTGTTTTCATATGATCATCTTGGGAACTATTTTTGTGTTATAATGTTTCCAGGTAGATGGATGTTTGAGATGCAAGAAGCATGGTATGGAGAAGGAGGAAATGTAGGATTTGGAACTGACTTTGAAGACATGCGTGGACTGAATCATCCTCCTGAAACAGCAGGAGCTCATTTTGCATCAAGGCTTGCAGTATCAGAATATCTATCTGAACACAAAACTCAAGCCAGTGTAATGGTTCTTCGTGAAATAAGGCCAGAATATGCAGTGCCTGTAGGTGTCTGGCAAGTCAGAGAAGGAGTTCGAATGGCATTAAAACAAAAACCTGTCATAGTTTCAAATTTTCTACAAGGACTTGATATTGCTTGTAATAGACTAAGTATTGATAAAAAAGAATGGCTTTCTCACAGTAAACTGTATCAGGCAATAAAACAAAAATCCATTTCAGACTTTTTCTAGTTGCTAGAGTTTTTATTTGACACACTTTGAACTCAAACTATTGCAAAACAAAAGTGTCGTTTTTGCACTGGCAATACTTGCATCACCTGTGATATTTGCGCTAGCTGTATATCCTAATACGTTTAGTCTGGGTTGGAATCAAGGTAGAGGAGGTTTTCTCTTTGCCATGGCGTTTATTGCTGCTGAACTTCTTGGTTTAAAACTAGAAATTCCGAAAAAGAGACTAATTGCAATAATACCGCTTGCGGCAGGCGTAATTGTTTATCTTACTAGCTTGGACTTTGGATTGAAAAATTACCTTATATCGATTGCTCCCCACTTTCATGTACAAATAGTATATTCTTGGACTTGGATGTGGGACTTTATTGTAATTGCCGCATTCTTTATGGCAAGTATGACTATATTGTTTGGAAAAAGATGGATTAGAATATCTCCAGCTGGTCCGATATATGCAGCCGGCACCGCTATTATTTTATCTCTTGATGCGTTTTTTCCATATGATTCCCTTGGTCCACTACAATACGTTGTACCGTATCTTGTAAAACTTGATGTCTTTTTGATTGGTGTATTCCATATCGGTCAAGCAACATCTCAAAGCAACGTGATGTTCCTCAATGGTGATCATGGCCCATTTGCATTGCAAGTATTCTGGCCTTCTGCGGGTGTTCATAGTATTATCATCTACTCACTTGTAATGATGGCATTTTTGTTAAAGATGAATATTCCGAGAAATAGGAAGATTGCATACTTTGCCCTTGGAGTAGTCGGAACAATAACTGTAAACGTAATTAGGATATTATCATTATCAATTTTTGTTCTAAAGGTATCTACAAACGTAAACGAATTCGAATCATTTCATGGTATTGCAGGTGAGATTATGTTTCTACCATGGCTCTTCATATTCTTGCTTATAGTTACATATGTTGAAACAAAACGTATCAAAAAACTAGAGGCGGCAAAGATTGAATCAGATAAAAGTAAATAGAGATCTACAAGATGGTCACTATAATCTAGAAGACATATTTGTGAATCTAAAATCGGTAGAAATTCTCTTAAAAGTTTTCAAATCAAAAGAAATTCTTGATGATGTATTTGAAAAAACAGTAGTTGTTGTAGATGGTAGTAGTCATTACATGCATGTTAAAAATGAGGATGCATCCATTGTAGTGGGAAAAGACCATCTCAAAAATTCAGAAAAAAAAGTTCTCTATCTGGATATCATTCATGAATTGGTGCATGTAAAACAACAAAGGCAAGGGCTTGATCTTTACGATTCATCATATCATTACGTTGATAGGCCAACAGAAGTAGAAGCATATGATATTGCAGTGCAAGAAGCAAGAAGACTAGGCATGAATGATTCAGAAATATTTGATTATTTACATGTAGAATGGATCTCTTCAGATGAACACAAAAGACTGGCATCTAGTGTTGGCATAAAAATTTAAAAAAATCTTGTAATGTCTACTTGTCCTGAAACTTGAGAAAAATCTGAAACTTTTACTCCCAGGCGTCTTATTGGTAATCTCTGATCCACAAGGGATTCTCTAAGTAATGAAATTGCGGTTTTTTTCAATTCGTCTAATCCGGATGTGTGATTTTTTAGTGTCTTTGATTTTGTTCTGTTTGACAAGTCTGATTGTACAAATTGTATGCCTACTGACTTGAAGAGTAGATTGTCCTTGATTATTGTCTGATGCAAATCCTCACATAATTTTTCCAAATCCTTTACCAGAAAATCAAAATCTTTGGAATCTTGCTTTAATGTTATGATTCTGCTGTATTGAATAGGGTCATGTCTTGGCGAGACAGGATCTTCATCTATCCCACGTGCTGCATTGTAGATGTATGTTCCAACTTTTCGTCCAAATAATTCATTTAGTGTAAAGACATCCATACCACGGAGTTGTGATATTGTCTCAAACCCCATTTCAGAAAATTTCTCTTCGGATTTTTTACCAATTCCTGGAATTACTCTGATTGGTAAAGGATCTAAAAATAATTCTATATTTTCTGGTTCAACAATTGTAAGACCATCTGGTTTTTTGAAATCAGAAGCAATCTTAGAGACAAGTTTGTTTGAAGAGATTCCAATGGTGCTTGATAATTTCACTGTACTACGTAGGGAATTCTTTAGTTGTTGTGCCAAATGTGCAGCCTTTTTAAAATCAGACTCGGTTCTGTTTGTAACATCTAGATATGCCTCATCTCTTCCAACATATTCGAAAACATCCGCATGACTTCTGATTATACTCATAGCATTTTCTGAGACTTCGGTATAATAATCAAAATCTGTAGGCAAGAAAACTGCTTCTGGAACTTCCTCGAGTTTCTTTTTTGCAAATTTAATTGGCATTCCGGATTTTACTCCATACTTTCTTGCTATGTAATTTGCAGTTGCAATTGCCCCGCTGTCTCCTCCACGATCAGAATATACGCACACTGCAATAGGCCTTGTTTTCAAATCTGGCTTGCGAATTTCTTCACACTGGGCATAAAAATAATCAAAGTCAATGTGAAATACAACTCGACTTGACACAGTAAATTTATGATTTGAAATCCTTATTACGTTATTGCTCTGCTTGAGAATTTCTTGTCCTTTTGATATAATCTAAATATGCTGATATGGTAAATTTATTGTGGATTATCCAATACTAGTAGAAGCAGACGGTGTAAAAATTAAGGCCGAAAAAATGGAAATTGATAAACTGTATTATTGTATATACAAAGAAAAAATACTGTTATTCTACAAGGAAAAAAATGAAATGCTAAATTGTTATGAAATTACAGAAAAAGATGTTGTAGATGAAGTAAAACAAGCACAATCTGAAGATATTGAAAACATCTTGCAAAAATACGTAGAAAAAAACAATCTTAACTATTAAATAAAACACAACAAGAGCTGTCTTATGTCGCGACCGCCAAACATTGTATTTATCGGAAAAAAACCAATCCTGACATATCTTAATGCTACGCTTACCTTACTTGCAAATGAGCCGGTAGTCACTGTCAAAGCAAGAGGTCGAAGTATAATCACGGCTGTTGATGTATCTCAAATGATTGTCAAAAGAATGAGTGCAATGGGATACAAGGTCAGTGGAGTCAGAATCTTCTCTGAGAGATTACAATCAAAAGATGGGAAAGACAGAAACGTCTCAACTATCGAGATAGATGTTTCTAGAAGTCAGAATGCTCAATAGGCAACTAAAATGGGTCTTGATTATAATTGCAATTGGTTCTATTCTTGCAATAATTTCATACAAAACTGAATTTTTAAACACTTGCACTGTACGTCAGATGACTATTGCAGGTGAAATAAAACAATATGATGAGACCAAAGACCCTCTCATATGTGATAAACTAAATACAAAAATATCTCAATTTAACAACCAGTGTAAATCTAATGTTGAGGAATTGGATTGTGGATGATATCTAATATGAAAAAATCTTTGATGTTTGACTTGTTTCTTTTTTTAGGAAATCTATGACTTCTTCAACACTATTCCTGTAAACAAATTCTTCTCTTCCTAAATTTGACATGCTAATGCAATATCTCTTTGAAGTTTTGTTGATGAATATGTGACCAGACTTGTCATCTATTCTGATACCTTCATCTGAATCTAAGATCCTCAAAAATTTCTCCAGACTCTCTTTTGAAATTTCTCTTTCGTGATAACTCATCCGTAAATTGCATCCCGGAGTGGACCTGCATCTTTTTCTGTTTGCTTGAGATTCTCTTCTATACCTTCTGCCTCGTTTAGTAATGATTTGAGATCACACGAAGCTCCTGGAACAAGTTTTGACATTGCCATACAAATTTCAGCACCTGCTCTAAAATCAGGACCTGAATCTCTGGCTTTACACAAAAGTACAATGACATTGATATTTGATATCAATCCCTCGTTAAGCAGAATTCCTGGAATTCCTGGGATTGTCCCATTTTTTAATACTGGAATACCTGAATCGCGAAGTTTCTTCTTTGCTTCATCTGTGCTCCCAACTCCAATTACAAAGGGAGATTCCTCATCTGTCTTTATTGCAGAGCTGCTTATGATGTAAGAAACTTTATGATCTTCTGCCCACTCCAGCATGGTCTGTGCTACTTGACGATGGATTGATTCATGAGGAGTAAGGTATGATGAAAATACTGCCACTTTGAGATCTTTGTTAACTAGAATTCGTGCTGGAAAATTTGGCACTTCTTCTCTTACTATACTGATTGGCGGAAATAGATCAGAGTCAATTACACCTGCCAGTTCAAACTGAGAAGTATTGTTGATAAGTGATTCAGTTGCTATTGCATTAGCCAGTCCCGTATAAGGAAAGCCATCAATTAGATATCCGTTCTTTACATCGATTGGAGCTATTTCTCTTACAAATACCTCATTTGCCATAATGTGGGATGTTTTACACCCTTTTTAAATATGGATATCATTTTATGTAGCGAAAACAGACTTTATTCATGGAATCGCTTTACATACTCATTAACTGTGACCTGGGTTCCGAAGTCGAAATCATAAATGAACTTGCAAAAATTTCTGAAGTCAAAGAGGTACGAGGAACATATGGAATCTATGATATCTTTGTAAAACTACAAGCAGATTCCACCTCTGCACTAGAGTCAATCATTACACACAAAATCCGAAGACTTCCAAAGGTTCGTTCCACTGTGACATTAACTCCAATCCTATCTCAGGGCGGACGTTAAGTCAAAAAATGCTCAAACTTTTTAATTCTTTTTCTTCTTCCAAGGAAGACTTTACCCCATTTGAAAAAAACCATGTAAAAATATTCATCTGTGGTCCTACAGTTTATGATTTTACTCATCTGGGACATGCTCGTATATTTTTGACTTATGATCTTTTGTCTAGAGTTTTAAATGATCAAGGACTTGCAACTGATACTCTTGTAAATCTGACAGATATTAATCAAAATGTCTTTAACAAAGCTCGGGAAAATTCTTCTACTTACATAGAGATTGCTAAATTTTATGCATCAGCATTTCTATCTGATCTTGATTCTCTTAACATACATAGTGTAAACAGACTTGCTTTTGTTTCAGATTATGTTCAACATATAGAAAAAGAGATTATGACATTAATCCAAAAACAAGTTGCTTATACTGCTCATGGAAATGCATACTTGGATATATCTAAAGTAAAAAACTATGGCAAGATTTCTCACCAAACCCGTCAAGATCTAAGTTTGCATCGATTAGATATTGGTCCTGGAAAGAAAAACCCTGAAGATATAATGCTATGGAATTGTACTGATGATTTTGATTTTTCATGGAAGAGTGAACTTGGTGAAGGTATTCCTTGGTGGCATATGCAAGATACTGCTGTTGCTATGGAAAATTTTGGTAAAAATTACGATGTTCATGGAGGTGCAAGGGAACTTTTGTATCCTCATCATGAGGCACATCTTGCACAATATCAACTCTTGTCAGATTCTGAGATGCCTGTCAAAGCCTGGGTACACGTAGGTCTTGTTTTGTCACAAGGTGAGAAGATGTCTAAATCGCTTGGAAATGTAGTCTGGGTTAAAGATCTTATAAAAAAATATGGTCATAATCTTGTACGACTATGCATCTTTTCTAAACATTATCGAGATGATTTTGATTTTTCTGAAAATGACTTGTTAATGAAAAAATCTCTATTGGATTTAATTCTCTTAACTCGATCCCAAATTTCTAACATGACACATGATGATATTACAAACTTGATACAGGAATTGTTAGAATCACTAAATGATGATCTTAATTCTCCAGTTGCCTTGGAAATCCTGGAAAGAATCTGTATTGCAGTAAAAACTGGAAAGAGTATAAGTAAAAATGATTTTGACCGTATCTGCAATATCTTTGGAATTAAAGTATGATCAAGCAAATTGAATCAAATGACAATAATTTTACTGGAATTTGGAGCACTCCAAATCAATTGGAATGTGGTACTTTATTTTTAAATCCTAAACTATCAGATGATGTTTTTTTTAACAAGCTCACAAACGTATCATGTATAAGTGAAAAGATGGTTTCTGAATCATTAGAGAAATTTCAAAAAAACAATTCAAGACCATATGTATATTCCCTAGATTATCCAGAATTTGAGGAATTGTTGGGGGAAAAGGGATTTACTTATCATGACACTCAACATGTATTAAAAAAAAGTACGTCTACATCCAAGAAACCTTTGGCTACTAAAATCACACATGATGGTGTTTCTATCTGGACTGAAATTTTTTGTGAGGCATATGATTGTCCAGAGTGGGCAGGACCTGTAAATTCTATATTGAAAAATTCTCTTTCTTCTGTAGATTACTATGTTGACGAATCACATAGTTCATGCATGGCGTTATATGAAAAAGACTCTATCTTGGGACTTTACTGTCTTGGAACTATTCCACGCAGACAACGAAAGGGAATGGCTGCTTCTTTGATTGATTTTGCATTACATGAGGTAAATTCTAGGCATCTGGAGTTTCTAATGCTTGAGACCTATGAGCAAGATAATCTGTCAAAATTCTATTCTAATTTAGGATTTGAGAATCTTTACGACAAAAAAATTTTTACTATTTGAGTTTAGCAAGTAGTGCTGAATACAAAAACGGCAAAATTGTAGTAGCTTCTGCATGGATTGTCGTCTGTTTTGCATTCTTTGTAACTTTGCCCCATGATATTGCCTCTCTGACAAGTGCTCCACTCAAGCTACCGTCAAATTCTTGGGCAGTTGTGACATACACTGCATAATCAAGTCCTTCTCTGTATTGATTCCACCACAGGGTGTGATGCTTTGATATTCCTCCACCTATCATCAACGCACCAGATTTTTTCGCTTTAAAAATTAATCCTGATAATAAATCTCCATCAGTTACAATGTTTAATTTAAAATCAGGATGATTTTGTGAAAACATCCAAATTTGACTTCCAACTGCACCATCCATAATTCCTGGAACTATGACTGGTATGCCATTCTTGTTTGCCCAGTAAAGAAACGAATCTTCTCCCAAATGCTCTCCGATCATCTTTGTTACATCATGAGTTGACATTTCTCGTTTGCCTTCTTTGTATGCCTTTTCAAGAAAAGCCTGCATCTTTTCCTCAATTAGCGGACCATAACTTTTCATTGGAACTAGGACATTTCCTAATCTATGAATTTCTTCTTCCATAAGCTCACTATCATCCATAGTAAATGATCCTTCAAGATAATTAGAATAGTGTCTGGCTATGTCATGATCTAAAGCACCACATGTTGTTATCACTACATCACACATTCTGTTTTTTATCATGTCTGTAATTACTCCTCTAAGACCTGTTGACACAACGGCTCCTACAAATGACATGAACTTTAAGCAATTTTTGTCTTCTATCATTGCAGTTAGAATGTTAAGACCATCAACGAGATTTTTTGATTCAAATCCGCCTGACTTTGACATTTGATCAAATATTGTATCTATGGAATCCCCTTTTTTGATTGAAATATCCTTGACCGGTTTGCCAGGCTTTATCATAAACCTCAAATTCATTTTGGGCTATAAAATCCTCTGTTCGTGATCACAAGTAATTAATATGATTGATTATTTGCTAGCTATCGAAGTTGGGTAAGAAAATCAAGATTGCCATAGCCGGTATGGGTAACTGTGCATCGGCAATTATTCAAGGCGCAAAATACTATTCAGAGAATCCTCAAGATACTATTGGCCTTACTGCCTATAATTTGGGTGGGTATGAACCAGGAGATATCGAAGTTGTGGCTGCATTTGATGTTGCAGATACCAAAGTCGGAAAAGACGTATCTGAGGCAATCTATGCAAAACCCAATAACACTATAACAGTAGCAGAAGTTCCTCACATGGGCGTGACTGTACAAAAGGGCCCAACCTTTGATGGTTTAGGAAGACACTTGAGCCGAATAGTTACAAATTCCTCAGAACCAGATGTTAACGTCAAAAAGGTTCTTGAAGACACCGGCGCAGAGATGCTAGTAAATTATCTCCCTGTAGGAAGTACCAACGCAGTTAGACATTATGCAAGTCAGGCACTAGAGGCCGGTATAGGATTTCTTAATGCAATTCCAGTGTTTATTGCATCTGAGCCAAAATGGCAACAGGCCTATGCGGAGAAAAAGATACCGCTTGCAGGTGATGATGTGATGAGCCAGCTTGGAGCAACAGTTGTTCACAAGACACTTGTCAAACTCTTCGTAGACAGAGGTGTACAAATCGATGGAACCTATCAATTAAACATTGGTGGTGACATGGATTTCTTCAACATGCTTGATGAAGAGAGGCTTGAAGATAAGAGAATAAGCAAGACTAGTGCAGTAAAGGCAATGGCTGACTATGACATTCCAATGAGAATTGGTCCTAGTGATTATGTTGATTTTATAGATAATGAAAAAATATGTTACATTAACTTGGAAGGAAAATACTTTGGAAAGATTCCTGTAAAGTTAGATCTCAAATTAAAAGTAATTGATGCCTACAATAGTGCAGGAATTATGATTGATGCAATAAGGGGACTAAAGATCGCACTTGATAGAAAACTATACGGTCCAATGACTAGTATCTCATCGTACTGTTTCAAACATCCTCCCATTCAGATGCCTTACACTGAAGCAAAGAACGCCTTTGCTGAATTTGTTGAAGGCAAGCGAGACAGCTAAGATCTCACATTATAATTTTTATTCAGCAGCTCAAGGAATCTTGTCAATTATCTGTTATTTCAGCTCAAGCACTACCGGATGCATTGGTACACATTCGTAAGCTAGAGATCTTTGGATTCAAGTCGTTTGGATACAAAAATACACTTGTAAACTTTGAACAAGGCCTAGTTGCAATCTCTGGGGCCAACGGATCAGGTAAGAGTAACATACTTGACGCGATCTCATTTTCGCTTGGTGAAAACTCTCCAAAAGTAATGAGAGTAGACAAGCTTCGTTCTCTATTGCACGACGTAGATAATGCAAAACACGGTGCTAAAATTGCACGTGTAAGCTGTCATTTTGACAACTCTGACAGGAAGATTCCTGTAGATTCTAACACTGTAACAATTACTCGTGAGATGGATGAAAACGGCGAGAATATTTACTATTTAAATCAAAAAAAGGTCCAAAGAAGCCACGTCTTGGACATTTTAGAGGTGGCCAACTGCGGTATTCATAAACTCAACATTGTTCAACAGGGAACTATTACCAGAATCTCTGAATTTAATGCAGAAGAGAGACGAAAGATAATTGAAGATATCATAGGTCTTGCATATTTTGACGAAAAAAAGACAGAGTCCCTAAAACAACTAGACGAAGCAGATAGGAGACTTGAGATAGCATTGGCAAGAATGGATGAGATAAAAAAACGCATTGACGAACTAGAGGCAGAAAGAAACAACCAACTTCGATATGATATTTTAGATAAAGAATTAAAGCGACTATATGCAATCCAATCTTCAAACAAACTACGCGATATTGAAACTAACAAAATATCAAAAGAGCGAAATCTTAATGCAATCCAATCGGAATCTAAAAAACTTGATGAACAACGTAGTCAACTTCGTGATGAAATAAAGAAACTTGAAGAAGAAAAACAAAAATTCATGGATGAAGTAAATGTATACAATCAAGCAAAAGCTGCAATTGACTCCGAACTTGCGGGTGCAATGCATCAATTTGAATCTGCAAATAGTAAACTTGCAACAAATGCCAGAAGATTTTCTCAGATTGATTCTAGATTGCCTGAAATTCAATCTGAGCTTTCTACACTAAATGAACGTCGTTCTATTTTAGAAAATCAAATAACTGAATTGAAAAACTCTATTGCAACAATTAATGAGACAAGAAAGTCTGCAAATATTGAACTTGCATCAGTGGATTCTGAAATAAATCAAGTCTTAAAGCAACAATCTCAGATTGCTACAAATAAAATGCGTGTCGATGAAAAGATACGAAGTCTTACTGATCAATTAAATGATACCAAACTTTCCTTATCAAAATTAGAACAAGAACGTGTGGATATTCAAAATAAAATAGAACAAAATTCTTCCAGGATAAAATCGATACTTGAGGAGAAGGAGAATTTGCTAGGTCTTGAGAGAAAACTCCGACAAGTAAGAGCAGTTCATGAAACAGCAATTAATGACATAAAATCCCGACTTGGGAACCTGCGTGAAAGAAAGGTCAAGATAGAAAAAGACATTGAGGAAACTACAATAATTTTTGAAAAAGCAAGCAGAGCTGCAGCACAATATGAAGCAAAGATCAAAGTCGTAAAAGAAGTAATGCATGAGGATTATTCTATTGCAAAACTAAAAGAAGACTCTAAGCGACTTGGAATTCAGGGTCTTGTATTTGAGATTCTAAAATGGGATAAACAATATGAAAGACCTATCCTTGCAGTTGGTTCTGACTGGCTTAAGGGTCTAGTTGTTAATGATTTTGCAACATTACTTGGACTTGCCGAATTTGCCCAAGAGAAAAAACTACCAAAGATCAGGATAATTCCATTAGATGCAATATCTGATTCTAAAATATCTGTTGACAAAGGACAGGGAGTCATTGGAGTTTTATCTGAATTTGTTCAATGTGAAGAAAAGTTTGTGTCACTCAAAAACTTTATTTTTGGAAACATTGTGCTAGTTGATTCAAAACAAAAAGCTTACGAGTTGTCAAAGAAAGGTTACAGGGCGGTAACCACTGATGGACAATTCTTTGAGGCTGATGCAAATGCTGTTGTAGTTGATGTAAACTCAAAAGTATCTCACCTGACAAAAATAATTCTGCTTAGTACCTCTGTAGACGGATTGGTTGAATCAATTGAACTCCTAAGAAGATTCATTCAAAACAAAAAAAGTCAGCTAAAAAAACTTGAAAGAATCACAGACAGTCTTGAGAATAGATACAATTCATCCGAGACTGGCTTTACAAATGTCGGCCTTAGTCTTGCTGATATCAAGGCAAAATTAAAAACGCTGAACTTGAGCGAAGAACAACACACTTCGAGAATTTCTCAATTAAGAAGAAGAGAGGAGAGCATTCTGGTTACCTTGTCCAAACTTCAATCATACGAGTCATCTCTTGAAGAACGTATATCGCTAACTAATGAAAATTATGCTGATGAAGGCCAGGCACGAGTGGCAAGCTCACTTACTTCATTAAATGAAAAACGTGCCGCCTTACTTAGTACTCATAGTTCAATAGCTTCACAATTCAGAGAATTGACTGGCAATCTGACCTCCTTGAACAATGATGAAAATTCTCTCAAGGCTAATGTGAGACTCTTATCCCAAGAACAATCTTCACTAAATCACGAGAAATATGATAATGAGGTACAATCAAGAGCACTTGCAAAAGAAAAAGAAAATGCTGAATCTCTACTTGTGACTTTGAGAGAAAAGGAACAGCAACTTATCGCTACTTCTGGAACATCGGTATCTACACTAAAAGAATATGATTCTAAATTAAAGACCCTCTACGAATCAGAGAGGACTCTAAGTAAAGAGGTAAACGGAATGGAAAGACAATCTGATTCTATCTCAAGGGATATCAAAGATTTGACAGAAAATGAGGAAAAAATCAGAAAGACATTGGAATCCTATGGTTATGACACACTTTTAGAATCATTTGACGTTGATCAGATGCTAGTTGAACTAGAATCTGAAAAGCGAAAATTATCTGGCTCTTTGAATACTCGTGCACCTGACACCTATGTTGAAGTCTCTAATGGATATCGCTCCATGTCGTCAAGAAAGAATGAGCTTGAAGAAGAGCGAAACTCCATTGTAAAATTCATTGAAGAAATAGACAAAGGCAAACGTCAGACATTTTTGGAATCATATGATAAGGTGGACAAGGACATTCGTGAAATATTTAGCAAGATGACTGGAGGTAACGCATGGCTTGAGATTCAAAACGAAGATGACATCTTTACTTCGGGAATATCTTATCTTGTACAATTCCCAAACAAGCCAAAAAGAGAGTCGACATCAATTAGTGGTGGAGAAAAAACACTTGCCGCAATTACATTTTTGCTAGCTCTTCAAAAATTAAAACCATCTCCATTTTATCTTCTTGATGAAGTTGATGCACACCTTGATGCATTAAACACTGAGAGACTTTCTACAATACTTGAGGACAGAGCAAAAGGAAGTCAGATGATAATGGTTTCACTAAAAGACTCGGTAGTAAAGAAAGCAACTCTGATCTATGGTGTATTTCCAAGAAATGGTGTATCTCATGTGGTATCACATAGAATTTCTAGTATGCCTGAAGTGGCAACTAGTTAATCTTAACAAAACACGCAACTTGTCTTTTATCTGAGATTTCTTCAAGTTCAGGTTCTTGCTTGCATTTCTCTATGGCATAAGGACATCTTGCTCTAAATCTACAGCCTTGATACACGTTGATGTCTAGAGGATCATTGATGCGAATCTTTCTGTCTCTTTGTAGATTGTCTGGGTCTGGGTCTGAGATGGAATCTATGAGTGCTTGGGTGTATGGATGACTTGGACTTGATAAAATTTCATTTATTGGCCCTGTCTCTACTATCTTTCCAAGATATAAAATTGCGATTCTGTGACCGATATAATTTGCAGTAGCTAAATCATGTGTTATGTATAAAAATGAAATTCCAAGTTTCTCTTGTAACTCTTTCATCAATTCTAATACTCCAATTCTTACTGATACATCAAGCATTGAAACAGGTTCATCAGCTATGATGATCTTTGGTCTTGTTACAATAGCTCGTGCAATTGCAACTCTTTGTCTTTGTCCTCCTGATAACATGTGTGGATATTTTGTTGCAATCTCTTCTACTGGTTCCAACTTTACCTGACTTAGTGCTTGTAAGGCAAGATTGTTTCTTTCTGTTTTGTTTCTAATTGAATTAATTTCAAGTGGCTCTCTTACAATGTCTAAAATTGTCATTCTTGGATTTATTGATGCGTAAGGGTCTTGGTGAACCATCTGACAACCAATTCTAATTTTTTTTAGATGTTCATGTTGATTTGTTATTTCTTCACCGTCAAAGTTTATTGTTCCTGAATCGGGTTCTATTGCTCGTAATATCAGCCGAGCAATCGTAGTCTTACCTGAACCTGATTCTCCCGCCAAAACAAGTGTCTCTCCGCTATTGATTGAAAATGACACCCCGTCAGCTACTCTTATGGTCTCTTTACCTGAAGAACCTTTTTTGGTAAAATATTTTTTTAAATTCTTGACAGACAGGATCTCTGGCATCACTTTTTAGTACGATCGCAAATATATCAAGCGATCAGTGGCTGCAAATCCGTTCATCGCAAAGTTTTAAAAGGCTAAGATATGAGAGAAATTCGTGAACTCAAAATTATTAGCCGTTCTTATGATTGCCGGACTTTTGTTCAGTGCAGGTTCTGTATTCTTGAACCATGCTGTATTTGCAGATGATCCATGGTCTGATATTGCTGCAAGACAACAAGCAGCAGAACAAAAGGCTATGACCAAATACATGAGCATGTACCAGTTTGCTAACATGGATCAGTCCATGAGAAATTGGTCTGGACTTACCAATACCACTGAATCTCCATATGTATACAAACCAGGTTCTACAACTGATGAAACAAGCAGAGGTAGAACAATTGATGCACAACAGCAAGTTTCACTACAAAATGCAGTTGCCTATTTTGATACTATTCATTCAACACAACTGGAGCAACTCAGAGCAAGTGATTACAAGGGACTTAACAGTACTACAACAGATACTCAAGGCAGAGATAGAAATGCAATGATTGACAGTGTACGTGCATCATCTCTTGCAAGTGCTGATGATATTATGAGTCAACTAGTAAAGGTTCAACAAACCTATGCTGACTTCCAAGCAGGTCCAACTACTGATTCTGCTGCTACATACGATAGACAAACTATGATTAATCAGAATGCCGCTGCTTCAGAATCTCAAGCAGCAGACTTGGTTAGCGAACTTGCAAAGAGATACCAAGTATTTCTTGATCTTACTCCTTACGTAAATACAAACATTCCATACACATACAAACCTGGTTCAATTACAAATGAAATGACTCATGGTGGTCGCAATTTGACTCCACAAGAAGCATATTCGCTAGAAAAGGCAGTAATGATATTCAACGAAATCCACCAATCAAACCTTGCATCATTGAAATCAAAATGGTATGGTCTAACTAGTACTTCAACTGATACACAAGGCAGAGATAGAAACACATTGATTGCACAAGCTCAACAATCATCCATGAATAACGCATTGAATGTCTTCAACTCATACTATCCAGCAAGTACCAGATAAAATCTTAAATTTACTTTAAAAATTATTCATTCGTGTAGCCAACACATTACAAATCCTGACTCTGTTTTGACTTGTGGTGGGGTTTGTTTGCATTTCTCCATGGCCTTCGGACATCTGTCATAAAATCTACAACCACTAGGTGGGTTTATCAGACTTGGAGGACTGCCTTTTAATGGAATGATTCTCTCTGAATTGTTTAGTTTTGGGATTGCATTCAACAGGGCAATAGTATAGGGATGTTTGGGATCCTTGTAAATGTCTGACAAATTTCCAAATTCTACAATCTGACCTGCATACATGATTCCTATTTTTTCAGCAATTTCTGAAATAATCCCAAGGTCATGCGAGATTAACATTATTGAAAGTCCACTTTTTTTAAGATTCTTTAACAAAACCATAATCTGTGCTTGAACTAAAACATCTAATGCTGTAGTAGGTTCGTCAGCAATCACCATTTTGGGCTTTAAAATAAGTGCTAATGCAATAACTACTCTTTGTTTCATTCCCCCACTAAGCTCATGAGGATACTTGTCTAAAGCGGAATGAGGTAACCCTACAGCAGATATTGAAGATTCTATGACCTGTTGATAATCTCCTTTGAATTCATGTTTTTTTAGAATTTCTTCAAATTGTTTCTTGATGGTAAATACCGGATCT
This sequence comes from Nitrososphaerota archaeon, assembly GCA_028867675.1. GTDB lineage: Archaea > Thermoproteota > Nitrososphaeria > Nitrososphaerales > Nitrosopumilaceae > Nitrosotalea. The sequence continues at coordinate 6,658 of JAGWGA010000018.1, read as the reverse complement.
AAAGAATTCATTGCTCCTTGGAAGACCATGGATATCTGCTTCCATCTGAAATTCTTTGTAAAATCTGAATCTGATATATATAGTATTGATTTATCTTCAAATATTATTTTACCAGTTACACTTGCATTATCTTGAAGTGTTTTCATAATTGCCAAACCTAATGTACTCTTACCACAACCACTCTCGCCTGCTATCCCAATTGATTCATTTTCTTGTAAATAAAATGATACATGATCTACAGCTTGAACATTTTTTTCTTGACTTTTGTACTTGACATCCAAGTCAGTTATGGATAGAAACACTATGGATATCGTATAACAAGTGGTACATTTGAGTTTTGAATCATGACCGATCTATGATGTTGGAATCTAATTTCAGATTCTATATGATTAATGGAAAATAGGCCGAATATTTCTCTCTATCAAGTGTAGGAACACAACTTAATGAACAAATCTTATCAGATAAGTTGGTAAATATCCTGAAAGTCTAGAGATATACATTGCTAATATGTACAAAACATTTGTTTTAATTTTTAATGATATTGATTGATCTTTCATATCTCTATATAGATACAATCTGATCACTTAAACATCACTCATGATTTTGACCTATTTCTGTCGGAAAAGGAAGACCATGAGAGGATTAAAGAAAAACAATGCACCGATTCTTACTGACTATCAAATTTATCATAACTACATTAGACCACGTATGGAATTAGATGGTAATACTCCTTCAGAGGTAGTAGGGATCAAGGTTGAAGGGAATGACAAATGGTTAACTTTAATTCAGAACGCTAGTAAAAAATAACAATTCCATATATTCATTAATCTTGTATTGCTTCATTTTTTCATGCTTGATTTAACACAATCTCTTATTGTACGAGTTGTTATTACTACAGCAATCTTCTCAATAATTTCCTATTTTATGATTCGGAAGAATGCAGAATCACCATCTCGATTAGCATGGGTTATTCCTTCCCTCTTTGTTGTCTTTGGAATTTCGATACTAATCCAAATTCTGTATGTCCTCAGCAGAAATGCCATGTGATGGATTCCAAACAACAGATTTTCAAACTTTCATCAACCGATTTTATACAAAGATAAGATCAACTGTAGATTAGACAGCACCTGATTTCGCATAGTTTATCTTCCAGTTTTGCACGCAAAAAATCGATTTCCTTGAGAACTCCAATTTGTAATTTTGATGCAATGAATGGCATATTGTGCCCTCAATGTGAAACAAAACTATCTCAAGGTGTTCTTACAAAGGCCGACGTTGAAGCATCGATAAAACTTGTCAAACTTTCTCAAAAAATCCCATTAATAGAAAAATTCACGTTAAATTCCTGTCGAGAATCTCATGGTGACTTTGTACTATATCTTAACAGTCAAGATATCATGACGATTAGACAAAGCAGGGAACTTTACAGAATACTTCAAGGGGAATTCACTGGAAAAATTTGGCTTGTGCATCAAAACTCTGATGACAAAAAATTCATAGAAGATGTATTTTTTCCAATTAAAATACTTGCAATAAATCAAGTATGGGCACTGGGAGGTCTTAGGAAAACCAAAGTTATAGTATCTGGGAAAAAGACCACTCGATTTCCAATAGATGTAGATAAAATAATTGCAATATCTAACGATCTTCGAAAGATAGATCTAGTAGTAGAATTTGAGAGAAAGTAAGGGAATTTCATGGATATCAAAAAAACCCACAACATAGGTATGCTTGGACCTTCTATGAAGGGTCAGAAAGTGATAGTTGGTGGCTGGATTGAAGATTTGAGGGAATTGGGAAAACTGACATTTCTTACTTTGAGGGATATAACAGGCGTATCACAAATTGTAGTTGCAGGTCCGGAAAATATTCAACAAGTCAAAGATCTTAGTAGACAAAGTGTAGTGCTAATAACCGGTCTAGTACAAGAATCCAAAGCACGAGATTTTGCATATGAGATAAAGGCTGAGAAAATTGAAATTTTGTCAAGGGCCATTCATCCTCTACCGATAGATCCATTAGGTCGATTAGAAAGTGGACTTGATAATAGATTAAATGCACGAGCTCTTGATCTTCGTAATCAAAAAACTGCATCTATCTTTAAGATAAGACATAATGTTCTTCTTACAATTCGTAAGACGCTTGCAGAACTTGGTTTTCTTGAAGTAAATACTCCAAAAATAATTGGTAGTGCAAGTGAAGGTGGAGCTAATTTGTTTTCTTTAAAATATTTTGACAAGCAAGCATATCTTGCACAAAGCCCTCAGCTCTACAAAGAACAATTGACGCTTGGTCTTGAGAAAATATTTGAAATCTCGTCATTTTATAGAGCGGAGAAATCTCATACTGTGCGACACTTGTCGGAATTTACTAGTGTTGACATTGAATCTGCATTTATGGATTATACTGATGTTATGGAAATTTTAGAACAATTGGTTGTATCTGTTTTTGAACATGCAGAAAAGAACTGTATTGAAGAGCAAAAGAATTTAGGAATTGAAATTAAAAAACCAAAAACACCTTTTGATAGGGTGACATACAAACAAGCTATTGAGGAGCTAGGAAAACAGGGATTGCCTCTCACATTTGGAGATGACTTGCAGGATTCACATCTGAGAAAACTCGGTGAGATTCATCCTGGATTTTATTTTTTGACTGATTGGCCACTAAAACTAAAACCATTTTACATACATGAAAAAGAAGATGATCCTACGATTTCAAAGTCATTTGATCTACAATTTGGTTATCTAGAGTTGTCATCAGGTGGTAGAAGATTACATGATCCCGCTCAGATTAAATCAAGACTTGTAGAACAAGGTCTTGATCCTGTCCAATTTGAAGACCATTTGAAAACATTTGATTGGGGAATGCCGCCTCATTCTGGATGGGGCCTTGGATTGGACAGATTGATGACTGTTCTAACCCAAATTGATAATGTCCGAGAAGTTGTTCTATATCCACGTGACTCTGAAAGGCTATTTCCGTAAAAAGATAAATTTTCATCATATACAACTGAATTGTGCAACAATGTCAATTCTGTGGTTCTGAATTTGGAGATAGGACCTGTTACTTTTGTGAAAAACACTGTTGCACATCATGCATGACTGATGACCGAACTAGATGCAAGCGCTGTTTTGTGGAAAAAAGAAAGCTTGGCTGGCGCATTTTTAAGAAAAACAAGATACTGTTGGGATTTATTGCATTTGTTTGGGCGTATACTGTATTTCCAATTCCCCTGATCAAAGGGATTGATCCTGCATTTTATTGGATCTCATTAGGAGTTGCAATTATGATTATGGTCCCAATTAGTCTTGCAATGTTCTTTTGGTCACGAGAACCTCCTGCATCTGATGTCAAGTGATACGAGCAATTACACTCTGGGTAAATTCTCTTGTACTCTTGTTTCCGCCAATATCTTTAGTCTTTATTCCTTCTTTTACAATTCCATACACTGCATCTTCTATTTTCTTTGCTGCATCATAACATGTCTTGTCGTTATTTTTCATTCCAAGCCACTCGAACATCATTTTTGCAGACAAGATAAATGATGATGGGTTTGCAATCTGTTTTCCTGCTATGTCAAAAGCTGCACCGTGAACTGGTTCAAACAATGCAAACTTGTCTCCAATGTTAGCAGCTGGCGCCATCCCTAGTCCTCCAACAACTTGTGATGCCTCATCAGATAAGATGTCTCCAAACAAATTGGTAGTAACAATGACATCAAAAGATTCTGGCTGTCTTATTAGATTCATGGCACATGCATCAACATACATCTGCTCAAATGTGATTTTTGGATAATTCTTTGCTATTGTTTCACATGATCTTGCAAATAGTCCATCTGTCTTTTTCATTACGTTTGATTTATGAACACAGGTTACCTTTCTTTTTCCATTTCTTTGTTCTGCAGTCATAAAGGCATATTTTGCAATTCTCTCTGAGGCACTCTTTGAGATTGTACGTAACGCAATAGATGTATCTCCCATATCAAACTCCATTCCTGTGTATAGATCCTCCGTATTTTCTCTAACAATGACCATGTCGATATTTTCTTTCAACGCTGGCATGTTTGGATAAGACTTGGCAGGTCTGATATTTGCATAAAGGTCCAATAATCTTCTTAATACTACAATTACATCTGCGGCACTTTCTCCAACTGGTGCCTTGAGACATGCGTCTGATTTTTTTATTGTATCTAGAGTTGCCTCGGGAAGTGCGCTTCCTGTTTTTTTAAGTGTGGCATCTCCTGCTTCTAATTTTGTAACATCTACTTTTACTCCAAGTTTATCATTAACTGTATGTAATACATCAATAACTGATTCTGATAATTCAGGACCTATACCGTCTCCTGTAATGAGTGATATTTTGTACATTTATTGTCCCAAGTTTTTTTGTTTGAGAATTTTTTTAAGCATTATTCTGTTTATTCCATCTATCATTGCTTGTACACTTGTAATTACAATGTCTTCTCCTATTGATTTTGCAGATGCTTGATTGCCGTACACATCTTCAACTTTTATTGTAACTTCACACAACGCCTCAGAACCGCCTGAGATCGAATCTAATCTGTAATCTTTCACTCTGACCTTGGCAATTTCTCCAGTGATTTTTTGTATTGCGTTAATTGATGCATCTACTGGGCCTACACCGTAGTCAGTACTGATGAAATCTTTACCTTCGATGTTTAATTTTACAAATGCATATGGCATGTTTCCAATGCCTGTTGATACTGAAAACCCTACTAGGTGAACTAGTCTCTTTAATCCTTGTTGCTGCATGACCTCTCCAGTTATTCCAAGAAGCTCTACATCTGTTACATGTTTTCCTAGGTCTCCAAGCTTTTTGATCCTCTCTAAAATTTCATGAGTTTGCTCCTTTGATGGCTGGATTCCGTATTCTTCAAGCATGGCCGCAACTCCGTGTGCTCCTGCGTGTTTTCCTACTTGGAACCATCTTGTTCTGCCTACAAGTTCGGGACTGATTGGCTCATAAGTTAATGGATTGCTTAACACTCCATGAGTATGAATTCCTGATTCATGGCCAAATGCATTCTCCCCTACAATTGCCTTGTTTGGCTGAACTTGAACTCCAACTATTTTTGAGATAAATCTTGATGTCTCGTAAAGAAGTTTTGTATTGATATTGGTCTCGAATTTTTTATTTTTATCCCATTGAAGACACTGTAACCCCATAACTAGTTCTTCTAAGGATGCATTACCTGCTCTTTCGCCAATTCCATTAATTGTAACGTGGGCACATTGTGCACCTGCCTGTATCGCAGATAATGCATTTGCTACTGCAAGACCAAAGTCGTTGTGACAGTGAACACTCACTGGTAGATGAGTTGCATCAATTGTATCTCTTGTAATCTCTGCAATGTATTGTGGAGTGGAATAGCCTACAGTATCTGGTATGTCTAATCTGTCAGCACCTGCTTCAGTTACTGCCTTGAATACTTTTTTTAGAAAATCTCTATCAGTTCTTGTGGCGTCTTCTGCTGAAAATTCAACTTGTAATCCAAGTGACTTGGCATATTGAACAGATTCTACTGCTTTTTCTAATGCTTGTTCTCTTGATAATTTTAGTTTGTACTTGAGATGTATGTCTGATGTTGCAATAAATGTATGAATGTACTTTAGTCCTACTGCAACAGCTGCATCAATATCTTTTTTCTCAGTTCTTGCTAGTCCACAAATCTCTGCCTTTAATCCTGCACCTGTTATTGACTTGATGGCCGTCATCTCTCCTTCTGAAATGATTGGGAAACCTGCTTCGATTGCATCTACTCCTAAATCGTCTAATTTTTGTGCTATCGTAAGTTTTTGGTCCGGCGTTAAAGCTACTCCTGGAGTCTGTTCCCCATCTCTTAGTGTAGTGTCAAAAATTCTAACCTTCATTTCTCTCTCCTCTTGCTAGTGCGCATATTCCGGTTCTTGCCATTTCAAGAATTCCGTATCCTCTTACAAGGTCCTCTAACGCGTTAATCCTATCTGGTGTTGCAGTGATTTCTAGTATGATAGAAGATTTTCTAACATCATGAACATCACACTTGAAGGCGTTTGCAAGGTCTGTTATCTCCTTGATGTCTGTTGGTTTTGATACTTTGATCTTCATCATGACAAGCTCTCGGTATATGCTCTTTTTCTCGTCTAATAGTTTTACTTCTACTGTATCAATCAATTTGTCTAATTGCTTTATTATTTGATTTAGTTGTTTTTCATCTGCCTCTGTAGTGATTGTCATCCTTGAAACTTCTGGGTTTTCAGTTATTCCTACTGATATGCTATCGATGTTGTAGTTTCTTGATCTAAACAAGTTTGTAATCTTGAAAAGTACACCCGGCTTGTTTTCAACTAGAACAGAAATTATTGACCACATACCATTTCCCCTATGATGGTAAGATCATATCCTTAAGGGATGTTCCTGGGGCAACAAATGGTAAGACATCTTCCTGTGGGTCGATTGGTATGTCAATTACAGTAGTAACATTACTCTTTAATGCAGTCTGTACAGCTTTTCCAATTTCGTCAATTGTCGTAGCTCGTATTCCTTGTGCGCCGTATGCTTCTGCCACTTTGACATAATCTGGGCAATTCTTAAGATCAATTCCTATCATTCTTCTATCATAGAATGTTCTTTGCCACTGGGCAACCATTCCAAG
>JAGWGA010000189.1 GCA_028867675.1 Nitrososphaerota archaeon | reverse complement strand
TAAGTGATGTGTATGATCATTGGATTGAGATACCAAGTATCAACGAATCTGCATATCCATTTGTCGAGATTGTTCCAATACAGCTTCTTGCATACTATGCAGCGCTAGAAAATGAAACAGACCCTGACTATCCAAGAAACTTGGCAAAATCAGTAACAGTCAAGTAAAACTAGCCCACCTACAAGCAATAAACAAATCTTATAGAACATTTTGAGCAAATCAAGATAACACAGAACAGGCAAGTTAGATATATGATGTTCAAGATAGAACTAATTTCAGAAAAATCAAAGATAACATCAAAGAAATTAACCGCATCGGATTTCACAGGAGGTGTAAAGTATTCATACAATTGAGCCTTCCATGGCAGAGCATGTCAATTTTCACACTCCAACATGTACAGAATGTAAAAAGGCAATACATTTTGACACAGGTGACATAATCAATGGCAGCAAGTGGTATCACAGTGCCTGCTGGAATATATCAGAAAAGAAACAACAGATTCTCTGCCAGAACTAATCTGTAATTTCAGACATTTTG
>JAGWGA010000188.1 GCA_028867675.1 Nitrososphaerota archaeon | reverse complement strand
CTATGAGGCAGTAAGAGATGTTCCAAAGATAAATGAATTAAGACCATCTGCAGTAGAAATTGCAGACAATAATATAACAAAGCACATCAAGATCAACATACCATCACGCACAGGTTGCCTTCTTTTTGTAGAGTTTGATGATACCATACACTCAAGCAGAAAAATTCACAAAATTATATCAGGTGTCATAATCAAGACAGAGTCAAACAAGGAAAGAATCAAAAAAATATGGATTTTTAGAAATTCTGCTCTTGCATACAGCCTTCAGAGTCTTTCAAAAAATGAGATCATGCCCAATCTCATAGAGGATGCGGTGGTTCCAGTCAAAAGGTTACCTTTGCTACTGAGTTTACTTGAGATGATTTCAAAAAAATACGGCTTTAAGATTATAATATACGGCCATGCCGGAAACGGCAATCTGCACATCATGTCAATTCTCAAACAAAGAGATACACATCTCATCAAAAAAATTGCATTAGAATTTTTTTTGGGTGTCATATCAATAGGTGGAAGCATATCAGCTGAGCATGGAGATGGT
>JAGWGA010000187.1 GCA_028867675.1 Nitrososphaerota archaeon | reverse complement strand
TTGCACAGTGGTAGAATTTACCGGACTTGATTGCTGATTGTATATCACGTATATGGTAGTAGGATCTGGCATTTTATCCCCTATTGCATCAACTATGCTTGATTTGCCAACATAGAAGTCAAGTTCTGAAAATTTATCCAGAACGTTTTCTAGTCTTGGTGTTATCAAATATGTCCACGATAAAATAATGCTAATGCCAGCAATCAGGATTATTCCTGGTATGATATACTGCCTTTGTATCTTCACATTAGGTCAATTCTAATGAGGTTATTTCTCTGCTTTGATGATTTTTCAGCAAGAAATGTCAAACCTTAAAAGTATGATGTACTACACCTAAGAAAGGCTATGACATTAGCCTTGGAATAAACTCCTAAACTGCCCAAGAATGGTTGCTGATAATGTCTACCTAATGGAAATTAAATAGGTAGACAAATGAACACAAAAAATCAAAAGAAAAAATTGGGCTGGTACAAAAATCTAGTATGCTTGCTAGCACTTGCCATTGTTATGATTATTGGATTCATAGTTCCTGTGCATGC
>JAGWGA010000186.1 GCA_028867675.1 Nitrososphaerota archaeon | reverse complement strand
TAAGAACCAATCACAGCAGTTTGGAAACCTGATGGTAAGGATCAGTATGGATTTATTGAATACAGTCAACTGCCAAACCTGCCTGATGAGATCTTCAATGTTCTACGACGGCTGGCAACGTTGGACAAAAGAATTCCAGATACCATGATATTTGAAAATGATGATTTTGAGCTAGTGCAGACGGTTCTGGGATGTATAAAGATAAACCTGACAAAATCATCTGAGGCAATAACCACTCTTACAGAAAAAAAATCTGATGTACCAATACAAATTGAAGGGATGCAAAAGGAGCGTCTCCAAGTCATGCTTGATATTGTAAAAGAGATGGGCGGAAAAATCGAGACTGAAAAAGATGCCCTTGTCATATCTGGAACGCGTGGTCAGGTAAAGGTCACATTTGTGGACAATGACAAAAGTGCTCAAGATGGTGCCATGATGAAAATATCCGTATCAGCACTTGAAGATCCTCATAGATTCGCAGAAATTTTATCCATGGTAAAAAAAAGACTTGGTCTTCTTGATTTGCCGCTTGAGAACAT
>JAGWGA010000185.1 GCA_028867675.1 Nitrososphaerota archaeon | reverse complement strand
ATCTTTGATATAGATTCAACACTTGATTTTACATCGCCTAGCAGTACTAGCGAATCTGGTTTTTCTGACTCGATTATTTTCTCTAAACTCTGTATGGTTTCTGAAATGATTTCCTTTGGACCAATATGGATGTCGTTTGCTACAAGCTTGCTTTCAAATCCAATGTGCAGGTCGGTCACAACAAGGTATCTCTTCTTGTCTTCCAAAACCAGGGCAGGCTGTGACTGGACCAGTCTTGTTAGAACCATCAAAGATAATATGATTAGTTTTGAATTAAATTCTTGTGACAAGACGAGGCGACGCTGACTCTATAGTCTCTGAGAGGGGGGTAAAACTGCACCACTTTGAGCCAAGCGGGCGAAAGATCTGGACTGTAGTTGGAAAGGAAAATGAGCACTGGCTTGATCCTGAGTTGGGATTTTGTTCATGTGCAGATTTTTACTATAACGCATTGAGCACTGGCGGCGAGTGCTATCATCTAAAGGCTGTAAGAATTGCACAGGAGCAGAAAAAAATAGAGACTGTGAAGTTTTCTGATTCA
>JAGWGA010000184.1 GCA_028867675.1 Nitrososphaerota archaeon | reverse complement strand
CACATAATGTCACATATTAAGAAATTAATTTTTTATTACAACATTCCAAATCAAATTCTTTTAAACAATGTCTTGACGAATCTTTTTAAATGGATTTTATTCTAAAGTTATTGTGATCACCTGCATAGTTGTTGATGACGATTTGAATACTACAAAGGTTTTTTCTGATATTTTAGATCTTATGGGACTGCATGTAGTGGGGAAAGGTTTCAGTGGCAGTGAGGCGGTGTGTCTTTATAAACAGTATCGACCGGATGTTGTTTTCATTGATCTCATGATGCCTAAAACAGATGGATTTTATGCTATTGAGAAAATCCGAGAAATTGATCCTGCTGCAAAGATCATAGCAGTAACAGCAAATCTTACTTTGGAAACCAGTCAGAAACTAGAAGAATTAAAAATTAACACAATTATCTACAAGCCATTTAGTATGCATGAAATAAAACACGCGTGGGAACTATACAAAATTAATACATTATAATCATAGTTTTGTTACTTGGATTAATCATAATTCTACTTACAATCCTATGATAGTGTTGAAAT
>JAGWGA010000183.1 GCA_028867675.1 Nitrososphaerota archaeon | reverse complement strand
ACTATTTTAATGGTAAGGGTGTCCTAAAAGCCAACCAGATTATAGATTCGAGTCCTGTAGAACCCCGAATTATTTTGATATAGTTAAGAGTGCACAGCTGTGGTTTTAGATCATGTGAATACCATTCACAAACTGTACATAAATGGCGTTTCTGCCTTTTTGCATCCACCATAACATTTTATCTCTTCCATTTGTGTTCTTGGTTTCTCCTTTCTGCGATGCAGTTGCAAGGTTTTCAAATTTTTTCATGCAGCTTAGATTAACAAATTAACTTAAAATGATTGTTCCAAATTACATGCAAATCTCTTTTAGATTATTTTCTAACTTGATGATTGAAAATAAAAAATGGATAGGTGTATTATCTCACTTCATGTGAGCATACACAGTTTCCACACTAAAGAAGGGACAGTTTACTACAAAACCTGCCAGCATTGTAGTTGTCTGATCACTCTTGCTGTTAAGGTCCTGCGTGTTCTCAAGTACCGTTGCACTTGTTGGATCTTTCCATGTCACTACCTGTATTCTCCATATTGGTGAATAGTA
>JAGWGA010000182.1 GCA_028867675.1 Nitrososphaerota archaeon | reverse complement strand
AAGTAACAGAAATCCGAATTCTTGCAGAGCCAAGCTGTACAGTAGGATACCTTATTGGCTGTGCAAAAACGCCATTACTTGACAAATACCTGCCAAATTCCAATGTTTTTTTCTCATTTCCAATTATGACAGGAATTATCTGGCTCTGTGACTCTATTTGGTATCCGCATGACTCTAGGCCTTTTCGCATCATGTTTGTGTTTTTCCATAGCTTGACTCTTTTTTGCTCTCTGTTTGAGGATATCTTGTCTAGTGCAACTTGGACTAGAAAGTTTGGCAGAGCAGAGGTGTAGATAAAAGGCCTTGAGGTGTTAATTGCAAGATCAATGACTTCTTTTTTTGATGCAACATATCCACCAAATGCGCCAAGGCCCTTGCTGAGGCTGCTGATGTATACATCTATTTTTTTAGACACTCCAAGATATTCTGCAGACCCGCGGCCGTCAGAGCCTGCAACAAAATCCCCGTGGGCATCATCTAGAATTAAAATCGCATCATGTTTTTTGCACAGCTCTGTTATCTCTTGCAGCCTTGAAAAATCACC
>JAGWGA010000181.1 GCA_028867675.1 Nitrososphaerota archaeon | reverse complement strand
ATTCGTTGTATTTCTTGTTCCATGACTTTAGTGTCTTGTATTGTCGAAATCCAGTTATCATCCAGCCCACCGATATTGCAATGACAACACCAAGCAAGATGCTCAAAGCAACCCCAAAGTCATATTCACGTTCAAGTACAATGAAGAAATGCTGATGAGTTATAAGAAATATTGAGAGCCCTATTGCAAAAGGCGCCAAGATAAAACCAGAGATTGAGACACCAAGAAGAATACGACGTATTTCGAGAATTTTTGCAATGAAATTATCCATCAAGTCAAGTATATCAAGACGAGAGGTGTGTACCTTGTCTTCACTCATAAATTGAGCCTCCGTGTTTGAAGCTGATGGATTTTTGTAAGAAAGTTTTGTCAGTCAAATTTACGGATCCACTGTTATGGTGCCCTTCATTTCAGGATGAAGTATAGAATAATACGAATATGTACCCTCCTTGTCTGCAAGGAAGTTTATGGTTTGTGCTTCAAAGTACTTTAAGTGTCTTGTATGAACATTGAATGCGTCGATGTTTAGGTCCTGCTCTGAGTTG
>JAGWGA010000180.1 GCA_028867675.1 Nitrososphaerota archaeon | reverse complement strand
GTACTTTAAAGTACTGATATTTAACGGTTCTGAACGTGATTCTGTTAAGTCTTTGTCAGTTTTTATTTGCGTAAGATATGTTGTCTATTTTATGGCATTCCATACGTGATATTTTCGGAGACAACAAAATGCTGATCAGCATCGCCACTCCAAAGGTAACAAAAAGAAGTGGAATAGCTACCAATCTTAATGAATATGTCTTGTCATCTTTTGATCTGTTTTCAGATTGCATTTTGAATTCCAAGACATCTTACCATTTCTTTGAATGGTAAAATCGCGAATCTTTGATTCAAACTTTTAAGTATTTAGTATTAATGATGCGCGGTTTTTAATTACTTTTTTTGCGTTTGTACCATTAATAGTGCGCCGCTTGTGATTTGAACATCCACCCTGCAGCACTTGGACCATACCAGACCATACCAAAGTACCTGTCAGCAGGGACCTAAATTTTAGGTCTCTGCTGAATTAATAATTCTAAATACCCGAGAACCCGATTAGGAACCAGTGACACGAGGATACAATTCTGAAGAGATAAAGGAAAAACTG
>JAGWGA010000017.1 GCA_028867675.1 Nitrososphaerota archaeon | reverse complement strand
ATCTTCAAATCAAGTTCTCGCAATAATAATCTGTAACATCTTGCAACATCTTTTCGTTTTATATTAATTCCATTTGCAACATCAGTTAGTGTTCTTGGAGTTTCAGTATCTCTACAAGCTGCATAAAGTGCTGCAGCTACAAGTCCTGGAATTGATCTACCTCTGACAAGGCCTTTGTCAAGTGCCTTTCTGTAAATGTAAGCAGTCTTTTCAATTACTGCATCAGATAATGCAAGTTTGTCTTTTAATCTATCAAGTTCACTAAATGCTTGTCTAAAGTTTCTGTCAACTGGTTCATGAACCTGGCTTCTACTATCCCAAGTTCTCAGTCTTTCGATTGTACTTTTCATTGATGCAGAAAGTGGTTTTCCAGATGCGTCTTTGTCGGCTGGACCAATTATTGTTGCAAGTCCCATATCATGCATTGCAAGTGATGTTGGAGTTCCAGTTCTACTTCGGTCTTCATGTTCTTCTTTAGAAAATGATCTCCATTCCGGACCCGACTCTTCTACACGTTCTGTCATTACAAATCCGCAACCGCCACAAAACATTTCACCTGTTGTATTATCAGTAACCATTGGACCTTTTCCACATCGAGGACAACGTCCACCACCACCAAAGGATTCGCGAGCCATTTTATATCTTATAAGAATTTCGGTTTACATAGATAAAAAGGTTTAACTATGATTAGGATTTCTAGGATTTTCTAAATTCTGATTATAATATTATAGAAATTATAATATTTACACTTATAATCTGTAAATAGTTCAAATTATACATTGTGTTCTTTTTGGAAAGCCTATTTTCAAATGAAACTTTTTTGAATTTTTTCAAAATTTGGTCTCAGCATATTATTTTAATTTTTCTGAAAATTATTTTTCAAAAGACTTTTTCAAAATTATTTTCTCAAATTATTTTTCAATAATTATTTTTTAATTTTTTGAAAAATAATTATTTTTTGGTGGTCCAAAGCAAAACCTTAAATACATTTTCTCTGAAGAAGCGATACTAAATAAAATGGAACAATGTCCACTTTGTCGTGAAAATCAAGCGTCTAACCACGCATTGGAAATTCACCTCAGGAAAATCCATCCACAGAGAAATAGTTCAATTTCAGCATTGCACTAGTTTTCTGATGCGGGGATAGGCGTAGGATCATATCTAATCAGGTATATCCACGAATTTTTGGTTTTTTATAAAAAATGAAAATAAAGCGTATGCTATATGCAGCATGAGGCATTGTCAGCTAAATTTAGTATACTGTGAACCGTATTTCACACCGGAAATTAAAAACCAACTTTTTTACTGGTATGACATGACAACATTTGCTAACAACTGGCAAAAACCACAAACACCAAGTCTTGGTGAAAAATTCAATGATGTATTAAAGCCAAAAGGCGCATTAAAGCCAAGATTGGAGAATGGAATAAAGAGACTCCAGACTCAAATTACAAAACTCGATGGAATGATTACAAAGCTAAAACAAAGAGATGAAAAGTTATTCAAACGAATTGTAGTCGCAACACAAAACCACGATATCACTACAAGTAAAGTTTTATCAAAAGAATTATCCGAAGTTAGAAAAGTAACAAAGTTACTAGGAAATGCAAGAATCGCTCTAGAACAAATTGAGCTAAGACTTAGCACCTTCCACGACCTAGGAGATACAGTAGTTACAATCATGCCAACAATAGGCTTGATGAAGAACCTACGATCCTCACTAATCAAATTCATGCCAGAAGCAGACCGTGAGCTAACAGGAATGACTGAGATGCTCGGTGGATTAATGACTGACACCTTCCACGGCGGTGACTTTGGAATTGACTCTGAAGCAACAAGCGAAGAATCAGAAAAGATTCTCCAAGAGGCTTCAGCAGTTGCAGAGGCAGCAGTAAACGAAAAAATGCCCTCAGTGCCTGCAGGTCAATCCGCCTCCTCTACCCGATACGTCTAGACCATCTTATGTGATAGTCTGTAGCGGAAATATACTCTGAATAATATCAGAGATACTACAAGTACTGCCGCTGCAAAAATAAACATGATGGAATATCCTGAGAATTTTGTTAGTTCACCAGTAACAAGTGAACCTGCAAATATTCCTACCCCTGTTACTGCACTGTTTACTCCAAGATATTTTCCCTCAAAACCCTGAGGAATGCTTTTGAAAAATATCACAGAGCTTGATGTACTAAAGATTGAAAATGCAATTACCATAAGAGAGGCAGATGCTATTGTCATTGGAAAACCCAGACTTCCTACCAGAAATATGGATGAAACAGCAGGAATCATTACTGCCAAAAGTCTTGGCAGGAATGCCAACATGGTTGAACGCTCCTCCCCAAGTTTTGATATAATTTTTGGAGCAATAAAAAATATGACCAACATTGTTGCCATTTGGATGAAATAATTTAGAAACACATCCCCGTCAGAATATTTTAGATTCTTCAAAAAGGGCGTCCAGGCTGTAAAGTATATGTTACTTCCAAAATAGAAAAAAAATGTAGCCAGGTAAAATATGCCTATTTCATGACTTATTCTTCCCTTGAATAATGTAATAATATGTCGAAAATCATATGCTTCAAGATTTTTTGGAAAAATAAAGTGATAATTGCTAATTGAATAACGTAAACCGTGTAACGAGTGTGCAATACTGCTTCTTTCAAGGTGAATATTTTCGCCTTTTACAGCAGTACTCAAAACCATGGCTACACCGCTTGATGCGGCACATATCAAAAAATATGGCCTAAGATCAAAGTAAAAACTTCCAAATGCTCCTATTGCCATAGCTACTAACATTCCAAGAGTGCTTATGATTGATGTTTTTGCAAATAACCAACTCCAGAGATTTTTCTGTACTGATTCCATTACCAGAAGTTGGGTCACTGGACCTTTTGCTACCATAAAAAATCCAAGAATTGCTGCTAATCCATAAAGGATGTTAATTGAACTAGTAAAGTACATCCCAAGGCTACAGAGCAGAACAAAAAAAGATGAAATAACAAGTATCGCTCTTTTATTATGAAACCTATCCATTATCTTTCCCCAAGCTAATGAGCCAATAGCTACTGTACCATTTTGCAATGCAGATATTATTGCAACTTCGCCAATGTTACCTCCCAAAAAAATTACATAAAGCGGAATTACAGTGCTTAATCCTTGAGCAGTAATCTGGGTTGGTAACAAATACCAAATCCATCGTTTATCTTGAAGTTGCATGATTTCCAGATAATCAAAGACTTGACATCATTATTGTATAATGCATTTGAAAAATCTCCATGATTTTGTCTATCTTTGTTATGGGTGGAAAAATTCTATCATGCAGGGGTGTGGTGGATCACACGGGGTGTGATACACTCAAAGCAATGAAGACCATTGTCATCATTTCTCCTTTGGGGTACCTCGGGATGCTTGTGTCTAAAGGACTTTCACCTTCACAACATCACACGTTACCTACATGATTCCTATCAAGGGAGGATGTCCTTTGATGGGAGTATTATTACGGCAGTAAAATATTTAAGGTTTATGTATGATTTGCACTCAAATCTTTGAATTTATCTAAATGATTATAGTTGTTGCATGATTTTCAAAATATCTTAAAATTTCTATATGAAAGCTTTTATGATACGGTGTTGTAAATGACCCGTGAAAAAAGACGGGGATGTGTATTCATTAATTTATGAATCAAATCTTGATAGCAAGCTAGAACAGATTCTAATTGGATTAGTAAAAGACAATCCGTCCCCTATGATTGAATCAATAATTAGAAAATTTCTTTTGTATGTAGAAAATTCTACAGAAAATTTCTGGACTACATACTATAGTGCAAAAACATATGAAGAAAAACTAGATTGCTATTACCAATATTCCAAAAACCAATGTTTGGCAACTGAAGTTCTGGTAAGAGATCTAGGCTCATTATCTAATGATGACGAAATTAAAGAAAATCTAGATGCTCTTGTAAAAGAGAGTTTTACCTTCTAAGTTAGTGTAGATTCACTTTTTGGCCTGTTCTCTTTGAATTTTGCAATCTTGTTGCCTTCCTCGTTTACAACTTGATCTATGCTGATCAGCCTTTCCCGTAGGTTGGTAATCATTGTTGCAACATCATCTGCTTCTTTTTCAACCTCACCTCTTTTTTGTTGTAGTGTCCTAATACCTTGTTTTTCTTCTTCTATGTATTGGCCTACTTTGACAAGTTTTTCCTTTAGATTTTTAATATCTACTGACTCGTCCTCGATGTTTTTTTCAAGGCTAGTTCGCTTGTCTTTAAGGTCTTTAATCATGAGACCCACATAGTCTATTGCTTCTTCTAACTTGGTTCTTTTGTCCATTAATGCCTTAATTCCTATATCTTCGCCTGATGTGCTCATACGAGTTTGTTGAATAGGTTCGGGTATTTTTACTTGTTCCGAAGGCCGAAAACGTGATTCTTCTACAACTTCCGATGTCTTTGGACTCTCTTCCTTTGGCTGGTATTGAAAAGTCTTACCTGATAACTCTGAAGGACTATCTTTTGTTCCCGAAGAAACAGATTCTGATTCATCTTTTTTCTTTCGAAACTTGTCAAACATTTGTCTTAGAGGTATTGTTATTTTTAATATATAAAAAGTTAATAACAAAAAACGCTTTTTGGCAGGATTTCTGGCATATGTGATATATCAAATCAAAATGATCGATAAAACATTGGATTGAGATATATTTAGATACCCTAAACTTTGGTTCGAAGTACTTGAACAACAAAGTTGACCTGCTTCCTATAGTTGAAGGTATAATTGGATTAGATCCAATGATGAGATTTGCAGCTATTATAGACCTAAAGGGAAACATATCAGAGGCTATAATGAAGGAAGGCAAAACCTCATTGAAAACACAAAAGGAAGAAGAACATTTTTGCCGACAAGTTGCTATGCGAAGAAAAATTAGACAACAATTTGACAAGAGCCTGGGACCTGTAAATTATGTCCATATTGAACGTCAAAAGATCACCCAGATTGTTATCTATCCTAAACGCAAGACTGTCTATGTTACAATGGAGCCAAACATGGACATAAAACGTAAGATGGAAATTGTAGAATTGATCAAAAAGAAGGCTTCAAAGTTATAAAATAAAGGAAATACAATTTCTCCCCCGCTTCCCAATTATTCCACAATTACCCATTTCAGGGTCCAAAATAGCCGTTCCGCTATGTGTTCCGCTGTGAAATTTCATACTGTCCCTGATAAAACATCGAGTCTATACTATCTACATGTCAAAACAACTATACCGTTCAGAAATGGGCATAATTGCCGATATTCTTGGTGTAACTATGGATGGAGGAGCACAAGGAGTAATTGTCTCTGCCATATCCCGAAGAGCAAATCTGTCACATTATGCAGTGCTTGAAAAATGCCAAAAATTGATAGATGCAGGATTGGTAGAATCAATGAGAGTTGAAAGAAACAGGCTGTTTAAGGTTACAGAGAAGGGAATACGATTCTTCCAAGAGTTCCAAAGATTCCAGGGTGTTATGCAGGGATTTAATCTAAGGTATTGAAAATGTCACAGGAATATCAGGTGACTGAGGTACAACCAGTATTACCTGAAGGAATGATTTTTGTAAGGATCAACTGTATCCTCACAACAATGGTTAGAGCGCCAGTTATAGCTGCATGCTTTCTTTTACTTGCACTTTCTTCCTTTGTCCAATATGCTATAGGCACTCCCAAAGTTTTGGATTTTACAATTTATTCAGAAGGAATCACACATGTTTTCTATCAAACTGATACTGATCCGCAATCTCCAGATTCTATTTTGAATCTTTATGGTAATAGTATTGAGAATCTTGTTGTACAAGACGAAAATGGAACATTGCTTTCAAGTAAGGTAGATGGAAATATAGCAACAGTTGAAACACTTGGAGCTGCAACAATCAAGGCAGATTATGATACACCTGATTTAATCTCAAAAAATGGAAAGACATGGACTTTTCAGGTGAATTCAACAGTTGATTATTCAGTACTTTTGCCAAAAAATTCTGTAATTGTTGGAATGAGTGTATCCCCATTAAACCTGCAAACAGTTGATGATCAATCCCTTATTTCATTACCAAGCGGTTCATCAGAAATCAACTATATCATTGGAGTCTTGGGAACAAGCCAGACTGCTACTGTGGCAATTCAAAAAGCTCAGGATTTTATTAATACAATAAACTCTACAGGCGTACAAACCCCGATGGCGCTTACAAAGCTTCAGGAAGCCAGAGCAGATTTTAACCAAGGTAAATTCTCTGATGCCGAATCTCTTGCTAATACAGCCAAGAGTCTTGCACTTCAAGAACAACAAACTTTCAATTCAGTACCAAATACATCATCTAATAATTTCACAATTTACCTTTTGATTGGTATAATCATTGCAGCAAGTGCTGCCGGATTTATAATAATGAAAAGAACTAATTCTAAATCTAGATCTAGTAATACTGTAACTCTAAATGAAACTCCAAAGAATAGATATGTCGCACCAGACAAGGAGACAATTTACAAACTTAAACCAGAATTACGTCAAGATGACAAGGATATTGTAGCGTTTATCTCTGAAAAGGGAGGGCAGGTATTTGAAAGCGAATTACGCAAAAAATTCTTGATGCCGCGTACTACGATGTGGCGTGCAGTCAAGAGACTTGAGAGAGAAGATGTTATTGATATAGAGAAAGTTGATCAACAAAATCTCATCAAACTGAAAAAAATTGAGGAGGATAACAAATGAAGGCTATAGCAGTTATTCTATTGGCTCTAGTTGGAACATTGATCATAAATGGTCCAATCCAATCCTATGCAGATCCTCAACTTGATGCATTACTGCAAATTGCTACACAAGCAAGAGATAATCTAAAGGTGAATATTTCACAAATTAGTAACGTCTCTGATGAAATCAAAAATCTCTTTAAACAAGGCTCTGATGAAACTGATGCATTATCTAATGCAATAGACAAAAAGGATGTTGCATCTGCAAGAAAGCACTTCCTTTCTGCCATGAATTTTTTCAAATCTACTAACGAAAAAATAAACTCACTTGGCACAACACAGGCAAATAATCAACAAACCCCAGATGTATCTCAATTACAAGATGATATAACAAGAATAGAAAAGCTTGGAGAAACGCTAAAAACAATAGCAATAACAAATCATGCTACTTTTGATTTTACACAGTTTGATCAATTAATTCAAAAAGCAAAGCAGGATCTTGATAATGGTAATACCAATGAAGTATCAAAATTAATAGAACAGACCAACCAAATTTTGACTAATGCTCATCACTCTCTTACGGAAGTTGCAAAACAAAGAACTTCTGATAGAATAAAGGACTTTGCCGCAAAACAGATTCAAAGACTTGACCAAGCAGGAAATAATACTCAAAATAATGTAATGCAAACTCCAAAAATTTCATCTACAGATAAAACCAGTTCTAATTTTACATTCCCTGAAAATCAAAAAGACATGAGTGCAAAACTAAAGAAACTTGTTTCGGAGGGTAAAGTTGATGAAGCTTTGAAAGAGATTAAGCCACTTAAAAAACATTAAAAATAGAAAATCAAAAACTGTTTAGAGCAAATTAAAAACCAAGGTTAAATCAGATATAGATTTGGTTCAAAGTTTACATAAAATTCATATAGATTTTTGTTAGAACCAAGAGAGATGACTTCAAAGCAAATTTCCATAGGCATAGGAATCCCAATGATAATAACTGGTATCATACTTGCTTTCCTTTTAGCTCCTTTGCAAGGTGACCTAAAAGATACAATAGAATTTGTAGGAAGTCTTATTGGAATACTTGGAGTCCTGATCTTTATAGCAGGATTATTCTCAAGAAAAGTGCCACAAATTACATCCTAAATCTTTACAATTCCAATTGACATTAGATGTTCAATTATCATCAAGAAAGTATTATCATCAATCTGGCCTGAAGACCATAGTTTTACATTTCCTTTTACCCAATTTGGAATTTTTACAATCTCATCATGACTCATTGGAGGTGCAGTGATGATACCTTGATTTACCACATATCTTATTGCTAGTGCAAAATCTTTCTTATCTAAAATTCCTTCAGACCACCAAATGGCAGAATTTCTTACCCAACTAGGCAAGACATTTTTATTGATTCCACTGTAAAGTGCAAATTTTTGTAAGTTGTTATTTTTCTTATCAACAACATAGATGTTATCTGCAGAATCAATTGCAAGACCTACAGGTTGCTCAAATTGACCTACTCCTAATCCTTCTGTACCCCAACTCAAAATAAAGTTCCCATCAGAATCAAACTTTTGAATTCTATGATTATCAGTGTCTGCCACATAGATATTGTCTCTAGAGTCTGTTGCTATAGCGGATGGATTGTTAAACCTGCCCTCTTCAGCTCCAATAGAGCCATAAACATTTAGAAATTTTCCAATATGAGAATATTTCAATATAGTATTATCTGTAGAAACTGCAAACAAGTTATTTTGAGAATCAAATGTTAACGCCTTGATGCCTAAGAAGCTGGCCCCTTGAGTTAAAGATGAATCAATTTGATCTATATGGGTACCCTTGTTGTTAAATATTTGAATAGCATTCTTCTCTAAATCGCCTACAAAAATTTCTCCATTATGATCTAAATTAATTGAAGATGGTACACGAAACATTCCAGAATTGTCACCATATGTACCCCAGGAATTTACAAAACCTCCAGTTTTATTATACATGTTTATTCTTGAATTTCCCGTATCAACTACATACACATAATTTTCATCAACGGATATACCTAATGGATTTTTTAATTGTCCCATTGAAGAGCCTGCATTACCCCAAGAAAGTAAAAGATTTCCATTATTGTCAAACTTCTCTATTTTGGAATTTCCAGCGTCTACTAGGTATGTATTGTTGGCAGAATCAGCAGCAATATTAGTTGGAGACTTGAATGTTGTAGAGTTGATTAATGATATAAAAGTCGGAACACTATATTGAACTGCATCTAGAATTTTATTGTCATCAACAGGGGGACCATCTACATAAAATGATGAATATTTTACAATTCCATCATAATTGACATATAGTTTCCATTCTCCTCTGTTATCATTTTTAGCAATCTTGTGTGGTATAATTATTCCAGATGTGTCTATTGGTAGCATTATATCTAGACTGGATTTACCATCAGGATTTGTAACCCATGTACTTAATGAATTTGTAATTATCTGAGATGTTTGTATTTTAAAGTCGGCAATTTCTCCTGGTCTGTAATTCAACTTGCTTGGCAATATATTTACTTGAATATTTGGCAACTCGTGAGGATTTTTAACCACATTAAAGGTTCCCGCATTTGTTGCACCTGCATAATGAACTTCATATTTGTATATGCCAATTTTTTTGGAAAAATTCTTGAGTACTAATGTATCATGATCAGAACGTGGATAGAATTGATTAGTAGTTACATTTCCTGAAGGGTCTGTAATTTTCAAAGTGGCAGTCGGTTGTGTTATTCTAGAAAATAATACATCAAGTGTTACATCACTTCCTTGAAAATATGTGGCTGTACTTTGTACTGATAATTCCATTAATTTGTGTATATCTCCTAAAAGAAATGGTAATTCGATAACAGAATTAAAATATTGAATTTTTAACTTGTACAATCCGGGTGGATTATATCTTGAAAGTTCAAAAATTGGAAAATGGTATATTACGCTAGGCTTATCTCCCGTTACCTCAATATCTCCTCTACCAATTATAGGATTCTCGTTTTTATCATAAAAATTCAGAAAATAAGATTGAGCAAATTGAGCTTTGGGATTGAAGTATGATGAAGTAATATTGATGTTCATTACATCTGGTTCATAGTAAGTTACTTTATCCATGAATACTACTAAATTTAGAGACTTGACATTGAAGTGAACTGTCTGATTAAGACCTCCATATTGATAATTAATTGACCATGGGCCAAACTCTTTGTCAAATGCGTCACGGATGATTGTATGTATTGCTTTTTCAAATCTTACTTGTTGATCAACGGTTCCTGATATTACAGAATTATCTGGTCTATGAGCCACCCAGTTAATAGGTCCTCCATTATATCCATGAATATTAAGATCTACTTTTATCCAATCATTTGGACCAAATTCTTGTTTCTCAGGAACGGCATCTATTGTAAAGGCACTTGCATTTTGCCAAGTAACAAAAACTAAAGTTGCAAATAAAAACAAAGGAACTAGTATTTTCACTGATAATTATCATTCTTTAACAAGTTAATTACTTTGGCAAAAAATCATTCATAAGAAGATCCAATTAAATAAATAATGAACAAGTTCAGATTGAATACTTGAACGTAAGACTTTATGAAATATTCACATCTGTTGAGGGAGAAGGAATCTTGTATGGAACTAAGACTCTCTTTGTAAGACTATCAGGTTGCCCCTTCAAATGTTTTTATTGTGATACCAAGGGTGCACTTCCAATGGATTCTGGAAAAGAATATTCATTAAGTAAAGCAAAAGAGCTAATCAAAAAGAATCTTAAGAAAAATACGTATAAGGTAAATTTTACAGGTGGAGATCCACTTGCTCAGTCAAAAGCTGTTGCAGAATTGGCAAAGTTTGTTCAAGGAAAGAAAATTCCTACATATCTTGAATCATCCTGTTATGATTCTACAAAATTTGTAGAAGTTCTTCCTTACATCAATTTTATAAAAATTGAATTTAAAACTCCAGAATCTGGATTTGTTGATATAAAACATTATTCTAAACTTTTAGAAAATGAATTAGAGTGTCTTAGAATAGCTAAAAAATCTAAAAAAACTGCATACATCAAAGTTGTAATAAGTTCAAAAACTCAGTTAACTGCATTTAAGAAACTTCTTAGACAGATATTCAAAATTATATCAAAAAAAGAACTTGCAGGATTTATAATACAGCCTACCTATGGAATTTCAGAGCCTAGTTTGGAACAACTATTCAGCTTTTATGATTCAGTTTATACCTATTATGATCAAGTTAGAATAGTGCCACAACTACACAAATTCATAGGTGCACCATGATGAATAAAGATCGAGTAATGAGACTAATTAGAGAAATTATTGCAGAGATAGGTGAAGATCCAACAAGAGAAGGCCTGGTTGATACTCCAAGCAGAATAGCCGATATGTATGAAGAGATCTTCAAGGGATATGAAGGCGAATCAGAATTATCAGTAAAGTTTTCTGAGGATTCTGATATTGTGATTGCAAAAGATATTCAATTTTATTCAATGTGTGAGCATCACATGCTTCCATTCTATGGAAAAGTAAGTGTGGCATATGCACCAGATGGTAAAGTATTTGGAATATCAAAACTAGTCCGTCTTGTGGAAAAATATGCTGCTAGATTACAAATTCAAGAACGAATTACCAAGAATATAGCCGATGAATTGTACTCTGAAGGAGTAAAAGGTGTAATTGTAGTTGCAGAAGGAGAACATCTCTGTATGAAGATGCGAGGAGTAAGAAATGACGCTGTAGTAACAACAATTGCATCAAGAGGAATTTATGATAAAAAAGAAGCTAGATCAGATGTTCTAAATTTGATATATAGTGGAAAATCTAAACCAAATATTCCATAACCTAAAAAATTAAATAATAACATCCAACGCTATATCGCTGTGGGCGTTCACAATAACATACATGTTCCAAGGGACTCTTGGCCGAACTTTATGTGGTATGCAATAGAATTTTTTATTGCACTTGGTGCCGGATTAGGAATTTCATATACTTCAATGGATTATTTTACGAAACTAGGTATTACGGGTAACATGACAACATGGTTGTTTTGGGGAATTGATGGCGCAGTCTTACTGGTCTACTATCTAATTGTAAGACCACTCATAATGAAAAGACCTATTCTATCAAAAATCTAAATTTTTACCAAATACTTGGTCTTATCCAAAATCTTTGATTTGTCAAAAGCCAATTTTCTATTATTACATGACTCGCATCTTCCACAATGAATTTTGGTATTTCCATAGCAGCTCCAACTTTTAAAAATCTCTTTACCCAATTCCTTGTATCCTTTCTTTAGCAGATCACTCTTTGATAGGTTATCCATAAATGGACTCCAGATTGTAATTTTCTTTCTAAGACCAAGTTTTATTCCATCAATCTCTCCTTGATTCAATGCATCTGAAAACAATCTTGCAAATGTTGGCCTGCAATCTGGATATTTCATATCTCCCAAATGTGCACCATACGCAACAAGTTCAGCTTTTTTTGAAAAAGCCCAAGCAGATGCAATACTGAGGAAGATGGCGTTTCTTATTGGAACAACTATTGAATAATCAAATTTCGAAGGAATTGCAATTTTTGAATTAGTCAGAGCATTTGTTTTTTCGTACAAATCTTTCATAAATCCAATATCTACTACTTTGTGTTCTTTAAATTTTAATAATTTTGAAAACTGTTGTGCAACTTTGACTTCTTTACTTGCTTTCTGACCATAAGAAAAAGTTATTCCGTAAAGATCATATTTTTTTCTAAGATGTATTGCAGTACATACCGAATCTAAACCTCCACTAAACACTATGACAGCTTTCAATTCAAAAATATTCTTTTTAGACCAAATAAAATGTTTGACTAGGCAATTGAGAGTAATACTGCCCCTGACAAAATCATGATAGAACCCATGATTACTCGAAGTATGTTCCGCTTGTGAACTATTTCCTTAAAATACAACACTCCCCAAGATACTGCAAAAAGTGTAGCCGTCTGAGAAATAGGATATGCTACTGTAATGCCTATTGATGCTATTGCTATCAGAACTGACAGACTTCCTAAATTGAATAAACCTCCAGAAACTACTCCGGCAATGAGTTCTTTTTTTATCCATCTTCGTGATAGAATCAACAGAGGTATACTAATTGCAAAAATTGACAAGCTAGATGAGAAGAATCCTGATTGTAGAGTATGTGTTGCCTGCATTGGTATGACATAAGAGCCTCCTACAATGCCTGATGCTGCAGCAATCAAGTATCCTTTACGTTGAACAACTGTTGCTTTTGCAGCACTTGCCACAAATGGCAAACCTGCTAAGAGTAAACCAATTGCACCAATGGCTAATATCATATAGTTGAATTTTTCTCCAAAGAATAAGATTCCCCACATAAATGAAACTAGAATACTAAAACCAGCAAGGAACGGCGAAGTTCTTGAAAGCCCTATTAATCTAACAGAATAAAGTGCAAGAACATTTCCTGCAGTCCATATTGCTCCACTAAGAAGACCGCTTGACAAAATTCCAAATCCCCAGAAAAAACCAATCGGTATTGCAAAAAGTAAAACTCCTATTCCTGTACTTCCCTGAAGTTGCCAAATGTTTGCAACGTTAACTTTTCTGACTGGAACAAAGAAGGTACCCCAACATATAGCTGATCCAATAGCTGAAGACAATCCGGATGAATTCAAAGTGGTTTCATTGTAAGAATAGCAGTATAACTCAGTTTCTATTCTAAATGCATCTCTAAGTTTAATTTCTCGTAAATTATTTTTCTTGTATGCAATATCTAAAGGTTGAACGAGATGAAGAAGTTGTTCAAATTACAATCAATAGACAAGATAAACTAAATGCAATGAATCTAGGTGTAATGGACGAATTTATTTCCATATTTGATAACTTGGAAAAAGATTCTTCTAAAGTAATTATTATCACAGGTGATGGTCCAAAAGCATTCTCTGCTGGTGCAGATATAGAATACATGAGCAATATTGGGCCAACAGAAGCAGAAAAGTATGCACTACGAGGACACGAAGTCCTCAATAAAATAGAAAAATTAGAAAAACCTGTAATTGCCGCAGTTAATGGCTATGCATTAGGGGGAGGTTGTGAACTTGCACTGGCATGTGATATCCGATTTGCATCACACAATGCGCAACTTGGTCAACCCGAAGTCACATTGGGAATTTGTCCTGGCTGGGGAGGTACACAACGACTATTGAGAATTGTGGGTCCTGCAAGGGCCAAAGATCTCATATTCTCTGGCAGGAAAATTACAGCAGAAGAGGCATTCTCAATGGGCTTGATAAATAGAATATTTTCATCTGATAGTTTACTCTCTGAAACTAGAACGTATGCAAAAATATTATCTAAAAACAGTAATTTTGCAATAGGGATTTCTAAGATGCTTGTAAACAGAGGAATGGATACTAATCTTGACACTGGACTAAAACTTGAAATCTATTCATGGGCAGTATGCTTTTCAACAAAAGATCGAGAAGAGCGAATGCGTAAATTTGTAGAAAAGAAATAATCTATAATACAAATGCGCCCTTGCTCGGCCTGCAAATCACTGTAGTGCATTTTGTACTGGCTGATGCAAATCCTTTCTCCATTGCTTTACAGATCTTTTTATGATCTGCAGATTTTGATGTAAATGAAATTATTGATGGACCGGCACCACTAATAGTAACACCTAACGCGCCTGCCCCAAGTGCATTTGCTTTTACTTTATCAAAGCCAGGAATCAAATGCTTTCTTGCAGGTTCAACAATTATGTCTTTTATTGAATGACCTATCAAGTCTACATCTTTGTTGGCAAATCCTACAGCTATTGCCGATGCATTAGATAAATTCTTCACATAATCCGATAATTTTACTTGTTGAGGTAATACTCCTCTTGATACCTCTGTCTTTTTCTTTGGAACATTAATTTTTGGTATTGCAACACACAATACCAAATCCTTTGGAGGATCGATTCTTATCACATTAAGTGGTTCTGTTCTTACTAATACAAATCCCCCAAGGACTGATGCACTAACATTATCATAATGGATGGAACCTGCACTAGCTTTTTCCCCAATTCCTGCAAATTTTACTAGAGAATTTTCATCAAGTTTGAGATTAAACAACGAATCAAATGCAATTGCAGCAGCTGCTGCTGATGCTGCACTGCTACCCATTCCAAATCCTGCTGGAACTCCTTTCTTAATTTTTATCCGAAGTCCAGTTTTTATCTTAAATTTTTTTGCCATCTCTTTAATTACTAATCCTGCTGAATTTTTTTCAGGTTCTAAAGGAACAGAGCCTGAACTCTCAATGATAATTCCTTTTCCTTCTTTTGTTAGCTGAATCTCATCATGATATGCATCAAGGGCCAACCCAAATGCATCAAAACCAGGTCCCAAGTTAGCAGTCGAACATGGAGCTCTTGCAGTGACACTTTGCATTAATCTTCTACCTCTTCACCTAAATTGAGTACACGACTAAGAGCAGCTTGTAAATTGACCATTCCTTCTCCAGTAGCACTAGAAATTGGAATCATTCCTTGAGCAAATCCTCCCTGATTTAGACTTCTAAGAATATTTGATGCAAGAATATAGTTTTCACCATCAGTATCTTTAGCAAGTGAATCTTCAAGACTTTTCATATTTGTTGACCATTTTAGTATGTCTTTAATCTTATCTTCAATTAGATCTGATTTTGTTAGAACATTAATCTGCGATAATCCAAGTCTTAATTTTACTGAAGTAGCAAGTAACGCAATTGAAACAAAATTTGTAGGTGATGTAATTAATGATCCATCATGAAGAAATATCGATGCTTTTTCTTCTATATTCAAGTTTTGAATTATAAAAGGTCCACTAGCTCTATAGGCAAATAATTCAATTTGACCAGGAGTATCCACTATAAGATAATCTGGATTTACATTATCTATCTCCGTTTGTAAATCGTCAATTTTTGATGCAATAAGATCATTTGCCATTATCATGGATCCATTAGGTCCAAGATCATATTGTTTCATAATTTGTACAATATCGATATAGTCTCTAACATCAATATCGCATGTATATGGTAAATTTTCCACTCCTGGATCTAAATTTAGCATTCCAACAAACGCACCATTTCTAGAATAATAGTCAAGAATTTTTGAAGCTAGTAATGATTTTCCCGCTCCTGCAGTACCAACTATGAAAATTGCCTTCATTTTTCTGATAATTCATTTTATGTTGGGCTTATATTTCGATCTATAAGTAAGGCTGGCAATGAATTGGAAACTTCTTGCTATTCCAGTTAGTATAATCCCATTTCTTATCATTGCTGCTACATTTAATGTAAGTTTTCAGAATATTCTTGCAATAGGAATCATACCCTTTGTAGGTGCATCAATAGCTATGGCAGGCAAGCTATTTACTCAAGGATTAAAATTCAATTATCTTGTAAAGAAATTCCTAGGTCCTGTGGATGTTAACTGGAGAACAATTTCAGTAAGAGTAGGAAGTGAATTTGTAACATCAACTACTCCGTCTTTTGTTGGAGGTGAACTAGTTAGAATAATGTGGCTAGGAAAAAAGGGTGTTCCAATTGGAAAAGCATCCTGGGTAACAATAATTGAGATTGTAACGGAGGTTCTAGTTTCAGGAGTATTTGCTATTGCAGCTGCAATAGTTTCATTTGCATATGGTGCCTATGCTATTGGAATAACAATACTTTTGATCAGCATTCCTATTACAGGACTTTGGTCTACGTTATTTTTCTTGTCATCAAAAAGAACATTCCAAGTTCCTTCTTGGGCTACAAGAATTGCTACAAGAATAGGAAAGGAGCGTTCACTGAAATACATTGACAAGACAAATCTTTGGATGAAAGAAATTTGTGATATGAGCAGACAAACTCTTCATACTAGAGAAATCAAAAAAGCATTTGTGGTTTCTATAATAATTTCTATATTCACATGGTCCCTTTATGGTCTCTCTTTTATGATAATTGCAAATGGCGCAGGTTTTGTAATAGACTTTTTTCATTCTCTCATGGCTACGATGGCATCAATTGCAGTTGGCAATCTTCCAATTACAATTGGTGGTTCTGGTCTGACTGAATTTTCAATCTGGGCATATTTAGGACACTTGAATAGCTTGACATTTGAAGCCGCAAAGAATAGTCTTCAATGGAATATTGTAATCGGATGGAGAATTGCTACTTATCACGTCGGTCTTGTCATAAGCTGGATATTTCTCATGAAAGTAGTCTATCCGAGCATAAAAAAAGCCAAGACTGTATAGAAAGCACTTTATTTTCAAAGTATTAATTTTTGATTATTGGATTATTCCGGAAAAATAGTTGTAATTACAGGCGCATCAAGCGGAATTGGTGAACAATCTGCTGAAGAATTTGCAAAACTGCATGCTGATGTAATACTGATATCTAGAAATGCAGAAAAATTGGAAGAGGTGGCAAAACGATTATCAAAATACCACACCAAAGTCTTTGTTCATCCATGTGATGTTTCTAAAAAAGATCAGGTAGACACAATGGGAAAAATTATACTTGCAAAGTTTGGTACAGTTGATGTACTTGTAAATAATGCTGGTTTTGGAATTCACAATACTGTAAATGAAATAACCATAGAAGAAATGGAATCCCAAATGATGACAAATTTTTTTGGAATGATGTACTGCATCAAAGTATTCTTACCAAAAATGTTAGAACAAAGATCTGGACATATTGTTAATGTAGCATCAGTTGCAGGAAGCATTGGAATTCCAGGGATGGCATCTTACTGTGCTTCTAAATTTGCAATGCTAGGATTCTCTGAATCATTATCTCATGAACTAAAGGGGACAGGAGTGGGAATAACAGTAGTTAGTCCAATAATGGTAAGAACAAATTTCTTTAATCACAAGTCTTTTGGTAGTATGCCTAAATATTCATCTACATCGCTTAGTTCAAAGACTGTGGCAAATGCAGTTGTGAGAGCTGCATCATCTCATAGAATTGAAATTGTTGTTCCACAATTTGTAAGACTTGCAATATGGATAAAGCAGACTATACCTTATTTGATAAATCCTATAATTGGTGGAATGTTTAGAAAATCTATGAAATCTAAAGCAGACTGATTATACTATTCTTCTTCTGACTCTTCTGCATCTGCAGAATCAGAGTCTACATCCATTAGTTCAAGATTCGTAAGTTCAAATTGGTAAATTGCATCCATATCAATCTCCATTTCTTTTCTTAGAAATTCAATGACCGTCTTACTCAAAGGGGACTTGTAAGAATTTATTGTAAATTCATAGACAGTTCCTTTCATAAGATCTGCCGGTTTTACTTTTTTTGGTAAATTCATACCTTCTATAATTTTTCTTCCATCTTCAACAGCTTCGTAAAGCTGAGCATCAATCTTCATATCTTTATCATAAATCTCAAGTATGTAACCGGTTCTTGTAAGAGATTCAGGTTTTCCAAACTTTGCGTTCTTTATTTCATCTTGTATGGATTTTGGAATTTCTTTTTCTTTTCCCATTTTAATTCACTTTGTAACTAGCCTTGTTTATCTTTCTTACTTGCTGTCCACCAGTCACGATATTCATCATGTTTATCTTCACGTGTTTTTTCTC
The DNA here is from genome assembly GCA_028867675.1 of Nitrososphaerota archaeon. Lineage (GTDB taxonomy): Archaea > Thermoproteota > Nitrososphaeria > Nitrososphaerales > Nitrosopumilaceae > Nitrosotalea. The sequence goes on along the minus strand of JAGWGA010000017.1, from coordinate 19,571 downwards.
GTTTGTTTAATCTGTATCTGATATCACTTACTTGTTCTCTAGTAGCAAACAAACCACATTTTTTACAGATGAAGTGTTTGGTATTAGCATCAAACTTCATTTCTATGACTACCTCTTTGGCTGCACATTCTGGGCATTCAGTCAATGACGGCGATCATCAAAGTTATCCATAAAAGCTTTTGGTAAGTTTCTGGTACGCGGTCTATGTCTTCATCCCCAAAGGTCAGTTCGCCCATCTAATGCCGCGTACCAGTACATTATATGAAGATCAAAAAATTATAATTCTTTCTAGTCTTCTAGTATCTCAGAAATTATGTTAACTGTATTTTTTGTACCGCCTGTACTATAGTTTCGTGAGAATTCTAAAAGATTCTCTTGATATTTGTTGTAATTGAGATTTATCTGTTGAACTGCTTTGACAGTCTGTTTGGCAGTTGTAGATAAAATTCCTAAATTCTTGTCCTGTGCCCACTTTATCTGATTAGTGTGTTCGTCATAGACAGGTATTCCTATGATTGGCTTTGCCTTTCCTCCCAAAATCTCTCCCATTGCCGTATGGGAACCATTTATCACAGCATACTTGCATGAATTCAAGACTGTATTTTTTTCCTGTTCTGATAAAAATCCTATATCTATTCTAATCCAATCTATTTTTCTTTCTAAAGCTTCAGAGATTGAATATATTTTTCCATCTTTTCCTAAAACTTTGTCTAGTGCTGGATCATTTGTTGCATGTGAAATGATTCTTCTTTCATTTGGCATTTCAGGATTTTGGAAAGTCTTTTCATAATTTTCTAAAGTTATTTTCTTTGTTGATTTATTACCTGTTATCATCCAATATCCAAAACCATCTACATTTTCAATTAGTTTTTCCATATCTGATTTAGGCTTGGATTGTATTGTATTGCCATTTGAAAAATGACCAACATACACAACTTTTTCCTTTAATTTGTCAGGAAAGTTGAGATTGTATTCACATATAGTATAAGGTGGTGGAGAATCCGCAACTACTATCTTTGTTGCTTTTTCAATGTTCTTTGATACGTATATCACTCCAGGATAGAGATAAAATCTTGAAGCCCAAAGTTTTGGTCTAAATTGGTTTGTAATAAAAATACATTTGATATTTCTTCTTTGTGCAATTGCATTTGATCCTACATCACCATCATTTATGACAAGATCAAACTTTTGATTATTGTATAATTTTCCTTCATCTCTTAGATAATTCGTTACAACAGAAAGAAGTGGGGGTCTGCCAGATAATGGTAAGAGAAAATTAAGTAATGATAAAGCAATACTGGGGCCCTTTTTACCATCTATTGGAGTTGGCATCTCTATATTGTGAATTTTATCTTTTTTCTGAGGAAATCTTTCTAGCAGCTTTTGATAAATTTCACCGCTACTTGTATAATGCATTTCAACATCATCCTTGATCACATCCTGGATAGACTTGTCTAGATTCATCATTCTTGTAAAATGACCATTTCCCCACGGATAGATGAATCCGCCTATCTTTTTCATAAATGTGGGTAAATTTGACCGGTTTAAATTCTCAATGATTTGATTTTAATGAATCAATTATATCATGAATATTTTTTGGACCAACAGTAATTGGTAAACATTTGAGAGTCTTTAGTGCATCCTTTGTATACTTTGATACTTCAGTCTGGGAGATTTTTTTATTGCTGAGATGTTTTTTACATAGATCTTCTAAATTTGAGATGTATTTTTCTAATCCTATCTCTTTTGCATTTTCTAAAATTCCAGAATCTATACCTGAAAGAGAAAACCAAGGAATCATATTATTTTGAGATACCATACCTGAATTATATTCACAAAACGATGCAGGAAATATCATGGGTGATATTCCTAAAGAAATTCTTCCAATCTTTTCCTTTGATGCTATAGATATCATGATTTGAGTTATTGTAACAATTGTTGGCAATATACTCAAAGATTTACTTAACTTGCATGAATGAAGAATGATCTTTTTTTCTACAAGTCGTGGTAGTATTTTATTTATTATTTTAGCCAATTTGAGCAAATCTGATTCATTACGATAGCAAACTAGTATCTTTACATCAAAACCCATCTTTATAGTCTGAAGACAAGATATGGCAGAAAGTTCATCATGAATACAACACAGAATTTTTTCTTTTTGTGAGTTATATGGAAGACCACCTAATCCCTTATCTACAAAAATGCAAACATAAGCAAACGAATCTGTCAAATAAGCATAAACAAGTCTGTTATAGTTTGATTCCGAGCCGGGTTTTGCTTCAATTATTGTACCCTTGTCTGTTAAAGAAGCAGTTGCTGCAATCTCTAAATCTTTGGCTAGGAATTTTTTTGTTTTACCATCAACTTTGACGAAAAATTTCTCCCCTTTCAATAAAAGACTCATAGCAGTATTAGTGATTGTAGATAATACTGAATCAAAACTATTTTCTACTTCTTTTGCAATTGCTATTTGCTCTATTCCAAATAGCATATTTACAGTAGATGAAGCAAGTACAGGATCAGCTGCTTCAATGATAATCACTGATTCATTTTTTCTTATTTTATTATATTGCTGATGTGCTAACTTGAGAATTTTTGGGATGTTTGTTACTAGATCATTTATTTTATTTAATGAATAAATTGAAGGAAATACAGCAAGTACAGTTTTTTCTGACATTCTATTTTCTTTGTTTTATGTTATTTATAACTCTAGAATGAACATCTTTACCTAAATAATTATATGACGAATATGAACAAATTTTATCATGTCAAAGTTTACTGCTGACCAAATACATCAATTAAATGCAAATCTAAAAACTCCTCAAGAAGTTCTAAAGTGGTCATTTGATAATATTCATCCTAGAGTAGCCTTGGCTTCAAGCTTTGGTGCAGAAGATGTAGTTGTAATTGATATGATGATGAAAATTAATCCTAAAGCGCGAATCTTTACTCTTGACACTGGAAGGCTTAATCAAGAAACATATGATGTGATGGATGAAATTCGCAAAAAATATGATACCAATATCGAAGTAATGTTTCCTGATCAAAATGAAGTAGAACAAATGGTTCGCGTAAATGGACTAAATTTATTTTATCATAGTACTGGGAACAGAAAACTTTGTTGTGGTATAAGAAAGGTCCACCCTCTCAATAGGATGTTATCGACATTAGACGGATGGATTACAGGATTGAGGGCAGATCAGACTGAAGTTAGATTGAAAGCAAATAGAATTGAGATTGACGAACAGCATAATGGAATAATCAAGATAAATCCAATTATAGAATGGACCTGGGAACAAACCTGGGATTATATCGAGAAAAATAATGTTCCATATAACAAGCTACATGATAATGGATTTCCAAGCATTGGATGTGAACCATGCACACGTGCAATCAAACCTGGCGAGCCTTTGAGAGCTGGCCGTTGGTGGTGGGAATCTGATTCTCAAAAAGAATGTGGATTGCATGCCGACCACGGTAAGTGATATAATTGGAAAACACAGGTATTGCAAAACCGCATGGTGGTAAACTAGTAAATAGAATTACAAAAAAAGATCCTAGTGGATTATTTTCAATATCTATTAATGCTGACTTGGCAAATGATGTAGAAAATATAGCTGATGGAATTTTTAGTCCCCTTGAAGGATTTCTAACACAAGTAGACTTTGATAAAGTAATTACTAGAGGTAGATTGGCAAATGATCTACCTTGGACAGTTCCAATTGTTCTTGATGTTGACAAGGAGACTGCTACAAAGATGAAGGATGCAGGAGAAGTTGCTCTAAATGTAGAGGGCAAAAATTTTGCAATTTTGCATGTAGAAGATGTTTACAATTTTGATAAAGATGTAGTTTCAAAGGGAGTGTATGGAACATCTGATCCAAAACATCCTGGAGTAGCAAAAACTATGAGCATGAAAGAATTTCTTGTCGGCGGAAAAATTGATTATATCCAAAGACCAGAGAATACTCCAATTCGAAGATACAGGAAAACTCCTATTGAAACAAGAGATTTCTTTGAAAAAGCTGGATGGAAAACAATTGTGGCATTTCAAACAAGAAATGTTCCTCACGTGGCTCATGAGATGCTTCAAAAAGCGTCTCTGAACACACATGATGGATTATTTATTAATCCTCTGGTGGGAAAGAAAAAATCTGGAGATTACAAAGATGAGGTAATAGTTGCAAGTTATGAATCTCTCATTGAACATTATTATCCTAAGAACAGATGTTATCTTGGTACATTACATACTGAAATGAGATATGCAGGACCAAAGGAGGCAATTCATCATGCAATAATGCGAAAAAACTTTGGATGTACTCATATTATAATAGGACGAGATCATGCAGGTGTAGGAACATACTATGATCCATTTGCCGCACATAAAATATTTATTAATTATCCTGATATTGGAATAGAACCTATCTTCTTTCCAGCATTTTTCTATTGTAGAAAATGTTTGTCATTTGCAAGTGAACGAAACTGTCCTCATGGACAAGAATTTCAAGAAAGTCTTAGTGGAACTAAACTTAGAGCAATGATTCTTGATAAACAAAATCCATCTGAATACATGATAAGACCTGAGGTATCTAAGGTACTAATGAAATGGGATAACCCATTTGTTGACTAGATTTTTATTGAAATGAATTTAGATCATAATATGCGTATAATACTAATTGCTCTTTTGTTAGCAGGCTCATTTCTACCAGTTTATGCGCAACAGTCTACAATGAATAAATCTGAGCGTTATGACTTTGTTACAGTACCATTTGATTCCTTTAATGTTTTAAAAAAAAATGCTACCGTATACAAGCTTGATCATGAACATATAACCAACTGGCAAGTTGAGATAGAAAACAAACTAAAATATGTAAATCCAAATTCAACTGCAGTCATTCGATTATACGAAGATCTTAACAATCCAAAATTCATTGAAATTGGTATGGGCGGTCCTCCTAACTATCGTTTCTGGGTCGCAATCAACACTCCAGAAGATGGATACTTTATGATACAAGATGACAACAAACTTGGTTGGACACCAGACAAGTTTGTTACTGCAACTCACACTAGTAATGGTGGGCTTACAGTAAGTGTAGGACAAAAGGTGGATGTTACCAATTTAGATATTGCAGGTTTTACAGTTAGAGAATTTACTGTATATGGAATGAATTCTCAAGAAGATCCCATTCCAGTTAATGCTGGTCAGATGACACTAAGTTTTATTTCAGGAAATCCTGAAGATAATTATCCTATATTCTATATGCCAGTGATAGTCTTGGCAATTTCTGTAGCTGTAATTGTAGTATTGTTGAAAACCAAGAAAAGAACTACCTAGTTTTGTAATAGTTGCATTTTTTTTTAATCTGACAAACTGAACACATTGGAGATATTGGTTTGCAAATATTTTGACCATACATGACAAAAGTATCATTAATTCTAATCCAGTATTCTCTTGGAATTTTTTTCATTAATTCAATCTCTGTTTCTTCTGGAATTTTTGTTTTAACTAATCCTAGTCTATTTGCGATCCTATGAACGTGTGTGTCAACAGGTATTGCTGGCTCATCAAAAGCATAAACTAAAACACAGTTTGCTGTCTTTCTTCCTACTCCAGGTAGACTGATCAATTCTTCTATTGTCTTTGGAACTTTACCTGAATATTTTGAATTTATTATAGATGCAACTTCGATAATTCTTTTTGCTTTTACATGATAGAAACCTGTTCGTTTGATTATCTTTTCTACATCTGATAGTTTTGCTTTTGCAAGGGAATCAGCTGTTTTATATTTTGAAAATAATTCTCTGACCACAGCTGAAGTACTTTCATCTCTTGTTCTAGCAGAAAGTATTGTTCCTATCAAAATGCTTAGTGGACTACCATTTTCGGCTTCTCGTAATTCTCTAAGCGCAGTCATACGTGGTGGTTTTACATGATTCATTGTAGCAATCATTCCATCTAGAATTATTCTTATCTTGTCCAATTAGTTTTAACATTGACCACACAAGTATTATATCTGTTATAACAAAGTCGTTTATTGGAACTAACAAAAGAAGAAGAAGATGCGTTAGATGGCAAGCAAGGAGAAACACTTGCTCTTGCATATAGAACTCTGGTAGCAATTGGCGAAGCATCAGGTTCTGATAAACTAATTCCAATAGAGTGGGCACATCTATCCGGGGTTAATTACAATACAATAGGCGATGCAGGAAGGGATTTTCTTTCACACCTAAGCCAGGACGCTAAATTCAAAGTAAAGACAACAGTAAACCCAATGGGATTTGATTTTGATTCAGTTTCTCGTTATAATCTAGATGATAAATTCATAGAAAATCAGCGTAGTATCAAAAACTCTTATGAAAAAATGGGTGCAATTCCATCTTACTCTTGTATTCCTTATGAAATATTTGATGTACCAAAACAAGGTACTCATGTTTCCTTTGCAGAAAGCAATGCTGCAATTTACGCAAACTCTTTTTCTGGATTAAAAACAAACAAAGAAGGTGCATTTAGTGCTCTTGCAAGTGCACTTACAGGTAAGAGTCCATGTTCTGACCTAAGAGATGACAATGTAAGAAAACCCAGTCTTACAATCCGTATGAAAGTTGAATCTCGAGATGAATTGACATATGGAATGCTTGGATACTTTGCAGGAAAAGTTGCAGGAAGCTCAGTTGCATTATCTGGAGTAAATGATCTTGATAGACGTAGCTGCAAATCTCTATGTGCTGGAATGGGCACATCTGGAGCTTGTGGTATGTTTACATTTGGAGAAGAAGAGGGTGAAAAAATAGATTTTGATAAAAATGAAATGCAAAAAATCCATGATGAACTAAATACATCTGAGAGTGGAGATATTATCACACTCGGCAGTCCTCAGCTTGGACTAGAAGAAATTGGTGATCTTGCTGCAATGCTAAAGGGAAGATCATTTAAAAAACGTTGTATGATATTTTGTCCAAGTGCAATTAAAGGACAAATGAGAGACCTAGGTTATAGAAAAGAGATAGAACGAGCTGGAGGAGAACTCTTGTTTGATTGCTGCACTTGTTTATCTCCTCTAGTTGATAACAAAGAAGTAGACTCTGTTACAACAAATAGTGTAAAGGGTGCTTATTATCTGAGAACTTCAAACAAAGTTGATGTAAATCTAAAAAATCTCAAAAATATAGTAGAAGAGGAAACAAAATGAATGTTAAAGTAATTGTAAAAGGAATGGCAAAGGGTTCAATACTCATAGCAAAAAATCCACTAAACTTTCTTGGTGGGATTGATAAAAAAACAGGAATAGTACATGACAAAAACCATGATCTTTTTGGAAAATCTGTTGGTAACAAAATCTTGGCATTTCCTTTTGGAATAGGAAGTAGTGTTGGTGCCTATACAATTTACTCTCTGAAATATAACAAGTGTGCACCATTAGCAATGATTTGTCTGAAAGCAGATCTTACAACAGCATCTGGGTGTGCTATATCAAACATTCCATTGGTTGTTGCTAACAAAAATGATTATGATTCGTTGCAACAAGATAAGGAAGTTGTACTTGATGCAGTTACAGGAAAAATATTATAATTCTACTCTTTTGATTGGTCCATTTGGTTTTATTTCTTTGAAAACAATTCCTTCAAACTTTAAAACCATTGTACTTTTTCGTTTCCAGTAATTAGAGGGAGCTCCTGCTTTTTCACAAGTATGACCTAAGAATTCCTCTTCATTCCATCCATATTCTACAGGAACCTGAGGTAACAGCAGGCCTGAACCATACTCCCATTTTACAATGAGGCCGTCCCTGCCTATCTTAATCATTTTAGGATATTCTAAAGGATCTTTGACTTTGATCTCAACTGGTGGAGTTAGTGCAGTCACTTCAAATATAATTTCGTTTAATTCTTCATGAACTACGGGAGAAAATCGAGGATCTTCTGTAGCTGATGCCATGGCAGCATCCACAAGTGACTGGTGCAATATTCTGTCTGGAGTTGGAAATCCTATACATCCTCTTAGATTTTCTTCCTTGTTTAGTGTAACAAAGACTCCTGACTTGTATGAAAACTTGGATTTTATTTCGCTTGATAATTCAATTCTTTTTCCTTTGATGAGATATTCTGTAACAGCTAGACGCGCAGTCTTTACCAATATTTGGCCGTCTTCATCTGACAAACTCAATTTATTCTATCGTTTAATTTTATAGCAAACTCTTGAAGTTTTTGAAAATGAGTTCCTTCCCAATACACTTTTTTGCAAGAATCGCACATCCAAAAATTTTTCTCTCTTTCTAATACTCCCTCAGGAATTTTTCCTATAATTCTAAACTTTTCTACAGATTCCAACTTTCCATTACAAGCAATACAGCGAGAATTGTTTGTATCTACTACGAACCTATCAAGCTTAATTTTTGCATTTATTTGTATAATCTGTTCTAGTTCATTGCTTCCTCTAATCAAGACAAAATTTGTATCTTGCTTTTGAGCAACTTTGGTTAACTGTTCATCTTTTGTTAAAATTATACGTTTTTCATTTTTTGCAATCAAAATTATTTTATCGTCCTCAATTGATGAAAAATACTTTGAATCATATCCTAGAATTCTTAATTTCTTGGCCAAGTTGCCTAACATTGCATCTACTATGAAACTTGGTTTTTGAATACTCAATTGTAGGCCTCGCCCTCACCGGATTCTACTATGTGACTGTCTCCTGCAGGAAGCACTCGTGTAAAATCATCCATAGAGATTGCTTTTACTATTTCCTCTTTTTCTTTAAATTTCATAAATTCAAGTTTTACTTTCTTTGCTAATTCTGCCATGTCTACTCCTGATGGCTCTATTATTACATAATAGATACAATGTTTCTTAATTGGTGCTGGTGGTCCACACATTAATTGATAATTTTCATCTTTTTCATACAGACCAATAGCTAGCTGTAATGTACTCACTTGAACAAAATTTTTAGATCCTTCAATGACGAATGATCCCTTTGCAATAAACTGCCCACTTGGAGCAGCAGTCTTTACCTGATCAGGTGTTACCCAATATGCATTTAATCCATAAATGCCTGCTCTCCATGCTCTACTAAAACAAACTGTAGCCTGTGAAACTTCTTTTACACTTGAAATATCTTCATCGGTACTTTCTCTTAAAAGGAAAAACGGAGAACCTACAATTTCTGCATGAAACACTCTGTCATTTTTGTTAAGATGTTTTCTTATTACAGCAGAGTTTGATGATGAATCCCGTCCTCCTATTGCAAGACGACCATCTGATGTGATAAACCATCTATATCTTTCAAACCACTCTTTCTTTTTCTGTACTGCAAATACAATAGAATCTTGAGCAATACTTGCTTGTTTTTTTACAAGTTCAAGACTTTTTTCAGTCTTCTTTTTTTCTAAATTAATTGTATCAGTTGCTCTCATCTGTTTTTTTGATTCATTAAATAATGTTGAAGCAATTGCTTGAATTGATGAATGCGGGTCTAACTTTATTTTCTCGCCGTTGATATTGATTAAAAAAACTCCGCTCTCTCTTGCTATATGTGAATTATACTTGTCCAGTACTGGCTTAATTTTTGAATCCTCAATTGATGTAATACCAGTTGCTGCAATCTCAAGAAGTGCCTTTGCTACGCCAGCAATTGAACTTGATCTCTCTTTTACAAGTAAAATTGCCTTGTTTTGTTCTTCTAACTTGTGCTCAAGCTCTGTTATTTTCTGGTTTGCTGTAGTGGATTGGGATGATTTGCCATGTTCAAGAAGATTTTCTGAAAAAAGTGAATCTAATCCCTCCATGAAACTTGCCACTTTGACTGGGTTTTTTCCTTCCATACTTGCAAGAGCTATTGGTATGACATCTGCATTTTTCATATCACGTATTATGTAGGCATCATGATTTCCGGTAACTACTTTATCGATTAGTTCCTTTGTTGCATGAAAAATATCATCAATCTCTTTATCTGATAAAGTATTTCCCAATCTGTCTGGATCTAAATTGGTCATTCGGATAATCTCTTCTGTATATTTTCCTGGTAATCCCAGTGTTCTTCCTACCCATCTTACAATTGGTGTGGGACTTGATTTGATATCCTCAATATTTTGTTTAGTAACTTCTAAGATGTTTAATCCAGAAGAAGGTGGTGGAACATATTTTAATCCAACTCCTAGTTTCCTATGTCTTACATCAATTGAATGCAATAGAGAAAGAATCTTCATGTCTTTATTGCATAATATGATATTGCCATCTCCAAAAAATTCTCCAACTAGGATAAATTCTTGGTCAAATCCAGAAAATGTAACATATACAATTCTCTCACTTCCTAACTGCTTAATCTCTATAATTTTACTACGCAAAAGATCATTTCTTAATCTCTTTATCAACCTGTTTTCCTCCATCTGATTTATTTTTACATTAGTTATCCACAAACCAAAAGTTGAGAACATGATAAGCAAATCTGGTTTTTCTGAATGATGTAACTTGAAAAGAAGACTATTACGACTTACACCGTAGATATTACTTACGTAATAGTCCTTTACTTGCTTGTTCATTTCTGTTATCAGATAACGAAGTTCAATACCTGCAAGTGTCATAATTTCTAATTTCTATTCCCATTGATTATACCTTTACTATTGTATCTCAACCAAACATTTTAAACGGGATTAAGCAAAGTGATTTTGAAAATTTAGTTGGCAAGACATCCAAAGAAAAAGGGAGACGAAAAACCCGATACTAATGATGATACTAAAGACAATACCACAGGTTCTGCTCAAACCGAAGAGTCAAGGATCAAGAGCGGACTTGACAAAGTATTCTGGATTAGAGTGGGAATGGGAGTCTTGGCAGGTACACTCTCTGCAATAATGGGAGAGCCACTTGCAGAATCATCTAGAGTTGTATTGGGTTTTGGAATTATGATTGTATTGTTTATTGTTTCATATGTTATAGCAAAAGGATTGAGAATTCCTATTGCTATATCAGAAAAGAAAAAACTCATCACAACAGGATATGGTAGTTACTTTTTGATGTTCATCTTTAGCTGGATTTTGGTAAATACACTTATTCATCCAAACTTGGGGATTCCACCAGTTAGGTAGTTCTAAATATTAATCAGTTTGAGTAAATTAAATGTGGCAACATCGTACACCTGGAATTCCTGATGAACTCTTTGAGCGAGTAGAAGATGTACCAATTACAAAAGAAGAAATTCGCGTAATTCAAATAAGTAAGGCACGACTCTCACCTGGACAAATCGTATATGATATTGGTTGTGGAAGCGGTTCAATATCTGTGGAAGCCGCAAATCAAGTTGGAACTTCTGGAAAAGTTTTTTCAATAGATATTGATCCTAATGCAATAGAACTCACAAAGAAAAATTTAACCAAATTTCAAATCACTAATGTATCTGTCATTTTGGGAAATGCAGTGCAAAAAATTTCTGAATTGCCAATTGCTGATGCGATATTTATCGGTGGAACTGGCGGTGAAACATCTGAAATAGTAAAACTATGTGAATCAAAGCTAAAACAAGGCGGTAGAATAGTAATTGGAACTATACTTGTTGAAACTCTGTATTCTGTACTAAATGTAATTGAAAAGCTACAATTTTCGTCAATTGATATTATACAAGTGACTATATCCAAAAGCAAAAAAACTTCTACAGGTACGATGTTTCTTGCAAGAAACCCTGTTACTATAATCTCTGCAACAAAAATCTAGACTTTAATTAGGTGCATTGAGGTTTTTTGGTAATGGGAGAAATAACATGCGTAGGATGTGGCCCTGGTGACCCTGATTTGCTCACTGTTAAAGCAGTAAAATCTATCAAAAATGCCGATGTGATAATGTGCCCTACATCTAAAGAGGGAAAAGACAGCATTGCTTATTCTATAATATCTACACTTGTTGATGAGGCAAAAAAACCAGAAATCATCAATCTTGTCTTTCCAATGGTAAAAGACAAAGATGTTCTTGAAGATACTTGGGAGAGAAACGCAAGAATAATTGCAGAAGTTGTTAGTACTGGGAAAAATGTTGTTTACCTTACAGTTGGCGATCCATCGCTATACAGTACATGGATATATGTCCAAAGAGAATTAAAATCAAAATATCCTAATATCAAAATTAATGTAATTCCAGGTATTGTGTCCATGTTTGCATTTGCATCAAAAGTTGGTATCAGCATTGCTGAAGGTGACGAAACTATGGCAGTGATACCTGCATGCTATGATCTTGGAAGAGTAAAGGAGACTGCAAAAAATTGTGATACCATGATATTTCTAAAAGATGGAAGATACTTTGATCAAGTTATAGCATTACTTAGAGAAGCTGGTTTTCCTGATACATCACTGTTTGCTATAGCACAAGATGTTGGAACAGATCAAGAAATTGTAAGAAAGCTTACTTTGGGTGAAGTTACCAAAGATACTTTTACGACCAAATATTTTTCCATAATGGTGGTCAAGCGTGCATAAAGTATACTTTGTAGGCTGCGGTCCTGGTGACCCTGAATTAATTACAGTCAAGGCAAAAAAACTAATTGAGAAAGCAGACGTGGTAGTTTTTTCTGGTTCTTTGATTCCACCAGAGATTGTAAAAATGTGCAAGAAAGCAAAATTACATGACGCTGCAAAATTAGTAAGAGAAGATATCTTCAAGATCCTAAAAGAAAATGCAGTAAAAGGAAAACTTGTTGTTCGGTTACATGATGGTGATCCAAGCATTTACGGAGCAATTAGAGAACAAACAGATAATCTCAAAAAAGAAGGAATTGAATATGAAGTAGTTCCTGGGATAACATCATTTTTGGCCTCAGCTGCTGCATTAGGATGTGAACTTACTCTGCCTGGTGTTACTCAGACAATTATTGTAACTAGAGCAGAATCCCGAACTAAAGTACCAAAACGAGAGCAAATCTCAGAGCTTGCAAAACACAAAGCTACCTTGATTTTCTATCTTAGTATTCATCTGATTCCAAATATTGTAAAAGAAGCAATCAAAGGAGGATATCCAAAATCTACACCTGTCGGAGTTGTATATAGAGCAAGTTGGAAAGATCAAAAAATTATAACTGGAACTTTGGAAGACATTGCAAAAAAAATACGAGATGAGAAAATAACAAGAACTGCGATTATAATAATTGGAGATGTTGTTAATCCAAAATCATACGAATATTCCAAGCTGTATGATAAGACATTCACTCATGGATATAGAAAAGCTCAAGTCAAATCATAATGGGTTTACTTTATTTTTAATTCCGATTTTTAATAATTGTTTATGAAATTTTTTCACATCTCCTGATGCATAAATTTTTAATTTGCTTTTGTTAGATTGTTTATTTTTTAATATTTTTAAAATTTGTTCTGCTACCAAGTCTGCTGGATCTAAAAATGTTACATTAGGAAATAATTCTTTTAAAATTGGCAAAAGAAAAGGAAGGTGAGTACTTGATAAAGTGATTACATCTATATTTTGTAAATGAGGTTCAATTATTTTTTTAATGACATTTTTTGACTTTTGTTTTTCTGATATAAATTTCCCCGATTCAACAAGATCTACAAGTGGTGTTGCATTTATTTTTGTAACTTGAATTTTGGATGAAACATTTTTCTGTATGTAATCATTAAGAATTTTACTTTTTACAACAGATTTTGTTGCAAGTATTCCAATTTGTCTAGATTTTGTTTTAGATGCAGCTTCCTTTAATGGAGGAAATACTCCAATAATTTTATTCTTTTTTTGTATATTTAGTAATATTGATGGTGTGTTTGAACCAACTACAATGATATCTGGCTCAAAATTTTCTTGTAATTTTGAAATGGTATTTTTTATTATATTATCTAATTGAGAAATAGTCTTTGTACCATAAGGATAATTTGACTGGTCTGCAAAATAGATTACTTCGGCAGTGACTTTATTTCGAATTGATTTAATTACTGATAAAGATCCAAGACCTGAATCAAAGACTACTATCTTTGGCATAATCTGAAAATAATAAAGTCTGATTTACATTTTGTGAGCTAAATTTAGTCTGGTGTTGAGGAATGTATACACCTTCCATTAAGAAGTAACTTTTGAACCTACCCGCATGACCGGCTTCGATAAGACCTGGACTCGACCAGAGTCAGTAGGCATATCAGAAAAATTACGTGAAACTGTAAAACCACAAGGCGCTCTAAAACCTAGGATTGAGCAAGCTGTGAACAAATTACAGGGTCAAATATCGAAGATGGATTCTATGTTGGGCAAACTGAGAGAAAGAGATGCTCAATTGTTCAAGAGAATCGTAGCCGCAATGCAACATCACGATGCAGCAACAAGTAGAGTTCTATCAAACGAACTAGCTGAGATTAGAAAAGTGTCAAAGATGTTAGGAAATGCTAGAATGGCATTAGAGCAAGTACAATTGCGTCTAACAACAATTCATGACCTCGGTGATGCGATGGTAGCAATCGCCCCTGCAATGTCCACAATGAAAGGACTAAAATCATCACTTGGAAGGTTCATGCCAGAAGCAGATTCAGAACTTAATGCAATGACACAAACTCTCAACGGTTTGATGATGGATTCACTTGCAGGTGGAGACTTTAATGTTGATACCGAATCCTCAAACGAAGAAACAGAGAGAATATTGCAAGAAGCATCTGCAGTTGCAGAACAACAAATTGGCGACAGATTCCCATCAGTTCCATCACCCTCCGGCGTATCGTCACAATCAACAATCGAGTAGGGAAGCTCGGATGGGGAGACTGACGAATGCGTCTTCTTTTTACTAACTTTTATTCAATGAATTATTTTTTGAAATATTTTGGAATGAATTTGTTAAAGTAGATTAAAATAAAAAATGCCATCACAAGTACAAAAACTGGAAATGGAGACTCTGGAAGTGAATGATCTGGAGAAATAATCTCTCCCCATTTACTTGGACTTGGTATGTGGGAATAGTAAGTACCATCATCAGTAGCAGGCCAAGAGTAGAATTTGTTTGAATTTGCATCATAAAATTGAACAAAGAAACCATATGAATCAGATCTTCCAAGTAGATCTTTTGGAATTTTAAATTCAAAAGTTGGATGTGGAGTAAATCCGTAGATGTCATATTGGTCTGATATTCCTCCAATGCCGATAAATCCTGAAGGAGAAGAAATTTTTCTGAAATAATCTGTAATTGCCAAAGGACTTCCTCCTTGTAATACTGATGTTGAATTTTGTCCAACTATATCTACAAAACAATAATCATTGGAATTTGCAATCATTGTCTTGTTCATATTTGCATCAAAGCAAACAGTAGCCCTATCTGATCCCTTTACTGGTCTTGTATCAAAAGCAGAATCAACAAGTATGTAGACAAAGTCGCCCTGATGAGCAGATCTTATGTATAGAGAACCAGTAGGGGTATCTACAGTAGTAAGAGTAGTGGGTTTCCACTCGTGTCCAAAAGTCCATTTGCCATCAAAAACTACC
This sequence comes from Nitrososphaerota archaeon, assembly GCA_028867675.1. Taxonomy (GTDB): domain Archaea; phylum Thermoproteota; class Nitrososphaeria; order Nitrososphaerales; family Nitrosopumilaceae; genus Nitrosotalea. The sequence continues at coordinate 4,124 of JAGWGA010000017.1, read as the reverse complement.
TTATCCATAAAATCACTTTTTGTTATATCAATTGTCTGTGCATATGATACAGGAACTGAAATTATAGTAAAAATCAAAGTATATGCTAATATGCAATAAATGAAAAATTTTGGAAAAGATAACATGACAAATGATACAAAAAATAGTTAATAACTTTATTTACGAGATAATTCTTTTAATCAAAAACTAATCTTGATATCATTATAATTATTGGAACAATATTTTTTCTTTTTCAAAATGTGAAATATGGAATACTCATTAATGGATATTTTAGTAAATGTGTGAGTTGAAGAATACTAGTATTTGTCTCTGTAAATCCAAGAAATTAAAATATAATCTATAACTGCAAGTATTGATACAAACCTAATTTCAAATATGCTTTTGTTAGATGTTATAAAAAAATTAAAAAACGATAGTTAGATTTTTGATTTCTATCCTACCGCAATTGAATATTTCACAGTGACTTGGTCACCTGGGTTTACACTAACAGAACTACTCAATGGTGTGTGTGCAAATATGTGTCCACCATGTGCAGATGAACCTTGTTGGTCCAACAATCCTGCTTCTGTAAGTGTTGTTGGCGAATGGATTGTGAAGGTTGTTCCAGTATTATTTCCTGGTCCAGTTCCACTTCCTCCTGAGAGGTTGGATGGAATTGTGAATACTGTCTGGATTACTGCATATGCATGTCCAGTACCTGTTGCATTGGTTACACCTACTCCACTAGTTGCACCAAAAGTAGAACTTGCGTTCTGTCTAAAGACTTGGTATCCTAATGCTGTGTCAGTAGTTGCAGTTGCTACGTTGGAACCGTTTCCAAGTGCAATCCAAGTAAATCTTGGAATACCCTGACTTGCGGAACCTGCACAACTTGCTGCTGAGGAGTTTGTTCCAAATGCCATTGCTGCTACACAACCCTTACCAATGTTGGTGACTGTGTTGTCTGTCTGTGAATATGCGTAAACAGTACCGTCAGAATGCTTTGCAGTTACTGTTAAATGTCCTTCGAAAAGGCCATTTTGTTCTGCAGTGTTACCATTTGAACTTGAAAATGTTCCAAATCCAGATGTAGATCCGACTATACCGCCTGCGCCAATGACCGCCATTACCATGGCAGCCAGTATTGAAGTGTTTTTCATTGTTTGTAGTCATGTATTCCCGCATATATATAGGACGGAAATTTTTTGTTGACTTGGGTGCCAAAACGGATCTCCCAAATTGTATTATCTGCGTGTATTATTATATAACACCTATACTATTTGTATATTCTAAATGATTAGCTCTGGTATGTCTCGTAATGTCAATTTATTGACTGTTTTAGCTGTTCTCATGATTTCCACTACAGTTGGCTTGATGTCTTTGGAAAATGCTTATGCCGCACCAAATTATTTTTATGCAAAAAGCATTCAAAATTATATTACTCCTGGTGGATTTATGGATACTCCAACAGGCATAGCTCGTGACTCTGCAGGCAATGTCTATGTGGTTGATAATGGCAACAACGAAGTACAGAAATTCACTGGTACTGGAAGTTTTATTCTTCAATTTGGTTCTAATGGAAATGCACAAGGACAATTTGATGCTCCAAATGGTATTGCAATTGACTCTTCAGGAAATCTCTACGTAGTTGACACAAATAATAACCGAATAGAAAAATTTGATAGTACTGGCACATTCATAAGACAATTTGGTAATGGTGTTGGTGGTACTACATTAAACAACCCATTTGGAATTTTTGTAAATTCAACTGGATACATGTTTGTCACAGACTCTAGCAATAATGTTGTTAAAATCTTGGATAGTAGTGGTGGGCTTGTAACACAATTTAATTATTCTCCTGGATTTAATAATCCGACTGGCATTACAGTTGATTCTTCTGGAAACATATGGGTAGTAGATTCAGGAAATGGTAAAGTAGTAAAATTTGACAAAAATGGAAATTTCATATCCTCTTTTGGATCATATGGTTCAGGAACTGAACAATTACAAAATCCTCGAGGCATATCAATTACATCTTCTGGAAATATTCTAGTTGCTGATACTGACAATAATAGAATTATAGAATTTTCAAGTATAGGTACACAGTTAGCAATATGGGCTCCAGCAGGTTCTGGTAATGGTCAAAGTAATGCTCCAGTTGGAATTGTTCTAGATCCTACTACGGGAGGTTTTTACTTTACTGATCAACAAAATCACCGAATTCAAAAATTAGATAGTACTGGACTGTATCTTATTCAATGGGGTAGCTATGCAGTAAATCAATTTCTAGTACCAAATGGACTGAGAATTGATTCAACTGGAAATCTCTACGTGGCAGATTCTCAACATAACTATGTTTCAAAATTTGATAATACAGGCAACTTTGTCACAGGCATAGGTCGTGGTGGTACAGACAATGGAGAAATGCAAAGTCCGGGAGATGTTGCGTTTGATATCTCTGGAAACCTATTAGTGGCTGATTCGTCTAATAATCGAATTCAAAACCTTACTCCTGCTGGTATATATCAAAGTCAATTTGGTTCTACAGGTAATGCTGTAAACCAATTTAACAATCCGACCGGAATTACTCGTGATTCTGCAGGCAATATCTATGTGGTTGATAATGGCAACAATAGAATCGTAAAGTATGATAGTAGCGGTAATAATCCGGCCATCTTTGCCTCTACAGGCCTTTCTTTTCCATCATATGCTGCACTAAATTCAACTGGTTATCTCTTTGTAACTGATACTGGCAATAATCAAATAAAATATTACTCAAACTTGGGTACTCTCCTTGGAACAATTGGCTTTCCGGGAAGTGGAGATGGTCAATTTAATTCTCCACAAGGTATTGCTATAGACAGTTCGGGAAATATTCTGGTAGCTGATCAAGGAAACAATAGAATTCAGGTATTTGATTCCCATAGAAACTATCTAACTCAATTTGGAGCTAGTGGTAGTGGAGCAAGTCAATTTGATGCGCCGATTGGTATAGCTCTTGATAATTTAGGAAATGTATACGTTGCAGATTCTAACAATAATCGCGTCGAAGTATTTTCAACTAGTTTGCCATCAGCAAGTTTAACAATTAATCCCGTTAATCCTCCATCTTCTAGATGGGGAGTAGATACTGTATCTGTTTCAGGAGTAGTTGTAAATCCTGCAATTGGTAACACCGTATCAATCACTTGGGGAGACGGATCTACTTCTACTGCAACAATTACAATTACTGGTACAACAGGTACATGGACTTCAACACATACCTATCCATCAACAGCAGTTGGTGCAAACAATATAGTTGCAACTCTAGTCAACGGTGCAACCACAATAGCAACAAGCAATACAGTATCAGTTTCAATTACTGCACATCATACAGCTATCACATTATCATTACAAACAGCCAGTTCAATTCCATGGGCTGCACCAATCACAGTAACAGGAACATTAACTGATACAGATGCAAACTCTCCTGTATCATCTCAACTTATCACACTAACTGGCACTGGAATCGGAACATTGACAAATCCTACCACTACAGCTGGTGGTACATTTACAGCCTCAGGTAATGCTCCTGTACTAGTATCGCCCTCACTTGCAATCAATGCACAATTTGCACAAAATCATGCATACCTTTCATCTGGTGTTCAATCTATTACATATCAAACTCTAAAGCATAATACCAGTTTGTTACTCAATCCAATTTCTAACATTTTACCAGGAGCACCAATTACAGTAACAGGCTCACTACTTGATCAGGATCTAACACTGCAAGGCATACCATCAAAAACTGTAACATTTACTGGTACTGGCATTGGAACCTTGACAAGTACTACAACTGCATCTGATGGTACATTTACAGCCTTAGGTCTTGCACCATTAACAGTACTATCTGGATTGACAGTACAAGCTCAATTTGCTGGCAATGCAAACTATACCGCAGCCAGTGGAACTCAAGAGTACAGTACACTTTCACAGTCAATATTGATTAATCCAGTTAGTTCTACTATAATATGGAGTGTTCCTCTAACTCTATCAGGTACTGTACAGAATCCAGGAACAGGAGATTCTGTATCAATCACTTGGGGAGACGGATCTACTTCTACTGCAACAATTACAATTACTGGTACAACAGGTACATGGACTTC
>JAGWGA010000179.1 GCA_028867675.1 Nitrososphaerota archaeon | reverse complement strand
TGCAAGGCCTGGACTCTTTTTTAAGAGGAATCTAATCTGAGGGCTGTTTGATTTTAGTTCTTCTTGGAGTTTAGAAGTTATCTGGGAGAAGCTCATGTTTTTGATCTAAAAATTTTCTCATATATGCATTAGGTTTTGTTGGCTAGTCAAGCAAAAATTTTAATGAATATTGAAAATTAAAAAGCAATTTTTTTAAAAAGATACAATTACACAAGGACTCACTATAGGGATCCACGTAATCGTGGGATAAAGGGTGTAAAGCCTGTACTTGGAGTTTATTTTTTTAATGATGATGGCAAACTTCGGTTTAGAAAAATATCGAGATTGATGATCCCATATTATCGTACTAGGCTTTGGAAGATATGAATCTCGATTTGCATTGGTTGTGGTAGTAAGTTTACAGGATCAAAAAAGATGCAGATGAAATAACATGTCCTTACTGTTTAAAATGAATCCAATAATCTGTTTTATTGTTGATGTCAAATACGCCTACTATGTTGTGTTGATTAGCGTCTTACTTTTTCGGTTCAGGTTTTGTGTATAATTT
>JAGWGA010000178.1 GCA_028867675.1 Nitrososphaerota archaeon | reverse complement strand
GGTGTAATACTTATTGCAATTGGGATACTAATCTTCTTTTTTGCCCCAAGATATTATACAAAAGACCTAGTTGGCGGCCTAGCTCTCATCATAACAGGTTTTGTCTTAGGCGGCATAGGCTTTTACCTTGCATTTCTGAAAAAACGAACATAACGGCAAAAGGAATACTTTTCTTACCTTCATACCAAAGTTACTTGCATGGGGCTGTTTGGTAGAGCAAAAAAAGAATCATCAGACAATGTAAAGCCAGTTGAAAATGTGCCAACTACGATAGATGATAAAACATCACATGAAGAGATCACAGACCTGAAAAACTTGATGCGATAACCTCAGAAGCAAAAACAGTTCATGAAGATGTGGAATCAGCAAGAGTAGAAATCCAGTCAATTAGAGCTGAGAGAGATTTGATACAAAGCCAGATAAAGAATGCAAAAGAGGAGCTCGAACTTGTAAAGTCACAGTATTCCAAGTCAGAAGTAGATGAGATCAGAAGACAAGTAAATGAAGTAAGAGAAGAACTGTCAAGGATAACCTATGAAAAAGAATC
>JAGWGA010000177.1 GCA_028867675.1 Nitrososphaerota archaeon | reverse complement strand
ACAAAAAAATTATACGAGCAATGCTGTCATACTACGTTCTGTTTCTGATTGTTGTTTTAGACGGATCTGAAGATTAGTGCTATGTATCCTATCAGTACTCCGGCCCAAATAACACCTGCACCTTCCCAAAATGCCAATGAATCTGTGCCTCCTCCATATCCCCCAAATTGTGGATGGATTACAAATATGGTCACAAGGCAGGATATCACCAACACTGCTACTCCGATGGGCAGATATCCGTCATGTTGTTTTCTTACCTTCTCATACGAACCTGTGTATGAAGACATGGGATACAATACGTGATTCTTGAATATACGGATATCTGTGGTGTTCAAGAGGCGTATCTTTTAGCATCAGATGGAACATTTATGAATAGAGACTAGTAACTAGAAAGAATTCCAAGGATGAACTTACAAATTGTGGGAACCCAATAAAAAATTAGTAAAAACCAAAATCCTAATTCTCATTGCTTTATCTATATCGTTTATACCAATTTCATATTTTTGGTATAATGCACTATCTAACCTTGACTGTAAGGAATCTGAACAAA
>JAGWGA010000176.1 GCA_028867675.1 Nitrososphaerota archaeon | reverse complement strand
CTGGTTTTTATCGCATTGGCGGAAGAAAACTGTATCAAATGTAACCTATCTGAACTCACAGTAGATATGGACCAAAGTTTCTTCAGCTCCAGAGAGTTTGGGTTTGAGATTTTGTTGCGAGAAATTGACACAAAATGGACAGTAATCTATTGGAGTAGCTACAAAACTCCTTTCCTTAGTTTTATTTTAATGGATAATTCATTTCTAACGATTATTCATATTTCGAACATATGTAAAATCTTGGTTAGGATAATTTTGGAATGCAAAAGAGAAAATAATGCTCTTTTTTAATATTGGTGCCTTCCTTATAATGTGGATGACTCACATGATAAATTTGATAAAGAGGACTCAAAATATTCTTGATTTCTGATCCGATTACAGATGAATGTACTTCGATAAAAATACTGGGTTTGTATTTCCTGATGGTTTCTAACGCACCATTTATCACATCAAGCTCAAATCCCTCGACATCAATTTTCATAAAATCAGGTTTCACGATATCCATATTGTCTATTTTTTTACAATCCCTCTCGACTTTTTCAATTAATCTA
>JAGWGA010000175.1 GCA_028867675.1 Nitrososphaerota archaeon | reverse complement strand
AGCATCCTACTAGATTCTCAGCAGAGCCATTGAATAAGGCAATATGGGTTCTTGTCAATGCAGAAAAAGAACGCGTCAATACTTTGGAAAATCAAGAAAACGAGATAAAAAAACTATGGGATTCCATTCCAGAGTTTAATTCAACCAAAGAGACAAGAGAAGAAAAATTCCAGATGCTTGAAGGAACAAACCAAATAAACAGCAAAATAAAGGAGATGATTAAAAGTACAAACAGCGAATTTCTCATACTAGGTGCAGAAAAGGACTTTCTAAAATTTTATCATGCAAATCATCTTGAAAACTTTGAAGACTCTAAAATTAATTTCAAACTGCTGTCTTCCATTTCTGAAAATGCATCATACATTTTTGATGACATTGATAGATCAAAGATAAAAAAGATCCCCGCAGGCGTGCATGACAATCTTTGTTTCCTAATAAAAGATGGAAAGGAAATAGTACATTTCATTAAAAATGCAAACCAGACGCCACAACAAATGAATGCCATGTGGACAGATTCAGAAACCTTGGTTTATTCAATGAAGACTCTTTTTGA
>JAGWGA010000174.1 GCA_028867675.1 Nitrososphaerota archaeon | reverse complement strand
AAGATTCATTGAACAAAAAACTAGTCAAGATTGCTGCTGTTGGTGCATCAGAAGCTGGCGCAGATGTGACTGTGATAGACCTGAACAACTTTCAGATGCCGACATACGATAGCGACCTAGAGCAACGCGATGGAATTCCACAAAATGCACTCAGACTAAAAGAATTGATGCTAACACACCAAGGATTTCTAATATCATCGCCAGAGTATAACAGCTCAATCTCCCCTCTTCTGAAAAACACAATTGACTGGACCTCGCGTCAGTCTGGCAACGAAACCCCGCTTGCTTGCTACAAAGGAAAGGTTGCAGGAATAATGAGCGCATCTCCTGGAGGATTGGGAGGATTGCGGGGCTTGGTACATGTTCGCTCTATACTTGAAAATATTGGAGTTCTTGTCATACCTGAACAGGTAGCTGTCTCAAAGGCACATGAGACACTTGGAGATGACGCAAGCATGAAAAATAAAGATCAAGAGCAACAAGTAAAAAGAATTGGCTCAGGTGTTACTAAACTCTTGATGGCACTAGACAATAATAGCGCCTAAAGATTCTCT
>JAGWGA010000173.1 GCA_028867675.1 Nitrososphaerota archaeon | reverse complement strand
CTAGCCAACCTTCAAACCCAGTTTCAGTTACCACCCAGTCAAATGGAAGCCAGCCACCAGTACAGACACCCTCACCCACACAACTACATTCACAGGGAATGATTCCGGTCTTTAACACCACATCAACTATTAGTTATGACATCACAGGAGGCCAGATACTTGGCATCGCGGTAAACCCTGGGACATTTTCTTTGAATATTAATCTCAAGTCAGACACAGCAGGAACACTTGCAATCCAGATTCCAAGAGAAATGGTGGATGCAAAAAAACTTGACGGTACAGACGACACATATATTGTAACAGAAGACAAGAGCCTTGCCCAGTTTACTGAAACCAAGACCATATCATACAGATCACTTGTGATTTCATTTCCTGCAAACACATCACACATATCAGTTTACGGGACAACGGCAGTTCCAGAATTCCCAGTAAGTTTGATCGTATTCATCTTGGCATTTATCCCAGTAGTCATATTATCAAGAAGAATAATTAGATACTAGACATGGTTCACCAGTGTACCGTATTTACTGTTTAAGGTAATCATAGAAATATTT
>JAGWGA010000172.1 GCA_028867675.1 Nitrososphaerota archaeon | reverse complement strand
CAAAGCGATATACTACTAATTACAAGATTCCAAAATGAGCTCATTATCAACGCTATTTTGAAAAAGGCAAGTGCTGGCATAAGTGTCAGAGTTTTGGCAGACACCGGAATGGTAGAAGAATATTTCGCAAAAGAGACAGAAATGAAATCAGATAGAAACAAAAATGAACGCGAAAAAGTTGTTTCAAATCCATTTTATCCTTCAAAGATAGATAGAAGATATACACAGGTTCCTTTTTGTGTTCTTGTTGTTGACAACAAACACGTTGGATTAGAAATTGCAGATGTTACAGAATCGAAAAGATTCAAAATGGCAATCTTTGCAGAAGATCAAACATTGTCAGCATCAATGACCACTTTGTTCAATACCCTGTGGCAGAAAGCAGTTGCAAACCCTCCAAAAATAGTCACAAAAACAGCCTAAAAATAAAAATCATTACAATCAGACTACATTTGCAATTATGCCAACAAGCATAGATATCTGAACAGCGAAGACACTAAATCTTATGGCTGTTCTGGTTTTACTCATAACTTTTTTGTTTTCATACTGTACGAA
>JAGWGA010000171.1 GCA_028867675.1 Nitrososphaerota archaeon | reverse complement strand
TTTATCTTGCAAGTAGCATATTTTTTATTTATGCCAGTAAATAATAATCCTATTTTCATCAACGAGAATGATAGCTAGACAATTAAATACTACATACAGATTACAATCAATGAAAAAATCTACACAGCGATTTATCATGATTGCAGTAATTCTAGTACTTGCAAATAGTGGAATCTATTTTGTTACTGCCTATTCACAAATGCAAGAATCAAGTGATGTTCCAAGTCAGGTCCAGACGATGCTTTTTACAACTGCTGCAATAGTATACTTGCCACTAGGAATATGGATGATCAAAAACAACCTCCATAGCAGGGCTCCCTATGTCATAGCAAGCATGATCTCGATAGCCTTGATTGGACTATATGTCGTATCAAGAACTGTTAGCCTTCCAATAGTAGGCATACAAAATGATGTAGGCATGGTGGATATACTAAGTAAGGTTACTCAAGGCTCAATAGTTGTGATATCTTTGCTACTTTTGCGAAACTGGAACAAAGAAAAGATCAAGGTACCACAATAAAATCAATCATTTTTCTGAGAATTTTTCCCACAATCTCT
>JAGWGA010000170.1 GCA_028867675.1 Nitrososphaerota archaeon | reverse complement strand
GATACTTTCCACTGTTGTCTTTTCTGATCCCAATTCTTATCTGCATCAAATGGTATTCCTAATGAAGAGGCCAACATCTGAGCTGCTATATCTTCTGCATAATCACCAGCCTCTTTTTCTGTTTCTCCAAATGATTGATACTCAGATAGATATCCCCATTTTTTCTTGTCTGCGGGTTCTGCTAATCCTACTGAAGCTGCCATCAACCTATGAGGCTCATTAGATTGTTGTCGTGCGTAGATTACGAATTGAACGCTACCAGGGCGAATCAATTTCAAACCTTCGGTACGTGAAATTACTCGCGCTCCAGGAGGAAATATGCTTGAAATCAATACCAAATTCGTGTTTGGAATACCTGCATCACGTAATGCAAATTCAAAGCTTGTGAGTTGGTCTTGATGTACTCCTTTACCCCTAGTAAGGAATATTTTTTTTGGAACTAGATCTAGCATCATCTTCAATTAAACTACAAATATTTAAAATCTCTCTAATTTCAACAAATAAAATTTCAAGAAATTTATACTACGAGGTAAATTAGAAGAGGATGAAAGGCAATGG
>JAGWGA010000016.1 GCA_028867675.1 Nitrososphaerota archaeon | reverse complement strand
AATTACAATACATAAAGTTGAGGAACGTGAAAGTGCCTATGAAAATATATAGAACAAGAATATGCTCGAAACACTAGTTTACTAACTGTTTTGGTATGTCTGCCCAATTTTTTGATTTTTTATTAAATAATTGAGCCTTGGGCATAAACATTTCATAATGCCAGTTGCCAGGATCTTAGACTTGTCAGAGAATATGAGACAACAGAAAATCTTTCAATAAATCACACACCAATTGCTTTTGGTGTAACAAACGATACTGACAATCTGGAAATATTGCGCAGAAAATGTCATGATAGTTATCATAGAATAAACATTTCAAAAAAGAAGATGCGATAGTTGATTTCTAAAAGAGCTAAATACAAGTTAGTAGCTTGACACTGCTATGACTTGCAAAAAATCTGGCGAGTCCTCTGTTAAGTTCAGAATTGGAACGGGCCCGAAGGGCTTCGATCCCTTGACCACTGGATTAGAAGTCCAGCACTCTATCCAAGCTGAGCTACAGGCCCAAATACCGGGCAATTAGTAGCCGTATTAAGGGTTTTTACAACCAATTTTTTTTATTGAGATCTCTTTCCATTTTGAAAAGAAACTGTTGTGAATAACCGGCATAAGGACCAAAATATTTTACAATTTCTTCATGAAGTTTTTCATGTTTTTTTTCTGTGACAGGTTTTTCTGTAATGTTATCAAAATTTTTCTTATAATATTTTAACAAAATTCTTTGTGTCCATGTATCAATTGGAAATGCTTCCATTTTATCAAGTGAAAATAATAGTATGCAATCTGCAACTTTGTTGCCTATACCAAGAGTTTTTTTTAGACTTTCTAAAGCTGTAAAGTAATCTGCTTTTTTTAGCAATGTAAAATCGATCTTACCAGAATTAACTGCCTGAGAGGCATTTTTTACATATTTTGCTCTAAATCCTAGTTTGCACTCTATAAGATCTTTCATGGATGCCTTTGCAAGAATCTCTGCTTTTGGAAATGTGTGTAATTTATATCCGTTAAATTCTTGTTTAGTGCCAAATTTTTTACATAAATTTTCTAGCATTGATTTGATATTCTGTATCGAGGAATTTGATGAGCAAATAAAAGAGATATAACATTGAAATGGATCTTGTCTCATCAATCTCAAACCTGGTGATTGTTTTACAGCTTTTTTGACAATCTTATCTCTGCTAATGTTTGATAATATTTTTTCCAAATTGTCATCTTCTCTGAAAAAATTGCTTGTATTACCTGAAGATCTTACACCAAAAGGTGATTGTCTTAGAATGAGAATATCTTGACCGTCTATTCCTATCCACTGATCTTCAATCTTATTCCAGAGGAAAACCTGACCGCTGTTAATTGTAGTTTCTATGTCTATGGTGATGGAAGTTTTCTGCATATTATACGGTAATTATTTGACCTGCATCTGGTGCATAAGCGTCAAATCCAAACTTTTCTCGTATCTCGTCTGCAAACTTTGTACAAGAATCAGTATCGCCATGAACAGTAAGCACCTTGGGATTACCCTTGATTTTCTTCATCATTTCAAACAGTGAATCTCTATCTGCATGTCCTGAAAATTCAAACTGTCTTACTTCTGCTTCGCACTTGAATTCCTTTCCTCTTGTACTGACTCGTCCTGTATCCAAAAGCTTTCTTCCAGGTGTTCCTTCTCCTTGATATGAAACTAGCGCAATACCGTTTCTCTTATCTGACGCTAAATGTTGCAAATAAAACACTGCAGAACCGCCTACTAACATACCTGCAGGTGAAATTATTACAGATGGTTCATCCAATGTGCTCTTTCTTTCCTTTTCTCCCTTTATCCAAACTGCTTGATGAACAGAATCTGCAAAAACTTTAGCATCACGCAAGTAATCTGGGTAATTCAACATTATTTCATTTACTTTAACTGCCATGCCATCCATTACAACTTTGTGTTTGAATCCCGCATTCTTCAAGACACATGCAATTTCTTGAGATCTCTCAACTGAAAAGGCAGGTACAAAAAGAGAACCTTTTCTATCTAATACTTCGTATGCAAATTCCATGAACTTTTCTTCTGATTCGTTTCGTGGCATCTGATTTGTCTGGGAATAGGTACTTTCTGTAATTACCAGGTCAACCTCACCAAAATCAAGATCAGCCTCTCTTAACATTCTTGAACCTCTAGGATTGATATCTGCAGTGTAAAACAACCTCTTATTCTCAGATTCGACTAGTACTGAGGCTCCTCCTAAAACATGACCTGATTCGAGTAGTTGAAAAGAGGCATTTCCGCGCTCTATTTTTTCTCTATACTTTATTTCCTTTGAATGCATCATCATCTTTGAAACACTAGCAAAATCATATGGCAGCTGAGTTTTTTGAATTCTAAGCATATCCTCAATTAATAATCTCGAAAGGTCAAATGTTGGAGGAGTTGCATATACGTCAGTACTTCCCTTCGCAAAGAGTGCTGGCATATTACCTGAATGGTCCAAATGAGCATGAGTTATGATAGCTGCAGTGATCTCATGTGGATTCACCTCGATTGGGTATAGGGACTCCTTCCTCAACTCTACCCCGTAATCTAATAGGAAACTAGCCCCATCACAATTGACTTGAAACGCAGATCTGCCCACTTCTTTGGCAGCCCCTAGAACTTTTACTTGCAAGAATTCAAAACTTTTCCAAAGGACTTTTAAATCTTTAGCACGCAGATCTCCAGATTTATTACCCTGCAGTATAATTTGCAAAAGACTTAATTAGATCAAAAAAAATGATCCGACTATGGGTAGAACTTTTGAACAATGGTGGAGTACAATCCCAAAAGACCTCAGAGAAAAAGTTCGAAGAGGCGATGAAGGAAATAAACCATTATTGAATCAAATAAACTGGGTTTGGGTTCACAACATGATGAATCAGAAAGGAGATCTAAATCCATCATCAGCGGAATTGCTTGACTGGGTAACATCAGGCCAGATTGAAGCAATGCGCCAAATAAAGAAGTAAAAATATCATTTATACTTTCTTTTTGTTTTTCTTTTATTTTAAAAACTTGAAATATTTCTATAACTTGAAATAATTCTATAACTCCGTTATGGATTTTGCAGATCATTTAAATAGCAAACGATGAAAGATCAAAAACAGAATGCCAATAGCAATCATTCCAGACATTGATGAGCAGAGATGTATAGGCTGTGCGCTTTGCGTAGAGATCTGTACTTCTCTTGGCCCAGATGTTCTTCGTGTAAAACCAGTAGATGGTTGGAAGAGAGGTAAAGCATTTGTATTTTATCCAGAAAGATGCATCTCAGACGGAGCATGCATCGGAGTTTGCCCAACAAAAGCAATCTTCTGGATGAGACCAATGAGTTACACTCCAGGACAACCAGTACCTCTACACAAGAACGGTATATTCGTAAAAGGCTGGGCAGAAGACGCCGCACTTTAAGCGGATTCATTCTTCTTTTTTATTATTTTTTAATATTGATAGATTTGATTTTTGTTTTTAGTCCTTTAGAGTGATATTTTAGAAAATCATCTTTTACTGCATAAATATTCTTGAATTTGTTGTTCTTAAGAAATGAATTCCAAGTCTTTGTGAATTCGGGAAATTCATTTTGATTCAAGTCTGTGTCAGATATGACATAGTGAGCTGCAGGATAAACATCTGATAGTTCCAATGGAATTATTCCAAGATATGGATTGTATTGACAAAATTGGATATCGTCTAACCTAGAAGAAAATTTCTTTTTTAGATTATTGTATTCTGCTGAAGTATAAAACGGTCTTATTCCACCATCTGGTATGATTACAAGTGTTTTCTTTTTTGTCTTAAATTTACGTACAAGTGAATGAAATCTAAATATTTCAGGTCTGAACTGGTCTTCTTTGGAAAAAAGAAATACTGCATTTTCCTTGTATCGTGGAGTAGTTTCCAAAAAGAATGGAGTGTTATTGGTAAAAGTCGATATTGTCTCAAATAACTTGGGATGTGCTCTTGCCTTTCTTATGGTGTACTCCCATAATCGTCCCTCATGAATGGCCTCCTTTACTCTATCTACTTCCGCTTTTATGGCATACAAATTGTGGAGTGCAATCTTGTTGGTTCTCTCCTCCTTTTCTAATGATAACATCTCTTTTGGTTTTAATTTAGTACAAACTTCACAGTTACAGGAAAAGTATGCGACTTCAGAGAGATGTGCAGTACCGTCTTCCATGATATATCTATCATGTTTTGCATATAGCATGTAAGATGCAGAATCAAAGGTATCACAGCCAAGGGCCACTGCAAGTGGTATGGTAAGTGGATGTCCTGCACCAAATAGGTGGAGTGGGATGAAATCTGGAATATTTTTTTTTGCTGTTATTATCATTTTGGCAAGTAATCTATATTCATAAGATTCCATAAATTCAACTGGACTTCCCAATGCCAACATCTGGAAGCCTGAATCAATTAGTGCTCTTGTAGATTTCTTGACCAAATCCGAATGCTCACTTCCTTGTATTGGTCCAACCCATATCTGACCATTATTCTCTCTGGTATCAAGAGTCTCTTTTGAAACTCTAAGTGTATGTTGGACATATTCTATTGCCTTCTTTTTTGATAATCCAAGTCCTGTTGGGCGATCTAAGGGAATAGCAATATCAGTTCCTATTCCTTTTTGAAAAGCTGAAATTTTTTTATAATCTACATCGATGTCTCCATATTCTAAGACTTGATATCCTCCGGAGTCCGTCATGATCGCACCGTCATAATCAATTATTTTATGAATGCCTTGTTTTATTGCCTCATCGCCATATCTTTTCAATGTGATGTATGCGTTAGTTATGACTAGATCAAATCCAATCTCTCTTAATTTTCGAGCAGGAATTTTTTGTTTGACTGGATGTATAACTGGAACATATGCAGGAGTTTCTATCTTACCGTGATTTGTATGAAGTACTCCTATCCTTCCTGCAAGATCTGATTTTTTTATCTCAAACATTTTAAATTTTAATCCTGTGTAACGTAATTTGAATCTAGTACGAAAAGAATTTCTTTATGTCTCCGTTCTTGAGAACCATCTGTAGCCAATCCACTTTGTCCTCCTTTACTTTAATCTCCTTGAAAATTGATTCAACCTTCTTTACAGTAAAAGAAATGGATTTATCACTTGTATCAATTTGAAATGTCTTATCTCTTCCAAATCCACGTACTGTATCATGATAGACAATTCCTAATATCTCGCTGCCTAGATTTTCAAGTGACTTTTTGGTAGTGTATTTCCTCTTTTTGTATACTGGTTGAAGTTTGTATGGGCTTTTTCTTAACACTATTGCAACTTCTACATTCTTTGGTGATATTACATAGGGGGCAAGGTGTCCAACAAGTAATGAATTCTCTGAATCCATTTTGTTTATTATTTTTTTTAATTTGTTGACATCAACGTCAAGAATCCCGTTATTTTTTTTGAATACTTTCTCTTCTATTGCAACCTTGTTGATATCTATAATATTCAGGTCTAACTTCTTTGAAATCCATCTTGCTATAGTATGCTTACCTGTTCCAGGATTGCCTGTTATTATCTTCATAATGCTCCTAAAACGGAATGAAATTAAACACTTTTGGAATACTAATAAGAGCATATCTTTGATTAATTTTCATGCAAATTGGTCTTCTAGGAAAAACTAATGTTGGAAAATCGACATTTTTCTCAGCTGCTACCCAAACAACTGCTCAGATTGGTAATTATCCATTTACTACTATTGAACCAAATATGGGAATTGCCTATGTCAAAACCAATTGTGCGTGCAAACATTTTTCCATAAATCACACTCATCCGTTATGCATTAATGGAATCAGGTACATTGCAATCAAGCTAATTGATGTTGCAGGTTTAGTTCCGGGAGCACACGAAGGAAAAGGTCTTGGTAACAAATTTTTAGATGATGCTAGAACAGCCGAGGTACTAATTCATGTTATAGACGCATCTGGTTCTACAGATATACAAGGACAATCAGTACCTGTAGGGACTCATAATCCACTTGAAGATGTAAAATTTGTTGAGGAAGAATTTGATCAATGGATGAAACAAATACTTCAAAGAGAATGGCACAAACTAACTAGAGAATTGGAAAGTAAAACTGGAAAGGTAATGCAAGCAATTGCACAAAGATTTAGCGGACTTGGGATAGACGAATATGATGTAGAATCTGTACTACATGCCTTGAATTTGCATTCAAAGAAGCCTCATGATTGGAGCGAAGATGAAATCATCTTATTTGTCAAGACGCTTAGAAAACGAACAAAACCTCTCATAATTGCTGCAAATAAATCTGATCTTTGCCATGATCTCAGTATATTGGATGAACTTAAAAAAATTCATCCAGCTATTGCATGTAGTGCAGAAACAGAGCTTCTCCTAAGAAAAGCTGCAAAGGGTGGACTCATAGAATATCTTCCAGGTGAAAAATCTTTCAAGATAAAAGATGGAATTCAACTAAATCCTCAACAGAAAAGTGCACTTGAACTAGCAGAAAAAGTTGCATCTAAATTAGGTGGAACTGGAGTTCAGCAAATTCTTGATTATGCATGTTTTGATCTTTTAAAATTAATTACAGTGTTTCCCGTAGAAGATGAAACAAAGCTATCAAATAAAAATGGAGAAGTACTACCTGATGCAAAACTCTTACGATCAGGCTCCACAGCACGAGACTTGGCAAGATCAATACATCAGGATCTTGCAAACGGTTTTCTTTTTGCCATTGATGCAAAGACAAAACAAAGAGTAGGTGCAGAACATCAACTCAAAAACGGGGATGTTTTAAAAATTGTGTCAACTCTAAGCAGGGGATAATATGCTAAGTCTTGGAATAGAAAGTACCGCACATACATTTTCTTGTGCAGTGATAGAAAAAAGAGGAAAGCATGGAAAGATCCTGTCTGATATAAGAAAGATCTATCGACCTCCAGAAGGAGAGGGAATTCATCCCCGAGAAGCATCACGTCATCATGCAGAAAATTCTCCACAAGTTCTTTCTGAATGTCTCCAAAAAGCCAATGTAAAGATTAATGATCTTGATATTGTATCTTATGCAGCAGGTCCTGGCCTTGGACCGTGTTTGAGAATTGGAGCAGTTGTGGCAAGGTCTCTTTCTTCATACTATGATATTCCAATATATCCAGTAAATCATGCACTAGGCCACATTGAACTTGGAAAGATGTTGACTGGTGCAAAAGATCCTTTGGTATTGCTTGTTTCAGGAGGACATACAATGATCTTGGCATTTCTCTCAAAAAAGTGGAGAGTTTTTGGTGAAACTCTGGATATTACTCTGGGACAATTACTTGATCAAATTGGAAGATATGCTGGATTTGCATCACCATGCGGTCCAAAAATTGAAGAACTTGCATCAAAATCAAAAGAGTATCTTCCACTACCTTATGTGGTAAAAGGAAACGATGTATCATTTTCTGGTCTCTTGTCTGCAACAAAAAGAGTAATTCCAAAAGGAATTGAATCTGCATGTTTTTCATTGCAAGAAACTGCATTTTCCATGATAGGTGAAGCTACTGAAAGAGCTCTCTCATTTACAGGAAAAAAAGAACTCTTAGTGGTTGGAGGCGTTGCTGCAAACAAGAGACTATCTGACATACTTTCAAGTATATGCAAAAGACATGACTGCAAGTTTTTTGTATCACCAAAGGAATACGCTGGAGACTGTGGTTCTCAAATATCTTGGGTTGGATTGTTGGAATCATCAAAGAAACTGGGGACAAAACTAGAGGACACCTTTGTAAAACAATCTTGGAGATTAGATACTGTTGAGGTTCTTTACTAGGAAGAATATCTGGAAATAGATTCCTTTAGTTCCTTTTCCCATTTGCTAGTATTGTATACTCCAAACTTGTAGGTTTTTTCACCCTCATCTGTCTTTATCTTTATTGTTACTTTTTTTATCAACCATCCTTCTTTTGCAACTGCAATTATTTGATTGAGATTGAAATCTAGAACTGTCTTTCCAAATTTCTTTGAAAAATCCATTATTCGTCCTTCTGTTTTATCAAAGGCTATTCTCTTATTTGTTAACGTGAGGATGCCAGAACCTAGAGAGTCTTCAGAACAATCTTCTTGAATTATACGCTTCTCATCTGGTTCCATACCGTTTTCTCTCTTATTCTATGTTATAATTGTATATTTAAAAAATAATTAATTTTATTTCAAAAAATTATTTTATGAAATATCATAATTGTAACTTAAATTATGTTCATTTCTCTTAGATTCCATTGAAACTTCTCAAAAAAGGGGCAGAGGCAGACATTTACATAACAACATGGAATGCCCAAAACTCTATTTTAAAAATTCGAAAAAAGAAAGACTATCGAATTCATTCTCTTGATACTCGAATACGAACACTGAGAACAATTAAGGAGGCAAAAATGCTTTCTGAAGCAAAATCTATTGGAGTTGCTACACCTCTTGTTTATTTTGTTGATGAGAAAAAATGTGAGATATATCTCCAATTTATAAAAGGAAAACTAGTCCGAGATCTTCCTATAAAACAAATCATAAGAACATGTAAAGAAATAGGAAAAATAGTAGGAGTTCTTCATAAGAATAGTATCATGCATGGAGATCTGACTACCTCGAATTTTATCCTCTCTCAAAAAGGGTTAGTGATTCTTGATTTTGGACTCTCACAAAAAACAGACAAGATTGATGACCACGCAATTGATCTTCGTTTATTCAAAGAAGTTCTAAACAGCGCTCATGCTCAAATCGTAGATAACGCATGGATGCAATTCATTGATGGCTATCAAAAGATTTTAGGGAAAAATGTCACAGATAAAGTCGTCAATCAAGTCTTGGTGATAGAAAAAAGAGGAAGGTATGCAAATGTCGTCTAGTATCTTGTTTGCCAGCTCAAACAAGAACAAGTATGAAGAAGCAAAAAACATTGTATCAAAATTTGGATTAAAACTAGAATTTCTAAAATCCAATCTTCAAGAAATTCAGGCAGATAATCTAGAAGATATTGCAAGACACAAAGCCATGCAAGCATTTTCTATTTGCTCAAAACCTGTAATTGTGGAAGATGACGGTCTTTTCATAAAGTCATTAAATGAATTCCCAGGACCATACTCCTCATTTGTATTTGATACGATTGGTACCAAAGGAATTTTACGACTGGTTTCAAAACCACGGGATGCTTCATTTAGATCAATTATTGCATATTGTGAAGAAGATGGAAATGTACACCTGTTTAGTGCAGATGTAAAAGGGAGGATATCTAAAAAAGAACAGGGTGTAAAATGGGGATTTGATCCTATCTTTATTCCATCTGGGAAGAATAAATCATATTCTGAGATTGTAGAAAAAAATCAAATATCACATAGATATCTGGCATTGAAAAAATTTGCTAATTGGTATCTGAATAAGCGGAGATCACACGATCAATGAGTCTTTTCTGATTCTGAAGTACAACTATTCTTGACATCTCACTTTCATCCATGATAGAATACATTCCACTTTGTTTTGCAAGTTGATTTGAAAAATGTCTTATCTCTGACATGTCTGGAGAGTTTGAATACTCTAATCTGTTTCTTGATCTACCCACATGCATATACGATTTTAGTTCTATGAAATGTGCATTAGAACGATTTATCAACTCAGCATATTCAGGAATTAGTTTCTCATCAGCGTTATAATCTTTGATTAAAGTGAATCGTAATACTGTTCTTGTATCAAGTTCTGCAAGTAACTCCAGACTAGTATTCCATCTCTCCCAAGCATCTTTGTACTTTGGCTTGTTTACAAGAGTAAATGTCTCTGCGTTTGGGGCATTTGTTGAGAGATACAATTGTGTTGGTAATGCATCTTCATCTTGGAGTCTTTGTAACATTTCAGGTTCTTGACCGTTAGTTACAAGGAAGATTGATTTTGTAGCTGGAAGTTTCTTTAGATATTTTATAAGTTCAGGCAATTGTGGATACATAGTAGGTTCTCCTGATAATGAAATTGCATAATGACTGGGAAGCAGTGACTCGTCTAGCTTTTCCTTGTTGCTTTTTGGGTCTCCATAATGACCCATGATCAATTTTCTACGCTCCTCCATTAAATTAGACATTATGACCTCGGGAGGTGCAACTTTGTCTGCCGGCATTTCTAAAGAACTGTAAAACTCCATTGGTCTCCAACAATACACGCATCTGTTTTCACAAAACATTCCCGCTGGCGAAAACTCCATACATCTGTGAGTTGATATGCCGTAGAACTTGTGTTTGTAACACTGACCATCGTCTTTGAATGACTTTTTTGTCCAGTGACATAATTCAACTGTACCATGATCAGAAACTCCATACTTTGCCTTCTTTAGCTGATTTAGAATCATTGGTTTAATCTGGATGAATTCATTTTCAACTTCAACTGTCTCTCCAGAACAACTCATGCCCAATTTGTTGCGCTGGTTTTAATTAAATCTAAGGTAAGTTATTTCCAGAGTGACACACATGGGGCATTTTCCATTGGAATACACCATACTTTACCTAGGTATAACATGCTGCCGAAGACCAATGCGGCTGCTATTCCCATTGAAACATACCACCATCTCATCTTCATGAGTCCGAATTATTTTTTTGTTGCTAATAAACTTACGCATGATTTCCAGAAAGGCGATCTACAAAACTTACTTTTTATCAAATTTCAAAATATGCATATTATCAATTAGTAATGGATTCAATGGAATTTCTCACAAAACTATCTTATATTACATGTTGATACCGTAAAGCATGAATGCCGCAAGAATTGTTAGAGTGAAAGAAGCTCTTGAAATTCAATCTCTTGAAACTCCAAAACCTCGAGGCGCGCAAGTTCTCATTAAAGTAGAATCTGCTGGCGTATGTCATAGCGATATACATCTCTGGGATGGCGGATATGAAGGACCAGCCGGCTCATTTATGAAAACAACTGATAGAGGTGTAAAATATCCATTAACCCCTGGACATGAGGTAGCAGGAGTCGTGGAGAGTATGGGTGAGGATGTAGAGGGATTTGTAAAGAATGAGAAGGTTCTGGTATTTCCTTGGATTGGTGAAGGTTTATGCCCAGCTTGCAGAGTGGGTGAGGAAAATCTTTGTGACAAACCAAGATCTTTAGGTGTTTACAATGATGGTGGTTATGCAGAATATGTACTTGTTCCAAATTACAAATATTTGGCCAAAATAAATGACATGGATACAGATGTATGTGCTCCTTTGTCTTGCTCTGCTCTTACTGCTTATGGTGCAATTAAAACTGCAAAACTAAACCCAGCTGATAATGTAGTCGTTGTAGGTGCTGGAGGACTAGGATTGATGGGTATTCAATTAGCAAAAGCAATCAGTGGTGCAAGAATAATTTCATTAGATGTTAATGATGATAAACTCAAAGTAGCAAAACAAAGTGGAGCAGACATTATTATCAATTCCTCGAAGGAAGATCCTGTAAAAGCTATAATGGAATTAACAGGTAACTTGGGTGCCGACGCTGTAATTGATTTTGTTAATGCTACAAAATCTGTAGAAGTTGACATGCAAATTCTTCGTCGTAGAGCTCGTGTTGTTCTTGTAGGATTATTTGGTGGATCTTTGCAATTAAATCTTGTAACAATGCCTACTAGAGCATACAAGTTGATGGGCTCATACACAGGTTCCATGACTGATATGATTGAACTAATTTCTCTTGCTCGTAGAGGAATAATCAAACCAATGATATCAAACAAGTTCAAACTCAATCAGGCTACAGAAGCGTTAACAATGCTAAAAGAAGGAAAAATTATAGGCCGAGGAATAATTAATCCATAAAATACCTCTGATTTTATCAAAAACAAACGAATGCTGAAAGTTATATTCTGACCAATTGAGTTAAGATTAATACTGGACTGAAAAAGATCATCGGTATGTGGCCCTTGTAGTACAGTGGCCAGTATAGGGGACTGTGGATCCCCGGACAGGGGTTCGATTCCCCTCAAGGGCCTTCACCTTTTAGTTTAATTCCCTTACTTTCGTTGTTTTTGACTAGTTAGAAAATGTCTCATTCGGGAAAAATGATTGAAATCTATGACTATGACAGGCTCTTTGAGAGGGTTTTTGCACTATTAAAAAAGTTACATATCCTATCGCACAAACATGAGTATTAGCAATAGTCAAACAAGATCTCATGGTTCAACACTATCAGATCCCACAACTTATGGAAATGACGTCCCTGCTAATGTAGTTCCAATATGGGATCCTTTAGAACAAGCAACAAGCGTTACTAAAAATAATATTGCTTCTAACAATAATATTGCTTCTAACAATATGGCTCAAGAAGCTTTCAGATTGATGGGAGAAGGAATTTCCAGAAATCTTCAAAGTTTGAATGGGAACTCTATTACAAAAAACACTCAACTCACTTCATAGGATCTCAATTAAAGGAGTATCTAATGTCCATTGATGGTATGACCAAACCCTAAACGAGTAAAGCATTTACACTGACATCTGGCTCACAGGGATTCAAAATTGATTGACGCATGTCAAAATCAATAATTTTTAAATAAAAAATGGTAGGAGTTTTACAGCTATCCAAATTATCTTACTGCATACTTTATGTAAAATTTTACTCACAAAATGTCCCGGACTCGTACTGACTGTCAGCAAGAGAACCCCCGAGCCCGCACCAGATGGTAAAACTAGGGAACTAAACCAACTAAACAATTCTCCTAAATGGATCTGAAATTATTCTTCTACATCTATGAGCGCTTGATGGCACGCTTGACAGATTCCCTGTTCTTGAGAAGATAATTTGTAGAACTGTTGGACTTGAGGTTCACCTTTACAATGCTGCTTGTAACAAGTCTCACAATCTTTGCAGGATGAGTCTCCACGTCAAACCACTGCCATCCCTGATACTGCTTGTTTGACAGGTTTTCCTCTTCCTTTTGTACAGCCAGCTGAAGTGTCTTAAGGTATTCTGGTTTTAGGGATAGTAATTGTACTGTGTTGTTATAATCCTGCATTGATACATATACATATACATACATACACATATACCTTTTCTCATAAACAATTAAATTCGTAACGAGAGACTTTAGCCTCGAAGATCCATCATATGAAAAATGATTTCAAAAATGTAATGGGCATTCGCACTGGCGACAGTAATGATTAGTAATCTTGTTTTATTTCAAATTCCAATCCTACTCTTCGTAATAGGAGCATTATCTGGCCTGCTATCACGAAATAGCCGACTAGCACGACTGATGATATTTGTTCCTTCAATGATTGGTTCAATTTTTACAATTGTATTTTCAATTGGTATCATAACGGGTACGCCATTAAAGTTGACTGTACCACACATACTTCCCTTCTTTGATCTTGAAATCCTTGTTGATGGAATATCCGCGTTCTTCATGTTGATAATTGGACTGGTGTCATTTGCTGTTTCATTATACTCTATTGGATATTCAAAGGAATATGAAATCAAAAAAAGAATGTCGGCTTTTGGATTTCTTTTTAATATTTTTATCTTGTCAATGATTCTTGTAGTTTCATCTAACAACTCGTTTTTCTTTTTAATATTTTGGGAATTGATGTCATTGGTATCATTCTTCTTGGTAATTTATGATCATGATAAAGAAGAAAATCTCAAGTCTGGAATGACTTACCTTGTAATGACACACCTTGGAACCGCGTTTATCTTTGCATCATTTTTGCTAGGTTATATCCAAACTGGAAACTTTAGTTTTGATTCATTTCGTCATGGTTCCACAGGTTTTCCCTTACTTGTAAAAAATCTTGTATTTGTTTTTGCATTTATTGGATTTGGAACAAAGGCAGGAATGGTACCATTGCATGTCTGGTTACCAAAAGCTCATCCATCTGCACCTAGTAACATCTCTGCTCTCATGTCAGCAGTTATGATAAAAATTGGCATATATGGAATGATAAGAACGATTTTTGATTTTAGCGGATTTGGGGCTTCTCCTGATTTTGCATGGTGGGGAATGCTATTGGTCGCTTTTGGCTCTGCATCGGCCATAATAGGAGTCCTGTATGCTGTAGTGGAACGAGACATCAAGCGAGCCCTTGCCTTTTCCAGTATAGAAAACATTGGGATAATACTGATAGGCCTTGGACTGTCTGTAGTTTTTACATCATTCAATCTTACTGCATTTGCCGTACTTGCATTGGTGGCAAGTATGTATCACACAATCAACCACGCAGTATTCAAAGGCCTGCTCTTTATGGGAGCAGGCTCTGTAGTATCTGTAACACACACAAAAAACATCGAACACTTGGGCGGTCTTGTTAAACAAATGCCATGGACCTCCTTGCTATTTTTGATTGGAGCGATTTCAATTTCTGGTCTTCCTCCATTTAACGGATTCATCAGTGAATGGTTTACACTGCAAGCTTTGCTGTCAAGCTATCACATTCCATCAACAATACTTCAAATCTCTATTGCATTTGCAAGTCTACCTTTTGCACTGACAATAGGAATTGCAGCTGCAACATTTGTCAAACTGTTTGGCATGACATTTCTTTCCAAGACAAGAAGCGAGAATATCATAAACATCAAGGAAGTTCCACGCAGCATGATTTTAGGAATGTCAATTCTTGCTGCCGTTTGTGTATTGTTTGGTGTTGTACCATATCTTGGTACATCATTGATATCTACTGCATTTCACATGTCCTTCCAACCGTCAAGTCCACTTGATTTCATATCAGTTCAGAATAATTCTGGCAAAAGTTTTGCAAATCTTTCCATGCCTGTTGTTGTTATAATATTGTCATCAATATCGATTGCAATCTTTGGTTTTATTCGGGTATTGGGTGGCCATACCAAGAAAACTACGTACGGCACTTGGGATTGTGGATTTGGTAGCCTCAATGAGAGGATGGAATATACTCCGACATCCCTTTCACAACCAATACGTGCAGTCTTCAAGGTTTTTTTCAAGCCGCACAATCAAACTGAGAAAGAATCTTTTGGAGAAAACCAATACCTGTTAAAAACCATAAAAGTTGAAACCGTGATAAAAAATATTTTCGAAGATGTGCTTTACACGCCCATAGTTTCTTCATTTGTTTTCTTTTTTGACAAGGTGCGCAGGCTTCAGACCGGAAAAATAAACGCATACTTGCTTTACATCATGATAACACTCGTTCTACTCTTGTTGTTTGTGAGGTTAAGCAACAATGCTTAATATGATAACAATCATCATTGGATTGATCCAAGTACTGGTCATACTGGTACTAGCCCCACTGCTAACAGGAATAATACGAAAAACAAAGGCAAGAACACAAAAAAGAATTGGTGCTAGTATTTTGCAGCCATACTATGATCTGTTAAAACTAGTACGAAAGGATGAAGTCATATCCGACCAAACATCTTGGATCTTCAGAGCATGTCCGTGGATTAACTTTGCAGCAATAACAACGGCAGCATTTTTCATTCCAGTGTTTTTGGCATATACTCCGTTTGGACTAGTCGGTGATCTTCTTCTTGTCATAGGACTTTTTGCACTTGGTAGATTTTTTACAATGCTTGCGGGTCTTGATGTAGCAAGTTCCTTTGGTGGACTTGGAAGCAGCAGAGAAATGATGATTTCTGCTCTTTTAGAGCCTGCACTTTTTCTGAGTATATTTGTTGTTGCAATAACATATGGCGGAACAAATCTGAGCACGCTAATTTCAGCATCTTCCAACTCTTCATTTTTACCCCATCCTCAAATCATCTTTGCAGCAATAGGCCTGTTCATTATCATACTAGGTGAGACAGGCCGGTTACCGTTTGACAATCCTGCTACTCATCTTGAACTTACAATGGTTCATGAAACGATGATTCTAGAATATTCTGGTAAAAGCCTTGCCTTGATGGAATGGTCACAATCCATCAAACAAATAATACTTTTCACACTAATGATAAACATCTTTGTTCCATGGGGAATCTCATCATCAATTTTGTTGTCAACTCTTGCAGTAGGATTTCTAACATTTATTGGAAAAATTTCATTATTTGGAATCTTTGTTGCTTTTCTAGAATCTTCTGTTGCAAAATGGAGACTCTTTAGGATCCCTGATCTGATTGCAATAGCAATAGCTACTTCGATGATAGGAATTGTACTCTGTTATCTTTAGTGATTTTTATGGACACAATACAATTTGATATTTTGACAATTTCTGGCGCAATTCTGCTAATAGCTACATTTGGTATTGTGGCAACACGTGGATTCATGGATTGGTTAAACGCATATCGGTACCAATCAATTGTGCTTTCTGGAGTAACTGCCATCATAGGATACGTGACAGGAATTTGGGAAATCTACATTGCAGCTGGTCTCACACTGGTAATAAAATCAATCATCATTCCCAAAGTTCTAACATATGTAACAAGAAAATTGGAAATTGAATTCAAGCTAGAAACCAATCCCTATGTCAGCATTCGTGCATCAGTAATAATTTCAGCACTACTTGTAGCTCTATCGTACTTTCTTATTCAACAAATTCCGTTCAAGTCAGATCAAATTGTAAATGCATATCTGCCTGTTTCAATGGCTCAGTTTTTCATCGGACTGTTTGTGCTTGTAAACAGAAGGACCGTGCTAAGCCAGGTCGTAGGACTTTTGATCATAGAAAATGGCCTATTTCTCTTTGCCATGGCGCTGACACACGGAGTATCTTTGCTAATTGAGATAGGCATATTCGTGGATATTCTTGTCGGTATCTTGATCTCTTCCATACTTCTTTTCAGGATAAGTCGCACATTTGATAGCCTAGATGTAGGCAAGTTAGAAAATTTGAGGGATGACTAGTGGACACTCTCATATCTAATCTAACAATCCTGTTCCTTCTTTTGCCTCCAGTAGTTGGGGCATGCCTTGTGACAGTCTTGAAAAAGAAACGAGTAATTGGAGCTATAACAATTTGTACTGCATCTCTGATATTGATTCAGGTACTTTTTGTAGTATCAAGAATAATATCTCAAAAAACTATCACTGCATTTGGAAATGCATTCTATGTAGATTCGTTAAGTGCAGTAATTCTACTTTCAATTTCAGTTGTTGGTTTTGTCGCTGCAATATATTCCAAAAATTATATGGGAAGACAATATGACAACGGCACAGTCGATGATAAACACATTGTAAGATACTATCAAGGATTCAATGTGTTTTTGTTAACGATGCTTGTAGTTCCAATTGCAAATAATCTGGGAGTAATGTGGGTGATGGTTGAAGCTACCACACTTGTATCAGTTTTGTTGATAATGCTTTACTTTAAGGAAAATGCAATTGAAGCTGCATGGAAATATCTGATAATTGCAACAGTCGGTCTTTCCTTTGCACTTATTGGAACAGTATTTTTCTATTATGCAAACATCAACACAAATCCTTCTGAAGATGCAATGAACTGGACTGGGATGGTGCACAATGCAAAACTTTTTGATCCCAATTTGGTCAAAATTGCATTTGTTTTCATACTTGTAGGATTTGGAACAAAAGCTGGTCTTGCACCAATGCACACTTGGCTTCCTGATGCACACAGTGAAGCCCCCACACCTGTGAGCGCAGTCTTGTCAGGAGTGCTTTTGAATTGTGCATTTTATGGAATAATTCGCTTTCATATAGTAAGCAGCGTGGCAATAGGACCTGGATTTTCAAACCAACTCCTGATCATACTTGCCGTCGTTTCTATTGTTATAGCAGCAGCATCGATTTACTTCCAAAAGGACATGAAAAGGATGCTTGCCTATTCTAGTGTAGAGCATATGGGCTTGATATCGCTAGGCATAGGCTTTGGAGGTCTACTTGGAATCTATGGGGCAATACTTCAGATTATCAATCACGCCTTGGCAAAACCCCTGATGTTTTTTGCAAGTGGAACAATCAGCCAAAAATATGATGCAAAAGCAATGTCGAAAATAACCGGAATAATCAAGGTGATGCCTATTACTGGTATTTTGTTTTTAATCGGAGGACTGGCACTTGTAGGGATGCCGCCGTTCAATATTTTCGTAAGTGAATTTATGATTCTAAGTTCAGGTTTTAAGAGCGGACAGTTTGTTGCAGTATCAATAGTAATTTTATTTTTAGTTGTAACATTTGCAGTATTTCTAAGACATTTGATCAAAATGATTTTTGGAGATCCTTCATCAGAAATGAAAAAATCTGAGATGGGAAAACTTGCAATACTTCCAATGGCAATACTGGGTTCACTTGTAGTTATTCTTGGTATTTACATACCGGTGCAGTTGCAGACACTGATACAAAATGCATCAACTGTAATCAGTAATGGAGGCTTTGCATGAATAAAACCAACTTAGAAAATTATGCAAACGAAATTACAGACAAGTTTTCAAAAATGATAACAAAGACTTACCAGAACAATGACGAAATACATTTCAACGTAGAATTAAATGACATGCCAAAAATATGTGATTACATTTATAAAAATTTGAATGCAAGACTTGCAACAATAATTTGCTCTGACAAACAAAAAAATGGTGGCGGTTTTGTAATTCGCTATGTTTTTGAAAAAGAAGATGTCTTTATTTTTGTAGTTGTATCTGTAGGTCAAGATCTTTCTTTTCCAAGCATTGCCTTACAAATTCCATCTGCGGCACTTTACGAACGAGAAATAAAAGACATGTTTGGACTGATTCCAACTGGAAATCCAGATACAAGGCCTCTAGTCTTGCATGAGCACTGGCCTGAAGGCATATACCCATTGAGAAAAGGGTTCAAACTTGAGACAAAGCCAGGAAGACAAGAAAAAGAATACCAATTTTTGAAAGTGCAGGGTGAGGGAATAAACGAAATTCCTGTTGGTCCAGTGCATGCTGGAATAATCGAACCAGGCCACTTTAGATTTAGTATTTTGGGAGAGAACATAATCAATCTGGAAACGCGTCTTTTCTACACTCATAAAGGAATAGAAAAACTTGCCGAGTCCATGAAACTTGATGATGTCTTGTTTTTATCTGAACGCATTGCTGGAGATGAGTCGGTAGCAAATTCAACTGCGTATTGTCAAGCAATTGAAAAGATATCGCAAGTAGAAATTCCAAACAGAGCAAAAAAGATTAGAACTATTTTTGGAGAGTTGGAACGAATTTACAATCATGCAGGAACTTTGGCAGGTATATCGACCGATGCTAGTTTTCCTTTCGGTGCTGCAAGATTAAACATTCTAAAGGAAAGACTAATGCAGCTCAATGAATCGCTTAGCGGTAGTCGCATTCTTTTTGGAGTTAATAAAATTGGAGGAGTACGGTGTAACATAACAGATGAAAATAAGAAATTAATTCTTAAAACTGTAAGTGAAATTTCAGATGATTTTGAAAAGATCATCCATCTTCTAAAATCAAAATCATCTTTCATGGACAGATTGCGTGGAACCGGTACCATACCGAAAAAAACTGCACATGAACTTGGAGTGGTGGGAGTTGTTGCTAGATGTATAGGAATAGATGTTGATACAAGACGTGATCATCCTTACGCCAGTTATTCTTTACACGATCATAAAACACCACAACAACTAATGCAACACAAAATTGAGATGGAAAAACGAACTGGTGATGCCTTGACTAGATTTGAAATACGTGTAAACGAGGTCCAAGATTCCTTTGGCATCATTAGAGAATCGCTTGATCTTGATGATGATGCACTGTTTACAAGCATTCCAGTGCATCTTGAACCATTTAGATCAGCACTTGGATGTGCTGAATCTCATAGGGGACAAACACTTCATTGGGTCATGATTGGGGAAAATAACTCGATATTTAGGTACAAAGTTAGAACTGCGTCATTTTGCAACTGGTCTATCATTGAGCAGGCTGTGTTAAATGACATCGTACCTGACTTTCCTCTAGTCAATAAAAGTCTGGACCTGTCCTATTCGGGGAATGACCTATGATCAAAGCATCAAGAAAGGGAATAGTTGGAAACGGCGTAGAGACAATCAAGGATTTATCTAATTCATTAGAAAGCAAAAATTATCGTGGAAGTGTAGTTTTCAAGGTAGACCCGACAGATGATCAGAAAAAAATTCTTGAGAACATTTGTCCTACAAAGGCGTTATTTTCAATCAAAGAAAATAATGCAATGGGTCTGGACAATGGCAAATGCATCATGTGTGGATATTGTAATGAAGTTGCATCAAAAGTAATTGAAATTAAAAGCAAACCAGCTATGCCTACAAAAGCCCGAAACCAACTGATTGATTTTTCCAGTCCACAATTATCTACAGAAAAACCATATGAACAAATTGGCAATGAATTAAACAAAAAAATTCAAAAAATGTTTGGCAGATCACTTGCAATACGTCAGGTTGATGCCGGTTCGTGTAATGGATGTGAAATTGAAATTGCTGCTCTTAACAATCCAATTTATGATATAGAAAGATTTGGAATTCATTTTGTAGCATCACCAAGACATGCAGATGTCTTACTTGTAACAGGACCTGCATCAAGAAATATGGAAATTGCTTTACGACGAACCTATGAAGCAACACCCAATCCAAAAATTGTGATTGCTGTTGGAGCTTGTGCATGTAGTGGGGGAATATTTGGTGACACATATGCTACAACTGGTGGGATTGACAAGGTTGTTCCAGTTGATGTATACATTCCAGGATGTCCGCCAAGACCACAAGTGTTGGTTCAGGGATTATTGCTAGCTGTTGATAGAATGATTAAAAATGGGATTTAAGGAAATTTACTGTTCCGACTGTAAGAAGAACTTTGGCAGATATAATGAGAAATATTTCTCAGAGGAACGATTAAACGAAATCATTGCCAATAATCATTTCAAATGCCTTCGTAATGGGCATAATTTGATAATTTTAAGACCATAGACGTGTTTTTTATGGTCTATTCGCTGTGGATTATACCTTTTAAGGTGATGATGCTAAATTGATTCGCACGATCTCTCTCCCGGCACCTTATCATCTGACATTTCATAGAACTAAATCAACAGAGAAATTTCCTAAATGGTTTTTTAACTAAAAGAGTGTTGAATTAAAAATAAAATCTCTTAGTGGGTATCAACTAAAATAAAAAAAGAGGAGGAATTACTTCCTATTTGTTTCAGAATAGATCTTTTGCAACTTTGATTCAAGCTCTTTTTTGCCCTCTGACTGCATCAGCATTGATTGCCAGACTTTTGTTGCTGTCTCAATCATTGCATCTGCAGACTTGTCCAATGTAGGTCCAAAATTGGCATCGATTCTCTTTTTGAGTCGTTCTACCTTTGCTTGGTACATTGCTTCGTGAAATGCCTTGTGTAACATCTCCATTGACATTTTCACAGGATCAACTGTTCCACAACCACAGTCATTGCACTCCATTTCAGAGCTTTCACATGAACATGTTGCATGTTCTTCTTCTGTATTGCATGTTCCTGATTTGCATTCCATATTACTTTCTTATAGTCACTATAGAAAGGTAAGTATATTAATTAGAAAGTTACTAGGAAGAAAGTAGATGGGGTTTTGGTAAGTTGATGCCGCAGGAATTAAAGGTAATATCAGATCAAATGAAATGTTGTCCTGTAGACAATACATTCAAGATTGTGGGAAAAAAATTCACAATACACATACTCCGCAACATTACAATTCTTCACCAAAACAGATTCAACCAGTTTTTAGAATCAATTGAAGGAATCAATCCAAAGACACTTTCTGTCAGGCTAAAAGAGATGGAAAAAAGTGGAATTCTAAAAAGAAAAGTGTACAATGAAACTCCAATTAGAATAGAATATTCTGTAACCGAGAAAGGTAAGGCACTAAAACCAATCATAATGCAAATGGCTGCCTTTTCAATGCAGTATTGTAGCTGTGATGTATTCAAGGATGGAAAACCAAGAACGATCAAACAAGTGTTTGGAAAAGAACCCAAGAGAACCCCGTAACTTTTAGGGAATTGAACTAGTGAACAATTCCCTAAATGGGTATGAATTATTCTAGATGAGTTGTAATTGTTTATTCAAGAATCACGACAATAATGGGTGTAGTATTAATCTAAATTTGATTAGTAACTTGCTTGATCAATTGTGCAAGATTGGTAAAAAGCTGACATACTAGGTCTGATTTGTCAACCCAATTTGGATCATGGGTGTCTGCTTGATTGCTTGTGCATATTAGATTCATCGCCATCGTTCCAGCATAGAATATCATTGCGATTACAAAAAATGCTATGGTAGAGTATAGGATCTTTTTACCGTTCATTAAATTGACGATTTAATGCTCAATTATAAAGCAATATGCAGAGATGTGAAGGAGTTTTGTAGCTACTCTGAGATTGTTATGCGAAAGATTTTGGCTTCTTGGTCGGGGCAATCATTTTTGCCTCTTGGAAGATGACCGATCTTGTCGGCAACGTCCATGCCACTCTTTACCTCGCCAAACGCTGTATACTGGCCGTCAAGGAAAGTACTATCACCTGTTACGATGAAAAACTGTGAACCTGCACTGTTAGGGTCATCTGACCTTGCCATGGAGACAACGCCTCTCTGGTGGGGTTTGGAATTAAATTCTGCCTTTATAGTATATCCCGGTCCTCCCATCCCCCAACTGCTTTTGTCTGATTGTTTTGTATTTGGATCTCCTCCCTGAATCATGAATCCGGGTATTATCCTGTGAAAAAGTATGCCGTCATAAAAATTGGATTTGGCCAGTTTGACAAAATTCCTTACGGTCTCAGGAGCATAATTTGGTAATAGTTCAAAAACAATGTTCCCAAAGTTGGTTTCTATTGTAGCTTGGGGCATTTTTTACAAGCAGTCATTTTATCATAAGAATCTTTTCTATACTATTGTAACACAATATTGTGCCTCGATTTCATGAGGGACTAGAACTCAATTTCAAATTATGACAAGTCTCACAGGACTCGAACCTTATTGATCTCAAACCTCTGATCCTTTAATTAAATTGAAATTTGTATGTGATTGTACCGCATACCCTCTTATTTATCTGTCATAATGTGAAAGAAACAGATGTTTGAACACATCAGAGGTAATAGCAATAATTGCAGTTGCTGTCTCCCTTGTCAGTATAGTACTGCTTTTTGTTGATAATCAAAATTTCCAGTCTGAGATAATGCGCTTGAACAACAACATAACAGGACAGTCTCAAACAATCAACGATCTTGGCAATAAACTTGACTTGAACAATCAAACATTGACTCAACTTCAAGAAAATAATGCAATCCTAATTGGACAAACCAACTCACTAAATAACCGTATAACTTCGTTAGAACAACGAGTGGATTCAATAGAAGGACATCCAAACCAATTACCGACAACGTATAACATTCCATGTCATAATTCTACGGGAGTTGTTGAGTTTTGCAATTCCATAGGGGGTGGAGGGGAAATTGAAAATAGAATTTACAAGAAATTGTCCTCAGCACTTCCAAGTGATTATTGGACGGCAGAATTTGAATACAAATTTACATCATCCAGTATTCCAAATCATTTCATACTTGCACTTACTCCAACTTCTGATGATCCTACCAGTCCTGCCCAATCAAAAGAGATCCTCATATTGCATGGAAAGGAGTTAGACCAATTAGAAATTGTAACTGATCATGGGTATTCGGATACGGCAATACCAATTAGCGTCAACACAAAATATTATGTAAAACTTGAGAGGACTCCAACACAATTAATTCTGAGCGTTTTTTCGGATCCAGCAAGAAAGATGCCAATTCAAAACTCTCCTATAATATCAAATATCTCAGAAAATGAATATTCTAATCTTAATTTCGTCCAACATGCAGACAGTAAACTGGCGGGACCGGCAAGAATACTAACTGCAGAGGTAGACAATACTGTAATCTATAATTCTAGAAATTCTTCACAGATATTGTTCAAAGATGATTATTCGAATCCAAGCGGATGGACGCAAATTGGAACATCTGTATTCATAACAAAGTAAACTCTAATGCATTGTAGTCTTTGTAAAAACTCAACAAGGTAATACAAACACTAGATAATTTGTTGTTGATCTTATTATACTGGGAATTCTATTTTTGTGGAAGTGTTATTGTAAAAACGGTGGGAGGTGATTTGACAGATATAGTTCCACCATGAGATTCTACTATGGCACGAACGCTGGAAAGGCCTAAACCAGTACCAGTTTGTTTGGTGGTAAACAATGGCTCAAATATTTTAACGATATTTTCTTTTGATATTCCATCGCCAGAATCCTCAAACTCTATGATCAAATTGTTTTGTTCGCTCTTACCCCGTATTGTTATGATTCCTTTGTTTTTTCCTATTTCATCGATTGCATTTAACAAAATATTGGTAAATACAACTGATAACTGAATTTTATCTGCCATGAGAGAAAAGTCATTTTTTGGCAGTGTGATAGTAATATTTTCTGGTATGTTTATGCTTTTAATGGAATCATCTAAAATGTTAGAAATTGAAACTAGTTTTTTGTCCAAGGGTATTGTTTTAACAAATCCTAATACTTGGTTAATCTGGTGATTGATTCTAGATACTGCATCATTAATTATTGGAAGATATTCGTCAAGTTTTGGATCAGATTTGTTATTGACTCTCATTTCTATTCCTTGAACTGATAATTTGATTACGCTTAATGGGTTTCGTAGGTCATGCGAAAGTCTTGCAGTAAGCTCGCCTATTACAGATAATTTTTCTTTTTTTATCACTTCACTTTGTGTTTGAATGATGATTTTAGATTGATTTTTTATCTTGTCAAATAAAAGTATCACAAATAATATGGCAAATCCAATTATCACAATCAAACTTGGAAAAATATAATCAAGAAAATAATATAGAGCCTTTGTAGATTTTGCAGAATTGACTAGAATATTTTTGGAATATTCTGTAGTGTGTTTTCCACCTATCTCTACTGATGCTCCTCTAATGCCATTACTTACAAAATAGTCATGCCATTCTTTCGAAAAAGAAACTACAATTCCAGTTACAGGCTCAACTGAAATTGTACATCCACCATCAGAAAGTATTGTTTTAGATGGAAATTGTGGAAAACCTGAGGATACATCAATTCCGCTATATTTACACGAGAAATCATACACGTCAAGACCGTATATGTTGCCTTCTTTCTCAAAAACAAAAGGAGTCTTGGCAAATATCATTGGATGGAAAAAATCATAATTTACTTTTTGAACATTGGGAGGAAATGTAAAATATTCATTCATTGATTGATGCATTCTAGTAGACCTGTCAACAAAAAATGTGTGAGTGTTATCAAAGACAATTTTGTTTGTCACGGGATCTTTTCCTAGTACAGTAGAATTAATCTCTAAAATGTCTCCGCTTACATTTATCACATTTTCTTTTAGAGTCTCTCTTATTCCAAATGGTTCTGACAGGTTTCCCCCTATGGAATTTAATATGCGATCTTGTCCTTCTTGTTCCGAAATTAATTCATAGTTTAATGGAATTTTTTTCATTTCATTAACGAATAAGCCGTATGTAATCATGACCGAAACAATAGCTAAAATTCCTATGACTAATTTTACCTTAAAATTCATCAAAATGAAGGCATATGATGCCACATATTAAGAAATTAATTTTTTACGAAAATTATACTTGCAATCAAATTTTCTTGAACAATGTTCAACTGAATCTTTTTAAATAAACCTCGTCTTGGAATTATATGATTACTTGTATAGTTGTGGATGATGATGTGAATACTGTCAAGGTTTTTTCCGACATTCTTGAACTTATGGGGCTACATGTAGTAGGAAGAGGTTTTAGCGGAAGCGAAGCAGTATGCCTTTATAAAACATATGCCCCGGATGTTATTTTCATTGATCTCATGATGCCAAAAACCGATGGATTTTATGCTATTAAAAAAATTCAACAAATTAATTCTAATGCAAAGATTGTAGTAATAACCGCTGATCTTTCACTGGAAACATATCAAAAATTAGACGAACTAAAAATTAAAGCAATTATTTACAAACCATTTGGAATCCATAACATAAAAAAAGTATTAGAACAATACAATATCAATACATCTAGTTAATTTGAAACGAAAAGAATATCACTGATGTCTTGCCGGACCCAAATCTTAACCTGAATAATTCCTATTTTAAAGGGGGACTTGAGCAAAGTGCACACAACACCTCAAGGGCCTCAAAATATTCCGAATTTACTTGATTCCATCTCTTCTTTGATGGCTAATTTTACTTTCAGATTTTTTTGACTAATCTTGTCATTTAACCAAGTCAAAAATTTGTGGTCTAAACCTTTTCCTTTAATCCTTTCAAAATCTGTTCCCAATTGATCTGACAAACGTCTTACAAGTGACCTATTAACACAAACCACGTAAAAGTGCCAACCAAATGCAAATTCTGAATCTGTCACTACAAAGTCATTTTCTCCATGAACCATCTTCTCTACACTTGAAAGTGTTGATATGATGGCTTTACTGGTGTTTTCATAATCTGTAGCAGATACATTGATGTTAATTCTCTCTTGCATCATATGATATCTATAAGATATTTACAAATAAAAACATGACTGAGAATTTAACCTAGTGGTCAAGCAAGTGCTCTACTTCTATGTTGAAAAAAGTCTTGAGAATTCCGATATAGCTTTTCACCGGATCTGGTATGTCATCCCCGCAGGCGATCCCAAGATTTTTTGCATTTATCCATATCACAAGCGTTTGAAGTATAGTTAGAAACCTACTATTTTCTAAATTCTTTGAACCAATGACTTTTGAATATCTATCTGCAAATTCCCATGCAACAGAAAAATCAATACAATCTGTATTGAATATGACAAGCATCTGTTCTCGGAGAGATTTGGCCTTCTTGAATGGTGTCACATTTAGAATGTAAGGAAAGTCCACCTTATCTGGCAAATATCCAGTGAGAGGACCCCATATAGTTACTATCTTACATCCATTTTTTAGATTTTCAAATTTTGAAATCATTTTTTCGATTATTTTTTCATCTGAAAACCAAAATAGTATTACTGTGGCATCGCTAATGTCTGAAGATATAATATCTTGGCATCTAAATGATCCATTTGAAATATGTTTTTCATTGAGAAGTTTTTGTACATGCTCTATTTTGTCTTTATTGGTATCAATACCGATAGCTTTCTTTACTCTAAATTCCTGTAAAGATATTGGGATGCTATTGCCGCTACCACATCCTAAATGATAAAAAACATCGTTTTCATTAAGTTCTACAAATCGAAAGATCTCTCTTATGGTATTATCAGATAATTCAACATCCTCACCACTAATGATTGAACTTGGGAGTGATGATAGGTAATCCTCAATTTTCATTAAATAATGATATTTCTGGACTAAATTTATTCCCTTATTCTTTCAAGAGCAGAAACTGCTTGCCACAATGTAACTCTGACGTATGATGGCATGTTAGGGTCTTGTGATATTTCATCAAGGGCGCTTATTGCATTTGCTGCTCTTACTGGAACAGGGGAATTTGATTTTTTTAATTCTGCAATAAGCTCAGTCAAATCTTTCTTTATGTTTCTTGGAGTGGAAGGATTTACTGAAATTTCAACTAGAGTACTAATGGCTGTGTTTAGAGTGTCAATATTTGGATCCTTTTTTTCGACCATTGTACCATTCAAGCTAATGCTAATTGCGCTTATTTTATAAAGTTTGCACTATACTTCAACAAAGATATTTTCTGATTCTATTACTACTTTATACGAATTCAAGTCTTTAATCTTGGCCGGAAAAGCAGAAAGCTTGCCTGTTTTACAATCGAATTTTGCACCATGCCAGCCGCATGTTACAATTGTTCCATCCAAACTTCCTTCAGAAAGACTTGCTCCTGCATGTGTACATGTATCATTAACTGCATAATAATTTCCATCTATATTTGCAACAAGAACATCCTTACCATCCACTGTAACCTTTTGTAATTTACCTGGAGTAAAATCGCTTACTTTTCCAATAATTATCTTTCCCATGCTGGATAAGGAAGTTTTACTCTTAATAATTATTATGTAAATGTAAAAATTTGATTATTAAATTAATCTAGAAACATGACAAATCCTAAACAATTCATTGTCCTAGAGATGCATGTTTTTTGATATTGCCCAAAATGAATCAAAAAGTGTCTTCATTGAATAAACAAGTGTTTCTGAATCTGTCCACATGGCGTTCATTTGCTGTGTTGTTTGGTTGGCATTTTTAATAAAATGTAGGATTTCTTTTCTATCCTTGATCAGAAAACAAAGATTGTCATGTACACCAGTAGGTATTTTTTTGATTTTAGAACTATCTATATCATCAAAAATGTATATTGCATTTTCAGAAATCGACGATAATAATTTAAAATTAATCTTTGATTGTTTAAAGTCTTCAAGATGATTTGCATGGTAGAACTTTAAAAAGTCCTTTTCTGCCCCTAATACTAGAAATTCACCGTTTGCAGTTTTGATCATCTCTTTTATCTTACTGTTTATTTGATTTGGCCCTTCCAGCATCTGGAATTTCTCCTCTTTAGTCTCTTGAACCGAGATAAATTCTGGTATTGAATCCCATAGTTTCTTGATTTCACTTTCCTGACTCTCTAGTGTATTTACTCGTTCTTTTTCTGCGTTAACAAGAACCCATATTGCTTTGTTCAATGACTCTGCTGAAAATCTTGTAGGATGTTGAAATGTTGCTGATACAAGTCCTTTGTTTTGTAGAGTAGTTAGTAAGTGATATGTTTCTGTTCGTGGCATCTTTAGTGCCTTACATACTTCAGGTGCAGTCTTTGAACCGTATTTGCCCAAATAGATGTAAACCTTGCTTTGATTTGGTGTGAGTCCAAATTTTGCAAGTTCATCTTTTAGCTTATCACATATAACCTTCTGTTCATATATTGCAGAATTAGAATCTGCGTCAAAAATTGATTGTACAAGTTCGTCATTTTTCATTTGAAACATTTTATTAATTATATAATATAACCATCAGGAAGAATTTGTTAGCGCGATATCTGAGTAAGATTAAAGTACTATAATTATTGTAAAGATTTTTTTAATTAAAAATTGAAACAATTATACTAAAATTTGCTATCTGAATAATTTTAATGCTATTCTAAAAATTCAAGTCTTCTTCTAAACAAATCTTACCGTATTTTGTAATTTGCCTAGATTCTCAATCTCCATTTCTATTTTATCCCCATCTTTCAAAAAGACTGCATCTGGCTTGTTTAGCATGACTCCTGCAGGAGTTCCAGTAGATATGATATCTCCTTTCTCCAATGTCATTGCTTTGCTAAGTTGAGATACGATGGAATATACAGTTAGATGCATATTTGACGTTGAAGAATTCTGACGAATACTACCATTTACTTTAGTCATCATTTTGAGATTCTGTGGATCAGGTATTTCATCAGCTGTGGTAATCCAAGGACCACATGGTGCAAAAGTATCAAATCCCTTTGCTCTTGTAAACTGTTTATCCTTGGCTTGAATATCTCTTGCAGATGTATCGTTTAAGACCATGTATCCAAATACTGACTCTTTAGCATCTTTTTCTGATATGTTTTTACAATCCTTGCCAATTATCACTGCAAGCTCTATCTCATAATCTAGCTTTGAGACAAATGAAGGACAAATTATATCGGATGTAGCTCCATTGAGTGTTGTTCTTGGTTTGATGACTATTGCTGGTTCATCTGGGGGAATCAAATTTTGTTCTTTTGCATGATCTTTATAATTAAATGCCAAACAAATTATCTTTGATGGATTTGGTATTGGCGGAAGAACCTTAAACTCTGATAAATTTTCATTAAATGTTAAATTATTCACATTATTCTTTATTTCATCATACCATCCATCAAATAAGAAATCCTTGATACTTTGTGGTATGGGAATTCCAGTTTGTGTTGTAATGCTTTCACGTGTTAAAACCTTTTCGCCATTAACTAGAGCATATGTTTCAATATTTTGTTTAAGCAATCTTGCAATTTTCATTTTCTTCACTTGTGTGTATATATCGCTTGATTCGCAGAATCTTTTCTGCAATATCCGAATCTCATGAATTGGATTTCTGCTCCCACATTTAACTCTAAGTAGTATTGTTCTGTAATGGCTTGTCTTATTTCTAGACTGTTTTCATTAAATTGGTCATTTATGAAGAGTGCATTTGGTATCAAAACTTCAATGTTTACGGGATTACTTCTTGGAATCCATTGAATTTTGGGAATTTCAGATTTATGATCAGTGCTAGTAATTTCTCCTTCTATTTCTGAGCCAATTTTTGTTATTCTCATGTTGTATAGTTCTATCAATCTTACTTCATCACCGACATTCAATGTCTTGATATCTTGTGCAGGTATGAAGAATTTACCATCTATCTTGATTCGTCTTTTACCCATATCATTTTGTGGATGATTTGTAATTTCAACTTCAGTGAGATTATTGTTATTCACTGTTAATTTTACAGGATCAAAAACCATGAATAATCTTACACTTGTAGGATCTACAATTTTTCGATTAAATGATTCAAGTGTTTCAAATGGTGGTAAAGTATCTGATTTAGTAAATCCTAGAGAGATAACAAATTTTCTAATAGCTTCAGGAACTATTCCTCTTCTGCGTAATCCTTCAAGAGTGGGAAGTCTCGGATCATCAAACCCTGATACTTTTCCTTCTTCTACTAGAGGCTTTAACACTCTTTTAGAAACAGGCATTCCTTCAAACTCTAACCTTGAAAATTCCATCATCTTTGGTTTACGCATACCTAGTTTATCTAAAAGTGAGTAGTAGAGTTCAGTTCGCAGTTCGTATTCTTTAGTTCTAAATGCGTGAGTAATCCCATCTATGCTATCTTCTATGGCAACCGCAAAATCATAATTTGGCCAAACTCTGTACTTATCCTTATGGATTGGATGCGTTTCATCTATTATTCTTAATAAAGTTGGATCTCGCATGACGGTATTCTCTGAACTCATATCTCCTAGAAATCGAACAATGGCTTCTCCCGGTTTGAATTTTTCAAACATTTTGTTCCAACGAGTAATGTTTTGTTCAAGATTGCCAGATCTGCATTTACAAGACAACATTTCTCTTCTGTTTTTGCTAATTGATTCTTTATCACATGTACAAACATATGCATGACCCGCATCTATGAGTTCTCTAGCTTTTTTGTAAATTAACTCCATGTCATCAGATGTGTTTTTTACAAGATCATATTTTACACCTAGCCAATCTAGACCGACTTTAATTGCAGCATAATACTCCAATCTTTCCTTCTCTGGATTAGTATCATCGAATCTTAGAATCAGTTTACCTCCGTACATTTTTGCATACTCTTCGTCAATTATCGATGCCTTTGCATGTCCGATGTGAGGATAACCATTAGGTTCAGGAGGAAAACGTGTTATTACATTGCCTTGTTCTGCACCTTCAAGAGGCGGAAGACCTATTCTCTCAGATTTTGGTTTTACTATTAATAATTCTGGATATTTACTCTCAAGTTCCTCTTTTTGTGACTCGACTGATAATTTGTTAACATCAATTACTTCTTGTGAAATAAGTGGAATGATATCTTTGATTCTAGAGCGAAGTTCTGGCTTGGTACCAATTACTTTTGAAATAATTGAAT
Source organism: Nitrososphaerota archaeon (assembly GCA_028867675.1). Lineage (GTDB taxonomy): Archaea > Thermoproteota > Nitrososphaeria > Nitrososphaerales > Nitrosopumilaceae > Nitrosotalea. The sequence goes on along the minus strand of JAGWGA010000016.1, from coordinate 7,986 downwards.
CATTTCTAGTTTTTCCATCGTGTTCAGACGCATTCAGAAGAGCAATTCCTCGAATTGCTCTTTTTAATTCCTCATCCAACTAAAGACTCCTCTCTACCACGAAATCAAGCAAAGAGAGCAGTTCTTTTTTTGCAGATCCATTGTATATTGATATGGATTTCTTGGCTGCGTTAGAATGCAGTGTAGCCTTTTGTTTTATTGTCTTTTCTATACCAAGAGAAGAAATTGTAGAAACAGCTTTTTCAACTTCACTTTTTGAAACAGAGGAATTACCAAAAGCATTAAGAATTATCTTCTTTTCTTGATTATTTGCTTTTTTAATTGCCATCAAAATTGGAAGTGACTTTTTTCCTTCTCTGATGTCATTTCCAACAGGCTTTTTTGTAATCTTGGGATCGCCTATGACTCCGATTAGATCATCAATTATCTGGAAAGCAATTCCTAGGTTTCTTCCAAAGGTGGATAGTCTTGTTACATCGGTGAACTTTCTGTTTGCTGTTATTGCTCCCATTGCACATGATGCTACAAATAATGAAGATGTTTTTTTCTCAATCATCTTTATGTATTGATTTTCATTTGGTATCTTACTTGATTTTGCCATGATGATGTCAAGTGCTTGACCTTCACACACATCTGTACAGGCTTTTGCTAATGTAGTAACTAAATTCAAGCCCACATCTCTTGATTTATGGAGGTAAGGCTTTGAAATGGTCTCAAATGCTCTTGAAAACAACAAATCTCCTGCAAGGATTCCTATTGGCATTCCAAATTTTACATGAACTGTAGGCACACCATGTCTTACTTCATCATTATCCATGATATCATCATGAACAAGTGTAAAATTGTGTATCATCTCAACTGCTGCTGCTGCAGGCATGGCTTGTTTTGTAGTTCCTCCTAAAAGTTGACAACTCTTTATGACCATATATGGTCTCAATCTTTTTCCTCCGTGATCAATCAAATAACTTGCTGCATGATATAGATCTCTTGGTTCTCCAGAAAGTCTATCTGATAGAAATGAATCTATCTTGGATGCTGTATCTGCAAGTGTTTCTAATTTCATTCTCTTTTTAACTCCCATTTATTATCTGGAAAATGATGTTTTAACGGTTCTTCTAGTCTACTCTTTAAGTCGCTTTTATTCCACATTTTTATAATCTCTTTATGTCTGTCATTGATATTTTGACTTGACTCTGGTAGAAAATACAGTGCGACAAGTAGCCATGGACAGAAAATGTGAGGAGTCTTTTTTATTTCAGATAATAACTCTTCAAATGTAACCCACTTGAAATCTGAAATTTCTCCTTCTACAAGCTTTATCTTTGAAGGTTCATCTAATATGCCGATTAAAGTACCACAAACTTCATTTTCAGATCCAATGTCTTTGTAGGGAACATGATACTCAAACTTGTGTAAGTAATCTAATTTGCAACTTACTCCTAATTCTTCAGGTAGTCTTCTTTCTGCAGATGAAATATAATTCTCTGACTGTCTTGGATGACTAGCTACGGTTCCATCCCAATCTCCTGGCCATAACATCTTATCTTTACTTCTCTGCGTAAGCAACATCTTTCCCTCTTTATTGAATAAAAATATGGTAAAAGCTCTGTGAAGTTTTCCATTGGGCAAATGACATTTTACTTTCTCTTCAGTTCCTATTTGATTATCATTACTGTCTACAAGAATTAGATATTCCATGATTATCCTCTAAATATTGTTCCCTCAAAACCCTTGTCATTTATTGCATCTGTTATTCTTTTTGGAATATTTCCATTAACAAAGAAAACATCTGTTCCACCTTTTGATATGCTAAATGCTTCTTTTATTTTACGTGACATCCCTCCGGTAACATCCATTGCTACTTCCGAGGTAATCGGTTTCTCTTTAGTAATCTCTCTCAAAAGTCTCTTTTCTTTCATATCTGAATATACTCCATCCACATTTGTAATAAAAATTGCAAGACGAGGACGTAATAGTTTACAAAGAATTCCCATGATTCTATCTCCAGACAAGATGTAAAACTTATTTTTTCCAAACCACATTGCATCACCATAGGAAATTGGCGTTAATCCTGTCTTTGCAATCTTTGGAATTTCTTTAACTTTATTGATTAGTGGCTTATCTCCAATCATAAAATCACTTGGAGGTAAACAATATGGTTTTAGACCAGATTCTAGAAATGATTCTAATACAATTTTGTTTAGTTCTACCATTGAATTTTTGACAACAGAAACTCCCTTGACACTGTATCTTTGTGGTTTTGTATGCATATCATACTTTACTGACCAATAATGTCCAAAAGAACCTCCACCATGTATGATTGCGATTGGCTCCTTTACATTTTTGAGACTTGATGCAATCTTTCTTATTGAATTCCTGTTGGCTGTCAATGGTTTTTCTTTGTCGGTAATTATTGAACCGCCAAGTTTCATCAAGATCATGATTTTTATCAGTGCTATGAACGGTTTTAAAAAGTATCTCCCTGAAATCACATGGCGATTAGGAAATTCTTTGATTGGTATAAGGTGACAATTTTGCTATTTTTTCTTTCTTAACAAATGCCTGTCTTGCAAATAGTAAAATTTTATTTAGAACTAAATCTTGGTCAATTTTATGAATACAAAAGTCCTTTGTAATCTATTTTTGCTAAAAAACAATCCGAAAGTTTTCTTAGACTATCTAAAGTATTTTTCATGTTGGAATTGTCAACAAGTGAAATAATACATCCTCCTCCACCGGCTCCTGTTATCTTTGCTCCATAGGATGTCTTTTTTGCCTCTCTTACTAACAAATCAATTTTTTCTGTTGAAATTCCTATTTGTTTTAACAACTCATAATTTTTTAACATCAATGAACCTAACTGATTCAAATCATTTTTTTTCAAGGCTATTGTTGCATTGTTAACTATCTCGACTTCTTGCTCACATAATTTTCTAAAAATATCTTCATTTTTTTCTTTAAAATTTCTGACTTGTCTTACAACATCTTGAGTATCATGAACCTGAGCAGAGTTTGCTATTATAAAATTCAAGTCATTTCTAGATGAAATATTTTGAAAACCATTCTTTAGATCATATAACATTAGTCCACCAAATGTGGAAACTGATGAATCCGCACCTGAATTCTGTTCAAATATGGTACGTTCTGCCTCTATGGCTTTTTTTACAATTTCGTCTTTTGTTAATCTAACAAACAATCCGTTGACAGAAGCTGTAGCTGCAACACATGCTGCAGATGATGAACCAAGTCCTACTCCTGTAGGTATCTCTGATTCTAAAACTATCTCAATACCTTGCTTTGTGGAATTTTCTTCTATTGCTTTTTGTGCAATGTAAAAAAATGGTTTCATAAATTTTTGTGGCACATTTTCTAAATTATTTAATGAATTTAGATCCATAACTGAATCTCCTAACGATGATCTTACTCTGATTATCTTCTCATCCAAAAATTGTGATGTTGCAGTTATTCTCTTGTCTATAGAACATAGTATTGCTTTGATGCCATACACCACAAAATGCTCCCCGAAAAGTATGATTTTTCCAGGTGCAGATGCAATGGATTTCATGAAAAAACTATCGATGCATATCCAACCACTGAGTTTTTTTCGCCTGTTATGTCACCACTAGTGGCATATTTGATCAAGGTGCCCTTAGTTGCTCCAAGTTCCTTGCAAGCTATCATGGTGGATGCAATCGCTCCATATCCACATGCACTAACATGTTTTTCTTGTAAAACCCGGTAAAACTTGTCTACGTCCAAACTTACTATTGTTTCTATCAAAGATTTGTCCTGCATATGTGCAAAATCATTTGATTCGTAATGAGTGAAATCTGAGGAACCAATTATGATGGTATTCTTAATCTTTGCAATCTTTGCTATAGCTTTACCAATTTCAATTATGGTACGATGACTTTGGTCGATTAAAATTAAAGGTAAAATTTTGAATTTACAAGAAAATATCTCTTGAAGCATCGGAAGTTGTACTTCTAAACAATGGTCCCTTGTATGGGAAAAAGAATCTAATTCTATCAATTTGCAAATCTTGTTAATTTCAATTGCGGATTCTGTATCTACTTCGATATCTCCTATAGGGGTTTTCCATATTCCTTCTTTCATTGATGCAACGTCTCGTCCTATTCCCCAATGATTTGGACCAATTATTATTACAAGATCAGGTCTTTGTGAGGATATTGTATAGTATGAATTTGCAGCTATTGGACCAGAATATTCGTATCCGGCATGAGGACATATTGCACCAATAATTTTTTTATTATCTTGTGAAGGTGGTAATTTTCCGGGACCAAAACTGTGTAGAAAACAATTCTTTATGCTTGATTTTAACTCTTGATTTGTTTTTGGATAGAACATTCCAGCAACAGCTGGCGTCCTTACCTGCATTGTGTTATTGCCTCTGTGTTCTCATTCTTGAAGGCGACATTCTCTCACTTTCTTCTTCTAGTTCTTCTTCGGTTATCTTTGTCTCAAAATCATCTATTTTGTATTTCATAGACTCTGCATCTTTTAGCTTACCTTTTTGCATTAGAATCTCTCTTGCTAATAGCCAATAAGTAGCAGCTAGGGATTTTCTTCCTCTATTGTTTGCTGGAATTACCAAATCAATTTTAGAAGTAACATTATCTGTGTTGGAAATACCTATGACTGGAATTCCTGCATTGGTAGCTTCCACAATTGCTTGTTCATCTACCTGAGGATCTGAAATGAAAACTAATTCTGGTTCTCTATAGTATGGTAATGATGGATTTGTCAGAGTTCCTGGCATGAATCTTCCAAGCATTGGTGTTGCACCTGTAATCTCACAGAATTTCTCAACAGGAGTACTTGCATATTCTCTACCTGAGCAAACTAGAACTTTTGTAATATCTGCTCTATTGATAAATTTGGCAGCGGTCTGAATTCTTGATAATGTTTTCTTGCTATCGATGATGTATAACCCTTCATTTGTTGCCTTTGTAACAAATGAATTCATGAATTTTGTTTTTACTTGAGTTCCAACTCTTATTCCTGTGGATAATACGTACTTCTCCATGTGTTCAAAGTCGTCTTGCTTGCTCATTGCGTGTTTCTAAATCTCGGCCATTCCACGTATTAAATCATACTCTGATAGTCGTACCAATTCGTTAAGTTTCGCTATTCTTTCTCCTCCTAGAACTCCTACCTTTAGCATCTTTGATTTTGTTGCAAGTCCAATATGTGATATGTGGGAGTCGGTAGATTCTCCAGATCGATGGGATGTAATCAGTTTTACATTGTTATTGTTTGCCTCTTTTGCAAACTCTAAAGCATCATAGAGACTTCCTGCCTGATTTACTTTTAATATGGCGCCACTACACGCCCTTATTTTTACCGCTTTTTTGAGAATCTTTGTATTTGTTACCAACAAATCGTCACCAGTTATTAGTACACGAGGGAACCTTTTGGTCAAAACCGCCATATCTTCAAAAGCTTCCTCATGGACAGCATCTTCTGCGTAGACAAGTTTGTATTTTTTTATTATTTTAGAAGCAAATTCAATCTGTTCTTGTGATGTGTTATCAAAACCTGCTCTGTTGTATACATATCTCTTTTTTTTCTCATTCCATTGTGTGGACGAAGCAAAATCCACTCCTAACGAAACTTCTTTTCCTAATGTAAAACCAAGCTGCTCACAAGCTTTTGCAGCTATTTCCAAGGCCTCATCATTTTTCAATTTGGGAGCCCAACCACCTTCGTCTCCTCTTCCATTTGTAAAGCTCGGATCCTTTTTAGCTAGAATTTTTCCTACTTCTTTATGCACAATTAAGTTAACTTCAATTGCATCACGAATAGTTTTAGAACCGGTAGCACAAACTAGAATTTCTTGAATATCTGGTGTACCGGGACCAGCATGTGCCCCACCTCCTATAATGTTTCCAAGAGGAAATGGAAATCTAAAAGTTGAATTTTTTGTCATTATCTTAAACATGGGTACATCTAAAGATCTCGAAGCAGACTCAATTGATGCAATGGTTAATGCAAATGCAAGTGAACCTCCAACTTGAGAATAATTCGGTGTAGAATCGATTTCTCTTAAGGTCTCATGAATTACTTTAAGGTTTGATGGATCAAGACCGACAAATTTCTTTGCGTTCTTTTTTAAAATCTCTAGGCTCTTTTCTGGCTTGTTTTGAGGAAAACTTTGTGCTTCGTATTTTCCAACACTTGCACCTGAGGGAGCGCATACTCGTCCCATATGTTGATTGTCTGATATTACATCAATTTCTATAGTCTGACTTCCTCTACTATTGTAAAGTACTCTACCTTTGATTGAGGTAATCAGAGGCATTCTATTCTAATTCAGATCTTACTTCTTGTTCTCTTCTTCTAATTGCTTCGAAAAATGGAATGACTTGGTGTATTGTCTCAACCGATGTCAATATCATTGCTCTACAACAATATCTTTTGAAACCAAAAGAATCTAAAACTTTTTTTGGATCTTCCCCACTTTTTACACGATTTTGATATTCTTTAAACTTGTCAGCAATCAAATTTCCACAACTAAAACATCTAACAGGAATCAGCACAGACACAAAAAGTAATCAAGGCTTATAAAAACCATACATGGGTAAAACCAAATGTGCGGGAGTCGCCCAGCCTGGTCAAAGGCGCTAGCTTGAGGGGCTAGTATCTTAGGATTTCGAGGGTTCAAATCCCTTCTCCCGCATTAAAAATTTAAAATAATTTTCAAATTGATTGATTACAAACTATTGTTATATCTTGTATATCTGAATTTTAAATTACATCCGATGATGTTATTTTTTATTTCCTGTGTGAATGTGTATTTTGGTAAAGCCCTTATTTGACATAGAATTCTACATTATTATGGAAATCACTGTAAAACAAATGATGCAAATTGAAGAGAATGGACATCAAATGGGTTTTTTTAGAAAACTTATGATGGAAAATGCAGGCGCTGCTATGGCAAGACATGTAGTTGAACGTTTTTCAGATTTAAAATCCAAAAAAGTTACTGTTTTTGCTGGTTTGGGAAATAATGGGGGTGATGCTTTTGTTGTAGCACGACATTTGACTGGGTTTGGATGTCAACCTACGGTAATACTTCTAGGACATCCTGATAAGATAAAAACTGAAGAAGCAAGATCTAACTGGAAAATTTTGGAGAAGATGAATTCTGTAAATCTTGTACTTGCATCTGAAACTAGTGGGCTTGTAAATTCTGCTGAAATAATAATCGATGGAATTCTTGGAACTGGAATATCTGGAAAAATTAGAGAACCATACTCATCAGCAATAGATCTCATAAATCAATCTGATGCCTTCAAAGTGGCTGTTGATGTGCCAACTGGTCTTGATCCTGATACAGGATTAGTACATGACAAATGTGTAAAAGCTGATATCACTATAACTTTTCATAAAATGAAAATTGGAATGCCAAAAAATCAAGATATGTGTGGAAAAATAATAGTTGAGAAAATAGGTATACCTCCAGAAGCGGAGATTGGTGTATTATGAAAGTGTATCAACTTGAAGTAGGAAATATGCAGAACTTTACCTATGTTCTTGAAGATGAAGAAACAAAGGAAGCTGTAGTTATAGACCCATCATGGGACTTGGACTTGGTAATAGAAACCATAGAAAGAAATGATTTAAAAATAAAATACATCATAAACACACATCATCACTTTGATCATACTATAGGAAATGATGCAATGATAAAACACACCTACTCTAAAATATTACAGCATGAATATTCTACTCTGAAAAACGATGTCAAATTATCTAATGGTGAAAAAATAAAGTTTGGTAATTCTGAACTTACTGTGATACATACTCCGGGACATTCAAAAGATAGTATCTGTCTTGTTGGAGATGGAAAAATAATCTCAGGAGATACTCTTTTTGTAGGAAATTGCGGAAGAGTTGACCTTCCCGGAGGTAGTGCAAGAAAGCTCTACCATAGCTTATTTGATGTGATCTACAAGATGGATG
>JAGWGA010000169.1 GCA_028867675.1 Nitrososphaerota archaeon | reverse complement strand
TGACACCATGGATGATGCCCTCAAATCAGCACATCAGGCAAATGAGAACGGCATGGGTGCCATATTGAATAAACTTGGCGAACATATGACGTCAAAACAAAAAGTAGACCAAACAGTCTCAGACTATCTCACACTTGTTTCAAACTTGCGCAAATCAAAAATCACTGGAGGACTGTCAATAAAACCTACACAGGTCGGACTTGCAATCAGTTCCAAAGAATGTCTTGGAAATTTGGATACCATAATAGAAAAATCATTACAGTTCCAGTCTTTTGTTTGGATAGACATGGAATCATCAGAATTTACAGATGACACGTTGAAGATATACTTGAACCTCTTTGAAAAATACGAAAGGCTAGGAGTGGTAATACAGGCAAATCTCAAGCGCACCCAGAGTGACCTCGATATGCTTTTAAAAAAAGGTGCAAAGATTCGCCTAGTCAAGGGAGCATACCACGAGAATCCAAAGAATGCACATAGAACCAGGCATGCAGTAGACGAGAACTATAGAAAATTGATGAGCGTTCTGTTTGAGCAAGGAAATGAATTTGCAATTGCAAC
>JAGWGA010000168.1 GCA_028867675.1 Nitrososphaerota archaeon | reverse complement strand
GGTCTAAGTGTTTTATATTAAACTTTTGTCAAAGTTGCTATCCCTTGTAGCTTGATCTCATTTTTGGTTGAACACATTATTGGAATTTTACGTATGACAGTTAACGAATTCTTTTTATCTTGTGATTTTACACATACATCGAATTGAACACAAAGGTTTTGGTTTTTACAGTTATGTTTGCCTTGATTACCTCCATGATGGTTATCTCATCTCAGCAGGCTAGTGCGTTACAAGTTAGAACCGTTTTTGACAACAGGCATACATCTGCAAGTTTTGGTGATAGCAAAATCTGTGGTGATCACATATGCGCAAAAGGCGAAAAAACCAAGTGGATACATGCAATATGGAGTTTACAACGTCCAAACACTGGTCCTATTCCTGTTGCACAACATGGTGAAGATATCATGTCTAAACTGGCCATGACAAATGGGACAAATACTAACCAAACATCATACAAGTAGCATCTGATAAGATTTGCTGGGTATACTTTTCAAAGACTAAACTCTGACTTGAAATTTTTATAAAATATTTCAAGATTGTTTCTAATAGTACAAATTTTTTGC
>JAGWGA010000167.1 GCA_028867675.1 Nitrososphaerota archaeon | reverse complement strand
GTCCAAACCCCACAATATCGCGTTTCAAATAATATTTTACTTTCTCAATGCTACTCATACTAGAATGATTCAAAAACATCTTCTCATTTTCTTTGAGAATCATGTTTAGATGCTCTTCAAAATTTTGATTATTACCAGATTTTGATGGAGATTCCAGACTTTCTTCTATCAGTTTGTAAAGAGTCTGAAAGATCATCGTATCTTCTCTGTTTAATCGTAGCTCATCCACAAAATAGAGATAGGTTGATTTTTCTTTATTATACAAAATATTTGCATAACTAAAAGGAGGCTGTAATGGATATTTTTTTACTATCTCATAACCTGATGGAATTTGGTTTTGTCCTTCATCGATAATCTGTTTTTCCAGAAAAGTTTCTATCTCTTGCGATTTTTTTGATTTATGATTCATCATTTATTCACCAAAAATAAAAAAGAAAAGAAAGAGGATATTTCTTAGACCCCCTATGATTTGCTTTCCACAGTAATTGATTGCGGTGCTCCTACATTACCAGCATATATTGCTACACTGCTTTGCGATCCAGCATCAACTGTACTCAAGATCCC
>JAGWGA010000166.1 GCA_028867675.1 Nitrososphaerota archaeon | reverse complement strand
AGTTGAAACCAAGAAAAACTACATCTGGCATTTCTGGCAATTCCTAGCCTTCAATCGTATAACTACTGATGATTTTAGGTATGGAACTGCTGAACAAATCAAGAGATGGGTAGGTGCATATCAAAATAATATTCAGGGCAAGTCTGTATCATATCATAAGAGTTTTCTTGCAAGTGTGCAGAATGTCCTAACTACACTTGACAAGTCAGATATATCATTAAAGCGATTCCGAAGAGGGATACCAGAAGAACAGACACCACAAGGTCGTGGTACGTGGAAGCCATTTGAAATTAGAGAACTGGTAGAAATGACTACCGACAAAAGGTCAAAGGCTATCATTTTATTGATGGCTAATTCGGGCGTAAGACTTGGTAGTCTTTATGAAATGAGGGTTGACGATCTTACAGATTACAAAGATGGGTGCAAGAAATTAGTGGTATATGCGAACTCTGCAAAATCGAGATACGTTACGTTTGTTGGATTTGATGGCAGTAAAGCAGTTGATGAATATCTAAAAGAACGAGAGAGTTTAGAGGGTAGGTTAGATGAAGGAAAGCCTCTTTTT
>JAGWGA010000165.1 GCA_028867675.1 Nitrososphaerota archaeon | reverse complement strand
TAATTCTCAGACAAGCAAAAGACGAATACAAAAATCCTTAATCTCTTTTCTATCTTTTTTATTTTATTATATCGCATGATGGTATATAGTAGCAATTTATAATAGATTAATCTCCCAGTCTTCATTGCACGCCGTAGAGACTGACAAGCTGTCCAAAGTTTATCGCAGTGGTCTGAAGGCAGTTGACGAAGTTTCAATCAAAGTAGAAAACGGTGAAATCTTTGGTTTTCTTGGTCCAAACGGCGCAGGAAAAAGTACTACAATAATGATCCTGACTACATTGCTCAAACCAACATCTGGCAGGGCACTTGTTGCAGGATTTGATGTTACAACACACGCAAAAAATGTCAGACAAAATATCGGTTACGTGCAACAGGATTCTACAATTGATGAATATCTCACAGGCAGGGAAAACCTGGAACTGCAGGCAAGACTAAACCACATACCAAAGGATATCAGAACAAAGAGGATAGACGAGATTCTTGGTATTATAGAACTAGATGACAGGCAACACGAGGCTGCAGTCACATATTCCGGAGGCATGAGAAAGAGGCTTGACATTGGTG
>JAGWGA010000164.1 GCA_028867675.1 Nitrososphaerota archaeon | reverse complement strand
AAGTAATGGTACTACTGTAGTACTAGGTGAAGTTCAAAATGACAACGATATTCCAATCTATAAGGTGACTGTATACGCCAAATTCATGAATAGTGATGGAACCAACATAATAGAATCTAAAACTGGAACGACACTTCTCCAAGTAATTCCTCCTCATGGTACAGCTCCCTTTATGATCTCTTCTACAAAGTCTGACCCGTCAATTGCTACTGTCCAAGTAAATATGGGACCATTTGATTCATCATCGATAAAACAGCAGGTGTTGGATATTTCACCAGGGCTTTTACAAGTCTCTGATAAACTAATTCTTTCTGGCAATGTGCATAATAACGGTGCACAAAAATCACTTAACACTAAAGTCTATCTGGTTTTATATGATGCATTTCAACGGGTGGTTAGGATAGGTGTATCTAATCCAATTGATGTTGATTCTGGAAAAGATTCACAATTCAGTGTTACATCTGATTTAGACCCTAGAGCAACATCATATGTTCTTGTAGCAGAATCTGACACATATCAATCAAAATCAACTCCTAAGAATAATTTTCAAACACTACCAGTAATTGT
>JAGWGA010000163.1 GCA_028867675.1 Nitrososphaerota archaeon | reverse complement strand
ATCAATAATTGCAGTTTCAGCAAAGACTGGACTAAGATTTATGCCAAAATACTAGGACGCTCTACTTTTTCATTTTTTAAGGTGCTGTTACCTTGTCGGTACATAATTCTCTCTGTTTCCAGTCGGGACATGAAAATTTATCAATATGCCCCATCTTAGTCGAAATCTTCGACTTTGCTAATTATCTACCTTTTAGAGCAAACCAAAATCCAATGGCAGAACCAATACCTAAAAGAATTGCATAGAGAACATTTGAAGAACCTGTTGAGGGGGTAGTTCCCAGATATACTGCACCACTACCTAGAGCCAATGCTATTAGCAGTCCAAATAGAACTCTTCTTTCTCTATCATTTATCATATCTCAATCCACTTTTGCCAGTTTATAGGATTTACCAATAAAAAAGCATAATTCACACCAAATATCTAGAATGAGAGGAATCTAGACTTTGATTCTAAAACGAAGAATCGTGTACCGACAAGGTAACAGCACCTTTTTTAAATATACATAAATATCCATTCTACTTAATCGCAAATAAGATGAATATTCATAAAGAATATGCGTTGATCG
>JAGWGA010000162.1 GCA_028867675.1 Nitrososphaerota archaeon | reverse complement strand
CTTGCAGGAAAATATAATGCCAGTGTAAGCATAGTGACATGTGTTTTGATGCAGGTTCCAACCGAGCCATATTTTGGAACTGCATACATTGAGACTGCAAAATTATTAAAAGAAGATGCGCTAAAATCAATATCAGTTCTAGAATCAAGATTAAAGGAACTAAAGATACAATACAAAAGTGACGTGTTAGAAGTAAGATCAGTTCCAGATTCACTGATAACATATGAGGACACTCACAATGTGGATCTAATCGTAATGGGGTCACGAGGCTTTGGTGGATTCAAGAAAATGTTGCTTGGAAGCGTTGCCAGCGCAGTGTCTCAGCATTCCAAGTGTCCAGTATTGATTGTAAAATAGAACCATCTACCAGAACCAAAAACAACAAGACTGTCTCGAGTCTATTTCCTATATCTTGATGCAAATGTATTGCTAGAATCGCCCAAGTCTTTTACAAACTGTTGGCGCAGGACGTTTCCATATACAACCAGGTCCCTTGCAAGCATATCAAGTCTTGATTCTAGTTTTTGAGTTATTTTTCCATCTATCAAGTCATCGCTATCTTTGACAGA
>JAGWGA010000161.1 GCA_028867675.1 Nitrososphaerota archaeon | reverse complement strand
TCTTTTCGTACCTCATCTATAGCACTATCAAACTTTTTGTGAAATTCGTCAGTAGAATTATTATCTACAAACCTGCCCCAGGTCCTTTCGTTTTCAAACATGTTATATCATTACCAGATACTGCCATTAATTAGTTCGCTAAAAGTTGATTTGGTATCAACTGTAGGACAAACATACTTCAAACGAGAAACATTTTATCCGCGTAGGCAAATGTGTTATATGTTCAAAGTGGTTTTTTTAGGCACAAAATCTGATAAAAACTTGGAAATCCAGGATACAGTGGTGTAAAATCATGCAAGAAAATCCAATAAGATCATTAATTGAAGATCTACAGGAGCATCTTTCTGAAAAAGAGCATACAGATATCATATTTTCAGATGGAAAATCCAAGACATTTCCAATCATACCTGAAAACTTTGTTGAAATAAAAGATATTCAGAATCCAAGAAAGATTGCATTTGTTGATGGAGGAGATGGAATATTGGAAGAATCTCCAAACTATATGATAGTCATCAATAGAGTATACTTTTCCATGTTTTCAGGAAAAAAACGAGTCTATCCAACTAATCT
>JAGWGA010000160.1 GCA_028867675.1 Nitrososphaerota archaeon | reverse complement strand
ACACCAAATTGGAAAACCTCAACAATGTCAATTATTCACCTTTGCAGATAAACCAGATGTACTTTTTGTGAGAAAATCATATTAGGATTCATGTCAATTCTTTGTGCATTCAACAATTACTAGTTCTTCATAGAATAATTTCTTTTTTGCTACAATGCTTGCATCAAATCCAAGAGACTTGCATAACTGTATGATGGTATTATAATCTGCAAGAGAAGATGTAAGAAATATCAGCTTGCCTCCTGGCATGATTCTTGGAGTGGCTGATTTAATTATCATACTTGGAATATCCACACCGTTATGAAGACCATCCACTGCAAGATCCTGTAATTCATCAGATGGTAAGTATGGCAAGTTACATACAATAAGATCAAAACCATACTGTAGTGCATCAGCAGCATTACAACAAATACAATTGTCAATAACCTCATGAGCTTTTTTCAGAGCAAAAATGTTAATGTCTGTTGCAACAACAAGTGAAAAATTTTTAGACAGAGTTTTTGCAATTATTCCAGATCCTGTTCCTATATCAAGTGCAGACCTGCCTTGTTTGTTTTCTAGATAGTCTGC
>JAGWGA010000015.1 GCA_028867675.1 Nitrososphaerota archaeon | reverse complement strand
GGAAACTTGGCCAAGTTTGATCCTTCGTCAAAGACATTCCAAGAATTTAACAACGTACAATGGCAAAAGGGAGAAAAATCTATGATGTGGGGTCTAGGTACTGCACAGGATGGAAACATTTGGTTTACAGATTCACAGCACAACTTGGTCTGGAAATTTAATCCAACAGACAAGAGTTATACTAGATTTACATTCCCAAAGAGTGCAACATCTGAAGGTTCTTTCCCACAGATGTTATTCATTGATGGAAAGAATGTATACGTCAACGACTTTACCGGAAAAAAGATTGGAGTCTTTACTACAGATCATATAGGTCCTGATCTTGGTGTAACAGCCATTCCATCACCTGGAAACTATAACTTTACCAGTACAATGGTAACGGATCCTACAGGTAAGGTTTGGTATACAGTTTGGATATACCAACAAGGTGGAACTCTAGTAAGCTATGATCAAAAGACAGGCAACTTTACACAATATGCTCTACCTCAAGAAGTTCAGGCACCCAATGGAATTACAATTGATTCTTCAGGAAAATTATGGATAATGGATACTGCAAGCAGTCTTTTCTATGATTTTGATCCCATCACTAAACAATTTACAGGACATCTAACTTCTCCACCTCCAATGTCATCATATGGAAATGTATCAGGACTAATCAAGACTCCAATATCAAGACCATATTGGAATCACTTTGATGACAAGGGAAGACTATGGTTTAACGAACAAGTTGCAAATAGTTTAGGAGTATTTGATCCATCAACCCAGTCTCTTGTAGAATATCTCGTTCCTTCTAAGAATCCTAACTGGTCTGATTGTGGAACTTTGCAAGACTGTGGAGTAGCTCAAGTATTAGACTTCACAGTAGATCATAACAAGGTATGGTTTTCAGAATGGGTTGAAAATAACATAGGTGTTTTAGATTCTAGTGTAGCATTACCAATTGATGTTAATTCATCAGATACTTCAATTACTGTACATCGCGGACAAAATACAACAATTTCATTAAACATCAATCCACACGAACAATTAACATCTCCAGTATCAATCATTACAGCAAACACTGCAGGTACACAAAATATCTCAATTACACCAGACAATACTCAAGTTACAGTAGACAAGCCAAAGACTGTCAAGGTAACCATATCCGCAGACAATTTTGCCGTCACTGGTACTTACAAAGTTTTGATAGGTGCAAGATATAATGATGTCACAGTTTCAAAATATATTGACGTCACACTAGAGTAAGAAGTGGTTCCCAATCTAGACAAACTGATTGGAATTTCTATTTATTGTACAAAAACAGATGGCACTGGAGGAAAAATAAAATCATCACCCGAGCAGTTCTTTGTATCGGAGATATTAAGAGAAAAATCACTTGACAAGATTTCTTCCTCAGGGAGTTACGCAGTATACAAACTAAAAAAACAAGGCATTGATACAAATCATGCATTATCAGATATTTTTACAAAATATGGTCTAAGACTCAAGGCATTAGGACTCAAAGATGCAAATGCTACTACAGAGCAATATGTTTGTGACATGACAACTGGGAGATCTACTAATACTCTAGTCACAAACAGATACACACTTGAGAAGATTGGTTTACTACAAAAACCTCTAACAAAAAAAGACATGATTGGAAATCATTTCAAGATAAAGATAGAAGATGCAGATTTTTCAAAGATTTCCAAGTTTAACGAGCAGGATAAAATAATCAACTTTTTTGGATATCAAAGATTTGGAAGTAGAAGACCTGTATCACATTTGATAGGAAAGGCAATCTTGCAGAAAAATTTTGATTATGCGGTAGAGACTTTACTTTCTTACACATCAGAGCACGATCTACCACACAACAACAAGATACGTGAAATGCTCAAGGACAAGTCAAATTATACCAAGGTCTTCAAGGAAGTTCCCCCACAAATGGACATTGAGAGAATTGTCTTAGATGAAATGATAAACCATGGAGATTCACTCAAGGCGTTACGTGCAATACCAATTCAGTTGAGAAGATTCTTTGTTGAAGCATTCCAGTCTTTTGTATTCAATCAGGCAGTATCACAAGCATACGAATTTGGTGAAGATTTACTACAACCAAAACAAGGTGATGTATGTTTTGATAAAGATGATAATCTTGGAAGATATGAAAACGATCCTCTTCAGAGATTAGCTGTTCCACTTGTTGGATATTCGTATTCGAAAAAGAATAGATTTGACAATTTCATTTCCCAGATACTTGTAGAGCAGCAAATAACTCCAAAGGACTTTTTTGTAAAAGAGATGCAAGAAGCAAGTGAGGAAGGAGGATTCAGACAAGTGGTAATGATGTGTAAGGATTTTGCAATAAAAGAACCCTATATCGATTTTACACTCTCACGGGGTTCATACGCTACCATTCTACTACGTGAGATAATGAAACCTTCAGACCCTGTAGTTGCAGGATTCTAATATTTTAAAAAAGTACTTTCTACAAAATATAGAATTAAAGAATACCAGCAGTATCAATTTTTATAATCAAAATCTCAAATTCATCACATGCTTGACGACATATTTTCCAAAGTGACCAAGGCTTCTGAATTTCCTACAGATTTTGACTGGATTAATACAAAAGAACCACTTTCACTTGAGAAACTCAGGGGTCACATCATAGTTTTAGACTTTTGGACTTATTGTTGCATAAATTGTATGCATACATTACCTGTACTTGCCGAACTTGAAAAAAAATACAAAGATAGGCCTGTTATTTTCATTGGAGTTCATTCTGCAAAATTTTTCAATGAAAAAGATAGAAAAAATATCGAACAAGCTGTAATGCGATATGAAGTACAGCACCCAGTACTAGTAGACAAAGAAATGGTAGTTTGGAACAAGTTTGGAGTAGGCGGATGGCCCACGATTGTCATAATTGACCCAAATGGAATTTTGGTATATAGGCAATCAGGAGAAGGTCAGAAGGAGATGATAGAAGATACGATTGATGTTCTTTTGGAAAAACATGAGAGAGCCCGTACACTGGCAAGAGAGCCAATCAAGATTACAAGTACAATACAAAGAAGTCAAACAACCCTATCTTTTCCAGGAAAAATCTCAATTTCCAAAGGAAGAATTGCAATATCAGATTCGAATCATAACAGAATAATCATAACTGATCTTTCAGGAAAAATTGAACATACCATTGGTAGTGGCAAGACAGGATTGACAGACGGAAAATTTTCAGAATCTTCATTTTTTAGACCTCAAGGTGTAGTATGGAAGGACAACTTGCTGTATGTTGCAGATACGGAAAATCATGCATTAAGAGTCATAGATTTAGAAAAAAATCAAGTAATAACACTAGTTGGAACAGGGGTACAGGGACCCTGGAGATCAATAGGTGGAAAAGGAAAAGATGTTTCCATTTCTTCTCCTTGGGATGTTGCAGTTAAAGATAACATCGTTTTCATTGCAATGGCTGGGAATCATCAGATTTGGACATATGACACTATGACAGATTTAGCAAAACCATTTGCAGGAAGCGGCCATGAAAATATTATAGATGGCGACAGAATGCATGCACAACTTGCTCAAACAAGCGGAATTTTTGTGTATGGTGACATAGTATACTTTACAGATAGTGAAACATCTTCAGTCCGAGAAATAGACCTGAAGACAAATTATGTTAGAACCATCATAGGTCATGGACTATTTGTATTTGGACACAAAGACGGCAGCAATGACGAGGCATTATTTCAACACCCTCTAGGATTGTGTGCTACAGCAGATAAAATATTTGTTGCAGATACTTACAACTCGACTGTCAGAATTATAGATTTAGAAAATCAGAAAGTGTCAACAATAATTGGAAAACACGGAATGGATGGAATATGCAAATCAGGTGATCCAAATTGCGATACATTAGGACTTTATGAGCCAAGTGATGTTGAATTTTATCAAGACAAATTGTATATTACAGATACCAACAATCATCTCATAAGAATTTATGATCTTAAGACAAATATTCTAAAGACATTAGATATTCGTGTCTAATATTTTATTCAAAAAAGCTTTCTGATACAATATTATTTTTTATTGCAAATTCCTTTAGTTGAGAGAATTGCATTGCTCCTTTATGATATTTGTCCCAGATAAAATCAAGAACCTCAATATTTGATAGATGTTCTTTATCAATTACGGGTTTTTCTCCAATAACATCAATACAAAAGGCCTGAAGATCAGCAAATTGAAAGTTATCAAGCAATACCCTCATTTGATCAATTGTAGCATCTTTTTGTTTGGACTTGCCAAATAATCCCATAATTGGCTTACCAAAGAACCATCATTTAATTCCATAGTTATCATCTAAAACTAAATATAAAAAATCAGCAAATTATGTGCAACATCATGAATTAGGAAGGAGATTAGACTAATGTATAGAATAAGGATTTAAGCTCGTTTTAATTTGATATAGTATGGAAAAGTCCTATGTTTTGATCGGTTGCGAGCTTGGTGCCGAAAACGAAATTGTCGAAAAATTGAAGAAAATAGACAAAGTAAAGGATGCAAGAGTAGTTTACGGAGATTATGACATCGTAGTAGAAGCTGAGACCGACACAGAATCCCAGATGGATCATCTAATTACAAAAAGGATTCGTCAGTTAGCCAAGGTTAGATCAACTATGACCTTGGGCGTCGTAAGCTAATTCCAAGACCTGCTGCCAAAATCAATGCACCACTGACGGCAATCCATTGTCCGTTTACAATCCATTTCGGATTTGAATACATAAACGATGAAGTAGGTCCAACTATAGAATTTCCTTGTAAATAGAAGATCATTCCTAAAATCATAACAACAATCCCCATTCCGAGAGTTACAATTCCTATTTTCATACGTAAATTACGCCCAGACCTGAATTAAAAGGTAAAATGAGTTGATAAAATGGGCAAAATCCTTTTGATTTCTTTCTTTAATCCATTTTTATAAATCAAAATCAGTTTGGATGAGTGGGAGAACCTACTTGAACTTAAAGACAAAAGAAGTTCAATAGATATTGCAATATTTGCAGGAGCCGCAGTATTGGCTCTAGTAGTTTACTTGGTATTTGGACCAGATATTGATAAAATGACAAAACAGAGTCCATTGATATTCGATATAATGTTTGCACCATCCTTTGGAATCGGATTTTTGTATGGTGTTAAAATGACTGACAGAGTAATGCATCCTTCAGAAACTCGGAGTCCCCTAAAAAGAGCATTTTTCAAAGGATTTTTATTTTTGTTCATGATGGGTGCGATCTTTACTTCTGTTTCTTTTGCACTTCACGGTGGCGCACATCCTCCACACAAGTCAATTTTTAGTGATGGATTGATACCTTGGGCAACAGAATTTATTCAAGCAAATGGCGGACTGACATTTCTAATCATATCTAGCATAACAATAATGGCAGCAGCAACAAAGAGAATAGTTGGAATGGAGGGAGTCTTTAGCAAATTATTTACTTTTGTCGGAACATACATCTTCTTCTCTATGCTTGCTTTGACTTTCTCTCATACAGATCCAACACACTCCCAAGTTTACCTCTATGCATTCTATCAGGCAGGAATTGTAGGTGGAATATTTTATCAGATGAACAAGCTTACCACAAGAGCAAACATGTGGGAAGATTATAACAATGGATTTTAGAACTTTCTCAATCTTAAGGTAAACAGAACCATTGTAATAGACAACACCATTACAAGTGAAGCAGTACTTGAGAACTCTGGGAGATAGGTCGTTCCCATAACACTTGTTGTACTAAGACCAGTCTGATTAAATTTTAACATTATAGTTGAGCTATTTGTGCCCGGGATGACAATTGCGGAAATTGGTTTTCCATCCTGCATAACAGTAAGATTACCACCTATCAGATTACTAGGTATTTCAATCTCGGCAATATTTTCACTATGGGAGCTATTTCCAGAAAAGATCAATTCCTTGTTTACTTTGTTAAAAGTTACATTTTTCATATCATAGTTTGATACAGTAGTAACATCAAAAGTATAGCTTTCTGCGTTAATGTTCCAGTCCCATTTTATTCCAGGATGATCAAGATCTTTAGGAGCTTGAACCGTCTGTGCAAAAGCTGGTGCAAACAATAGTCCCAATAATATAATACCAGATAAGAAAATTTCAGTTCTCAATTTTTCAGGGCAGATAATTTACCACGTATCTCTTTGTCTTTGATAATTCTTGGATGGGAGACATCTGCAAGTATAACCTCATACCAAAGATACAAACCGTCTTGATGAAGATAGTATGAACCAAGAAGATTCATGTTAGGAAATCTTTCCAATACTCTACGCTCTGCAACTCTTTGCATACTAAGGGCAGGCTTGATTCTAAGTACACCGAGGTGTTTAGGTCTTCTTCCTGCAACTGGTCTTTTCTTGCGCATGTTACCTTTACCTACACGCATTCTGACCACAACAATGCCTTGCTTTGCTTTGTATCCTAGTCTTCTTGCCCTTTGGATCCTGCTTGGTCTATCAATACGAACTAGAGCATTTTCTTTTCGCCATTGAACAGCCTTTGCTCTAAGCTCTGGGGAATTTTCTTTCCACATCTTAATCCAGACTTGATCCTGGCTAGTAGGCATACTCGGCACTACAGATTTACCCTTTATATTCTGTTAGAAAATTAGGCAGATTTTAGCCAGTAAATTAGTTCCAATTTCACGGAAGACTATTTATGAAATTGATTTTTCTTAATTTCCATGAGTTGGTCAAGAAGTATTTCAATCTTAGTTGTAATAGGAATGCTATCAATAGGTTTGCAGTACAGCTTTGCAATTCCTTCACTTGAGATATCCACAAGCAAACAGGTTTACGAGTATGGAGATTTGCTTTCAATAATCTTTCACGTATCAGAATTAACTGGAGATCAAATTACACTACACATAGTGGATAGCTCGGGAAAGACTAGTGCGCCCATCAATCAGACAATAGATAATTTAAACAGTTCAATTACTGCAGTTGATCCATTTGACAAAATAAGGTTTAGACCAGGAATTTATCACATCACCGCAGAATATTCGGGGGTCAATGCAACAACTTCTTTCAGTCTAATAGATTCTGGAAAAATAGGCATTCCAAATGGATTTAAGTCAATTGTAAATGCATGGAAACAAGGAACTCCAACAGATTATGAATGTGCAGTATTAATTCGTGCGTTGATAAATAATGGATTAATCAATGTTCCAAACTACAATAATCAGACAAATCAAATACACATACCAACATGGTTCAAAAATATTCCAGGGTGGTGGTCAGAAAATTTGATATCAGATAATGAATTTGGTTCAAGCATACAATATTTAATTCAAAAAGGAATTATTGCGGTCTAAATTATTTTTAATTAACTTAACTATATAACGCCGCGAAGAATCATTATTATCTTTTCTCCTATTACATTTGCTGCAAGTGTCTGAGCCTCTTTTGTTTGAGCACCTATGTGTGGTGTACACACAACATTTGGAAGTGTTGCAAGTTTGTTACCTGTTGCAGGCTCTTTTTCAAATACGTCCAATGCAGCTCCTGCAATCTTTCCCTCCTTGAGTGCATCGTATAATGCATCCTCATCGATGATTTCTCCCCTTGAGGTATTAATGATGTATGTTGTTTTTTTCATAGTAGAGATTCTTTTTGCATTAACTAGGTGATGTGTAGTCTCAGTCAATGGAACATGAAATGAAATGAAATCAGCACTTGAAAGTAATGTATCAATATCTGCTTTTATTAATCCGACATCACGTGCAAAATCATCTGCAATAGGCATTACATCAAAACCAATTATATTCATGTTTAATCCTCTCGCAAGTTTTGCAAGTCTCTTTCCTATGTTTCCCAATCCGACAATACCTAGATATTTTCCAGACAATTCAATTCCCATAAGTTCTTTTTTTAGCCATTTACCATTTCGTATTTCTCTATCTGCTCTAGGAATTTCTCTTGCCATTGACAGCATCAATCCCAGGACAAGTTCTGCAACTGCATTCATTGCCCCCTCTACTGCATTTATGACTCGAATGTTTTTTGCCTTGGCAGCTTCAACATCAATATTATCAAGACCCACACCTACACGTGCAATTATCTTACATTGAGTAGCTTGATCGATCATTTCTTTAGTGATCTTAGTTCGGCTTCGAACTACAACAATATCAAAATTAGAAATTTTTTCTTTGATTTGTTCGGGGGTTATTTCTGGTTCGTATGTAATTTTTAATCCATTTTTTTTGAGGATTTCATTTAGAATTGGTGCTACTTGATCACAGATTAAAACAGATTGATTCATTGACATGAAAGAAATCTATCAAGTATAGAATATAATCATTGTGAGAATTAGAGAAACAAAAAGAGAAAAGGATGGGGTTTACCCGCTGATTGATTTCGCAATTGCTGCAGCCTGATCATCAGTACATAGACAGTGAACTACTTCCTTTTGTGGAATAGAGTTCTTGCCCAATGGAGGTACTGCATCAGATGGGTTTGGCATGTCACCAGGATGATATCCCAAATTGAATGGGTCACCTGCGACGACTACGGTAGCCGCACCGGTAAAGATTGCTGCATAGTCATGGTTAAGCGGCACATAAACACCTGGGTTATCAAATACAACATCCATAGTTGCACCTTGTGATCCACCTACTAGCCAAGTCTCAGTTCCCTGAGCTTGAACATGGTTTCCTTGTGTCACACGATCGATGATTTCACCGACTATGTGGAAGAATACTGGCATGTTACCTTGATTCTCTACAAAGAACCTGTAGTGAACACCTGTATCAACAAACAATGGATGAGACTGATATTGTTTCAAGTCTGCAGAGTTCCATGGTTGTGCGACAAAGATATTTTTGTTTGGATCACCTTTGACTAACTTGTTGATGTCTGCGTTTGGTACATAACCGAATGCAAATCCGTTAACAACAGTTTGTGTAGTGTTGTGTAAGAACATTGCTTGTTGGTTATAGCTACCATCTGCATTCAAGTATAATTGATTATACTCAAGTTGGAATTCCTTTGCGTCAGCTTCATAGCGTTGGTGTACGACTACGACTTTGCCACCTTGGACATCAGTCTTGTCGACTATCAATGGGTTGTAACCATTCAATGGGTCAACGATTGTCATTCCGTACATGCCGGAAAGAACGTGTTGATCCATTGCAGCGACATTAACACCAGAGCAGTGGTACTTGAATTGACCAGGTACTTCTGCAATGAATGCAAATGTTCTGCTTGCACCAGGCTTTACAGCTCCAAAGTTTCCTGCAGACATTTGAGATGCGTGTAAATCATCACCGTGTGGTGTTGATTCAGTTGATGGTACTGTAAGAGTTACTCGGACTACATCTCCTTGTGTTACTCTTATTGTTGGTCCTGGGACTTGACCGTTAAAGGTCATTGCGTGGTATGTTCCACCACCCATAATAGGCAAGTCAACGCTTTGAGCGACTAACTGGACATCTACTAAGTGTCTTCCCTGGCTTACCAAAGTATCAACTTGATCTAGTGGCACTTGTGCATATGCTGATGGCACTTGTAACTGGATACCACCCATCTCATTGACTTTCTGCAAATCTGAGTCCTGTGAAGGAATGCTCAGTTTTGTTGCAGACATCTGAGTCTGTGAATATGTGCTTGCGAACAATAATCCTGCTACTGCCACTACTGCGACAATAGACATCATACTGTATCGTCTGTTCATCGTTTCGGATGTTTAAAACTAAATATATTAACTTATTGGGTATTTTCTTAAGAAATTCACAGGTTTTCAAGAATCCATCCCATATGATGTAATTGTTTAAAATGCGAATGCATATTAGGAAAATAAATTTTAGTTTTGGCGTGAAGTTTAGAACAGATACTGATTCTTTAGGTAAAGTAGAAATTCCAATCGATGCGTATTACGGAGCCTTTACTGCCAGAGCCATCAAACAGTATCACGTAACCGGTCAGAGATCTCATCCATATCTTATCATGGCATTTGTCATGATCAAACGATCAGCAGCTGTTGCAAACATGAAAGTAAAAGTGTTGGATAAAAAAAGAGGCAATGCAATAATCAAAGCATGTGATCAAGTATTGTTAGGAAAACATCTTGACCAGTTTGTAGTAGAGGCAATCAACTCTGGTGCAGGAACTGCATTCAACATGAATACAAATGAGGTAATTGCAAATATTGCATTAGAAATCATTGGCAAGAAAAAAGGAAACTATGAAGCACTTCATCCAAATGATCATGTAAATATGTCACAGTCTAGTAATGATACTTTTCCAACTGCAATGCATGTTGCAATTTTATTTGACGTAAATCAAGTCATACCTGCTATCGATGAACTTGTAAAAACATTAATCAAAAAGGCAAAAGAATTTTCAAGTTATCAGAAAATTGGAAGAACCCATCTGATGGATGCACTTCCTGTAACACTTGGAAGTGAATTTGCCGCATATGCTACTGCGATTGCAAAAGCTCGTGATGCAATTTTTGATGCAAAGAAGGAATTAGAACATGTAGCATTAGGAGGAACTGCAGTGGGGTCAGGTGCAAATACCCCAAAAGGATATAGAAGTATTGCAATTTCAGAACTTGGAAGAATATCAAAACTTCCATTAAAGCCAGAATCAGATATGCAATTTGGACTTGAAAGTAGATTTGCTGTTGCCAAGGTTTCTTCATCTCTTAGAAATCTTGCATTAGAGATTGGACGAATTTCAAACGACATCAGATTAATGGCATCAGGTCCAGTAGCTGGGCTATCCGAGATTGGAATTCCTGCAGTTCATGCAGGTTCTTCAATCATGCCAGGCAAAGTAAATCCATCACTGGCTGAATGCATGAACATGATTTGCTTTGACATAATTGGAAAGGATTCTACAGTAGCCCTTGCAGCTCAAGCAGGTCAGTTTGAACTCAATGTAATGCTTCCAGTAATGTTAAAGTCCGTTCTAGATTCTATGGATATGCTAAGAAACTTTGTTCCAATATTCTCAAGGAATCTAATTGACGGATTGACTGCAAACAAGAAAAAACTCAGTCAATACATAGAAAACAGTCCAGTCATAGTAACACTTCTTGCGCCAAAGATTGGGTATCAGGCATCTGCTGATCTTTTCAAAGAATCACTCAAGACAGGAAAAACTATCAGACAACTTGTCATATCAAAGGGAATGTTGACTGAAAAAGAAGTAAAGGCATTACTTGGATAAACAATGGCAAAGATCTGGGTAGAGGCATACGGTTGCTCTGCAAGTTTTGCAGATTCTGAAATGATATCAGGTCTTGTTGTAAATGGTGGACATACTCTTGCAGAAAATGAAAGAGATTCAGACTTGAGTGTTATAGTTACTTGTTCTGTAAAAGATGTAACTGCACATAAAATGGTTCATCGAATTAAGAAATTAAAATCAAAACCGCTTGTTGTTGCAGGCTGTCTTCCCAAGGCAGAACAATCCACTGTAGAAAAATTTAGCCCAAAAGCAAGTTTGCTTGGACCAAACTCTTTAGGAAAAACTTTGGAGGTAATTGGCTCTGCACTAAATGGTGCAAGAAGAATTGAACTTGCTGACACTGACGTAAGCAAGGTAGGACTTCCCAAAGTCAGATTAAATCCAGTAGTGGGGATTATCGAGATAGCAAGTGGTTGTATGAGCGAGTGTACATTTTGCCAAACAAAACTAGCTAAAGGAGATTTGCAAAGTTACAGACTAGGCGACATTGTAAGACAGGTAAAAAATGAGATAGAGGATGGATGTGTAGAACTATGGCTTACATCAACCGATAATGGCTGTTATGGTTTAGACATAGGAACAAGCCTTCCTGAACTTGTACAAAAGGTATCGGATATTGAACGTGATTTTATGGTTAGAGTAGGAATGATGAATCCAATGTATCTTCCACATATCAAAGACAGACTTTTGGAGAGTTTTTCAAGTGACAAAGTCTTCAAGTTTTTGCACATACCTGTTCAGAGTGGTAGTGACAAGGTCCTAAAAGACATGAAAAGACTTCACACCTCAAAAATATTTTACGATGTAGATTCGGTATTTAGGAAGAGATTTGATAGATTTACAATAGCTACTGATATCATAGTAGGATTTCCAACTGAGACCGAAGAAGACTTTAACAGAACTGTTGAACTCATAGACAAGACCAGACCAGATGTGATAAACCTCTCAAGATATAGCGCAAGGTCTGGCACCAAAGCTTGCCAAATGGACCAAATTGATGTCTCAGAGGTTAAACGTAGAAGTAAGATAATCTTTGATCTTGCAAAGAGTATATCTCAAGAGAGAAATGAAGAATGGATAGGCTGGAAGGGAGAGGTACTATTTGACGAAGTATCAAATGAGATTGTAAAGGGAAGGAACTTTGCATACAAACAAGTAGTAACAGATGACAAAGTCAAACTGGGCCATAAGGCCAATGTAAAGATCACAAAAGCAATGCCAAATGGTCTTTATGGTATTTTATTGAGCTAAATAATTTAGATCGGATCTTAGATCAAAACTAAGCAACAAAGTTTTTTAATCAATTTGGTAAGCAAGAGGAGAGTTATGGAATTTCAGATGCAAGAACCAGTTTTAGTCGTAGGTTTAGGGGGAGCAGGATGCAAACTTGCCATAGATATCAAGGAAAAACTGGGTTACGATTGTCTTCTGGTAAGCCATGACGCAAGAGATCTAAATCATGATGCTTCAAAGATTTTAATCAATACTAGTCCCGTTCTCAACCCATCAGCATACCTCATACGAGGTGTATCATTTGGTGCAAGAGGTTCCATCGAAGAGAAGATGAACGGTTATTCAACGATAATGGTGATAGCCAATCTAGCAGGAAAATCAGGTGCTGCTCTTGCTCCCGTAGTATCTCAGATTGGCAAAGAATCAGGAAAAAGCATACTTTCATTTGGGATTATGCCATTCAAATTTGAGAAAGACAGAATATTCTTCTCAGGAGTATCCCTTAAGAGACTAAAGACAAATTCAGATTGTACTATAATTATAGATAATGATGCCCTACTTGAGAGCAACCCAGATCTTACTCCGGATACATGTAATATCATTACAAACTCAGCTCTTGTACACGTAATCTCCACCCTAAAGAACTCCTCATTACCACTTCAAACAAGCATACTTTCGACTAGCAAAGACATTGCAGATGTAGAAACATCTCTGAGAGATTCCATCAAGATGTTATACGAAGATGTTGCACCGAACAGCATCAAAAATACTCTAATGTATGTAGTAGGCGGAAACAAGGTTCCAATCGGAGTTCTAAATTCCATGGTAAATACAGTAAGCGGAATTTTTGGAAATGATAGTACCAGAGTCAGCATGTCGGTCACAGCAGGTGAGAATTCTAAAGTTGTGTTGCTTACTTCAATTGAAGGAGAAACACGTTTTGACAAATACGACCCACTTGGATTCATACCAAAAGAGAATGTTCTTGATTGGGACGAACCAGATTCAAGTGTGAAGATTGATCTCAATTTAGATCAAATAGAATAAATTAAAAGTAAAATAATTAATTACAAATAGAATAAATTCAGAAATCTATTCTTTCTTTGGTTTTTCTTCTGTCTTCTTTTCTTCTACTTTCTTTTCGTCTTTCTTTGGTTTTTCTTCTGTCTTCTTCTCTTCTACTTTCTTTTCTCCCTTCTTGTCTCCTTTCTTTTGTTTACCTTCCGATTTCTTGTCTCCTTTCTTAGATGTCTCTTCTGCAGTCTTTTCTTCTTGATACTTTGAAACTATAACGTTACCATCATCTTTTGTGATCTTTACTCTAATCTTTCTTGGAGGATGTCTAATGCCACGCGTCCAAACCAAATGACTTACTTCTTCTTCAATCTTGACATTTTCAGACTTCATGTGTTTCGTTGCAAACTCACGTATCATGTTGATTGCCCTCTTAGCTCTCTGATTCTTTGGAGACAATAGTACTTTTCCAAGATTAATAGTGTAAATTCTTTCTAATGATTCAGTAGACAATTTATCCCACACTCACATCTGTTCTGCGCCATTGTCTCTTCTGAGGATTAGTTCGCACTCTACGTTTTGTCCTAACAATAATCCAAGCTGGTACAGACACATTCTGTTTTACTTTCTTCATTAGCCTGTTCTTTCTTGGAGTTGACTTGCGCGCAGCCATAAAAATTTGACATTTCGACCTCTTTTTAAATGAATCTCAGAAATATCGGGCAAACTATGACGATATCTTGGCAAGTATCTGTTTTAGCATTCTTGCTGATGCACCCCAGATTAAATGATCTTCGAATTTGAAAGTATACATCTCCAAGATGGATTTGTGAGATGGGTCCTTATCATCTTCAATTGTTTTAAGAAGCGGAGAAAGAGGTATTCTCAAGACCGATGCAATTTCAGAATTTGGAACGATTGTTGGTAATTTATCAAGTATTGCAATAAACGGAGCTATCTTAAAACCAGAGTTTAGGGTTGTAACAGTTTTTAGTTGGCCAATTACCATCGACCTGGGAATTTCCATACCCAATTCTTCTCTTGTTTCTCTAATTGCAGTTACCAGTAGATCTCCATCTTTTTTATTCCAAGTCCCACCAGGGAATGAAATCTCACCAGCGTGATGATTCATCGTTTTAGGTCTTTCAGTCATCAGCAACATTGGTTCATTACCAAAGATAATTATCATAACGGCGGCAAGTTTACTTTTAGAATCATCTAGAACATTAGGCATTATTGAATTTGTCAAGATCTTTTTTAGATTTGATACATCCAATGTTCTACTAGTACAGAATTCATTATTGTCTGTTATGATTTTATCATAATAAAACTAGAGAACAAAATATTCTGCTTCTGGATGATGAACCACAATAGCTGCCGTTGACTGTTCCGGGATTATTTGTCCTGCTTCTGTTAGACTCATACCAGATTTTTGAGGCTCCAATAATTTCCAAACTATATGATGTTGTGATACATCTGGACAGCTTGGGTATCCCCAGCTGTATCGTAGACCTCGTTTTTCTCCAATTTTAAGATCTTCTCTAATTTTATGATTAATCCATTCAGCCATTGCTTCTGCCGTTTCTACAGCAATTCCATGCAGGTAGTAAGCATCAGTGTATTTGTCCTCCTTGTTCCATTCATCTATCAAATCGGATGTTTTAGTGCCTACAGTTACTGCTTGAAATGCAACTACGTCATCCTTTCCAAAATAATCAGTAAGACAGAGATGTTTTGATTTTGAAGAGCGAGGAAAGTCAAATGCAAGTTTTTCTCCACTAGGATGTTCTACAACCAACTTGCCATCTTCATTATGACATCTAAAGTAACCATAGACTGCTCTTGGCTCAAACAATTTTTCTTGCAATACTCGTTTTTTCCATTCTTCAAATAAGACTTCATGTTCTTGTTCTGATTCCTTGGCAGACTGTCCCCTAACTCCCCAAGATAATACAAATAATGATTTTTTATTAAGATATTTCCAGACTTCGAGTAAGTCTATATCCTTTGGTTCCAGTCTAATTGGAGTATTAAACTGAGGAGGTATCGGAGCTGCAACAGGAATAATTCCACTATGATCAAACTCTTTTACTTCCTCTCTTTCAAAGACTGGTTCTTTCCACTGTTCTATTTTCTCTTTCCAATCCTGTACAAATTTTTGTTTTTCAGGTGAGACAAGCTTGTCCATCATCTTCAGTCCGTCAAACATAGTCTTGCAGTAAAAAACACCAGGCTCGTAGACTCCACCTTCCTTTGCGACTCTATTGATGTAATTTGTATTAATTGCGGCACCTCCACAAAGTACAGGAATGGTCATGTTATTCTTTCTTGCATGTTCTACAAAATACTGCATTTGTTTTGATGTTGATACTAGCAGTGCCGAAAGTCCAATTGCGTCAGCTTTTACCTCATCAATTTTTTCAATGAATTTTTGTAATGGGACTTGTTTTCCAAGGTCATATACAGTGTACCCATTGTTTTCAAAGATTGTTTTTACAAGATTCTTCCCAATGTCGTGAACATCACCATAAACAGTCCCAAGAACTAGTTTTCCTTTGCTTGAGCCTTCTTCTTTTAAGAGATACTTTTCAAGTTCTGCAACAGATGCTTTCATACATTCTGCCGATTTTAGCACAAATGGAAGAATCAATTCTCCAGAGCCAAACTTGTCTCCAACTTCCTTCATTGCAGGTAAAAGATCCTCGTTTAGTGTCAAAATAGCAGCCTGGTGAGTCACTTCCTTTGGAGCGTCAATTATCATCTTACCATCTTTTTCTACAAGATGGACTTTAGCAGAAATTTTTTCGGCAATTGCATTTACTACATCATTTTCTATTCCATCACGTAGCCTGTTGACTATCCTAAAGTTTGATCTCTTTCCTGCAGGCCATGTTGGGTCTACATCTACTTTTTTAGCAGTTGTTTGAACTGTATTTTTTGAGATTTCAAAATACGCTATAAAGTCAGATAGTGCATTTGGATGTTTGTTGAAGATGAGATCTTCTGAAAGTTTTTTCTCTTTTTCATCAATTTCAGTATAAGGTATGACATCTTTTGGATTTATTATGACAGTGTCCAGCCCGTATTTTACTGCATGATACAAAAATATGGCATTGAGAATTTTTCTTGCGCGTGGTGCTAGACCAAAACTTACATTGCTCAATCCAAGAGTAGTAAAGGAATTTGGAAATTTTTGTTTTACAAGTCGAATTCCCTCAAGAGTATTTTTTCCTGCATCTAGAAATTCAGATTCACCAGTAGCCAATGTAAATGTCAATACATCAAAAATAAAATGCTCCTCAGTCAGTCCATATTTTTTTCCAGTCTCAACCAACAATTCTGCAGTCTCTAGTTTTTCTTGAGGAGTCTTTGCCATTCCTTTTGGTCCAATGCACATGGCAACAGCTGGAACACCATACTTTACCATCAAGGGTGCAAGCAAATGGAATCTACTACCATCACCTTCTAGATTTATAGAATTTATGATAGGTTTTCCAGGAATCTGTTCAAGTGCTGTTGCAATTACTTTGGGCTCTGTAGAATCAATAACTAAAGGAGCATCAATTTCTAAGCTTAGTAGCTTTACAAGTTTTTTCATAAATTCTAGTTCGTCTGAACGTTCTGTTGTTGCAACACAGACATCAAGACAATGGGCCCCATCTTCTACTTGATCTCTTGCAAGTTTTACCAATTCCTCAAAATTGTCATTTAGGACACATTCCTTTGCCTTTTTTGAGCCCTGTGCGTTTAGTCTCTCACCTATAATTAGCGGAGCTGGATTCTGCTTGAGATCAACTGCTTTTAATGCCGAACTTACTCTAGGAGTTTTCAACAACATCGTTCTCAATCACTTTTTCTAAATACCTAGCGATTATTTTCTGTCGCCTTTTCGTCAATTACTTTTCGTAACAGAGAGATATGTTCAGGGTTTGTTCCACAACATCCTCCAATTATTCTCACATTCGGATACTGTGTTAGAAAATCAGACATTACTTTTGACATCTCCGATGGTGCCATTTTGTAGACTGCTCTTCCTCCTTGATTTTCAGGCATTCCTGCATTTGGCACCACAAGTAACGGTAATTCATTTTGTTCGTTGAGCCATTGGACACTTGAAATCATCTCATTTGGTCCTGTGGAACAGTTTAATCCAAAAGCATCAATTCCCATCTCAGAGATTGTGGTGTATGCAGCTTGGACGTTTGTACCAAGAAGCATCTTTCCATATTTATCCAATGTAACATTTGCAATGATTGGAATCTTTCTACCAGTTTTTTTAAACGCATTATGACATGCTTCAATTGCAAGCTTTACTTCTAAGATATCTTGACTTGTTTCAATTAGTAATGCATCAACGCCTCCAAGAATTAGACCTTCTGCTTGAATTTCAAATGCTTCTCTTATCTCGTTGAGTTTTATTTGTCCAAGTGATGGATCATTTGAGCTAGGAAGAAAACCTGTTGGGCCCATGGAGCCAACAACATATCTTGACTTGTCTGGGAATTCCTTGGTAACTTCAACTGCAAGCTCGGCTATCTTTTTGTTATATTCAAGGGTCTGATCACCATATCCGTATTCTTCCAACTTTAGTTTGTTTGAACCAAATGTATTGGTTTCAACACAATCTGCTCCTGCACGCAAGTATGATCTGTGAATATTTTTAATCCATTCAGGTCTCGTAAATGACAATCCATCGTTGAATCCTTCTTTACCATCTGGAAAATCTTCAGGTTTTGGATTTAGTTTTTGAATCTCTGTACCCATTGCACCATCAAATAGTACAACTTTTTGTTTCATCAATTGATCCAGAGGAATTTTTTCGGTCAATACAATTCAGACGGGTTTACATCAATTTAATTCTGTTTTGTTTTGTCACAAAATCCACATCTTCAAAGGTTATAATCAAGTAATCAGGACAGTCAATTATGACCATAATCTATGAGATCAACCCACCCAAAGTTATACAAGATACCATCTTGTCTCATGACCAGTTATCGGATTCAGTTGAAAAACTAAAGGAGCGAGCTGGAAAGATTGGTCAAATATGTGATGGAGTCCATCTGACTGATTCTGTACTTGGAATTCCCCGAGTCTCACCCATTACTGCAGGATTTTTCATACGAAATTCCAATAATAAAATAAGAATTACTGCAAGTATTCGAGTAAGAGACAGAAATGTCACTTCTATCACACAGACCATATGTGATGCCATTTTGTTAAATTTAAACGGTGTTCTAATTCTCAAAGGCGATGCACCTCCAGCAGGTCCAACAGACTCGGGACTAGTTCCAAGCGATGTTGTAAAACAGTTCAATGAACAAGGCTTTGGAAAAAGAATAGACATGTATCTTTCAATTTCAAGCAATCCAGATTTTGAAAAGATGCATAAAAAAATAGAGGCTCAGCCAAAGGGATTTGTAACTCAGGTCATAAGTTCCATTGATCAAGTAACAAGACTAGTAGACAAACTAAAGCCTCAAGGATTTAAAATAATTCCATGTGTGTTGGTATCGTCTGAGAAAAATCTCAAATCTGCTCAAATGTTAAAACTAAACTGGTCAGAATATAACAAGGACTTGGTATCTTTTGTAAAACAGGTGGATAAGATTGCAGGAAATGTATTGGTAAGCTCTCCAAATGACTTTACGGGAGCGCTAGATCTTTTACAAAAATTAAAGTAAATTTTGTAAATTATGTGTAACAAGGATAGAAATCAGGGCCTAGCTTAAAATTAAAGATAGACATCCAAGAGAGCGTTATTAGATGCGATTACTTGTTGTAATTCCCATATTTGTTGCATTGGTAGTATTAGGAATAGTTTCTTCCAATACTGCATCGGCAAACGTATGGATTCCAGATAATGAATATTTAGGATATTATGATTCAAATGGAATCTACACTGTAGTGGGGGCTGTAAAAAATACAGAAGACAAGCCAATAATTCCTTCAGTTACAATCAATGTAAAAGATGACGACAATGCAATCTCAGATAACTTTACCCTTTCAACTGTAAATTCAGGAAAAGATATTCCATTTAAGATCAAAATACCGCAAGTGGAGGGTAAAAACGCAATTCTTGAAAAACCTCAAGTTAGTTTTGTAACATCAAATCATGACGCTGTAAATATTGATGTAATCTATGACAGAACTTTGATAAAGCATCCAGATGGGCATTCTTCGGGTTTTATTCTAAATAATGATACTTCTCCTGCCTATGGAGTTATAGTATATGCAGCAATTTATGGAAAAGATGGAAAGTTCTTAGACACAGGCAAAAGCATTGAGACAATTGAAAAGATGGAACCTGGTCAAAAGATTGCATTTTCAATGTATCCTGATCCTAATCGTGCATCAAAACTAAGTTACTATAGCTGTTTTGCACTAGGTGAGGACCCAACCCAGACAATCAAACTACAAAGAACCGGTCAACCGTTTTACATAACATATGTATCTTCAGGATATGTCAACGATGCAAAGTTTGATGATTTTGCACAGAGTGTTAGTTTAACCATAAGATATCCATTTCCAGATAAAGGGTTTGTAAATTTCATGATTCCAGAAGAATCCAACGATCAGAAATACACAGTAACGCTAGACGGTAAACAGATAGAATTTCTTCAAAGCAAAGACCCTGATGGCTATTGGCACGTAGCATTTGATCTTGCACCGCAATCTACATCTTATGTAACCATTTCAGGATTTAGTCCAATTGGCGCAATTCCAGAGTTTTCACTAAAGGACAGCAGAAGCTTTCTTTTAATTATAATACCAATTGCAGCTGCTATAATTTCTATTATAATTTGGAAAAAGAGAACAGATTAGGATAAAAATTATTTCAGTAATCCCCAACGGGCCAAGATTTTTGCTTCAAGTTTTTTGAATACAAAACCGTCAACTAGAATTCCTATTATCATTATAATGATAAGAATGCCAGTTACTTGTGATATGTCGTTATTGTGCTTTCCAAGATTTAGTAAAAATCCAAGTCCGGCAATAGAAAATATAATTTCTGCTGCAATTACACCTCTCCAGGCATATGCCCACCCTTGTTTAAAACCAGTGATCAAGTATGGAAGTGCTGCGGGAATCATCACATTTGTAATAAGTTGTAAACCACTTGCGCCCATGTTTTTTCCTGCTGCGATGTAAGTTGGTGGAATATTCTTTATTCCAGAATGAGTGTTAATTGAGATCGCAAATAAAGCCCCTGCAACTACAACAAAAATTGTACCTGCGTCAGTTGGGCCAAACCACAAAAGTGCAAGAGGAACCCAAGCTACCGAAGGAATTGATTGTAAGCCCAATATGAGAGAACCAATTGTTTGATTAGCTGTCTCAATTTTTGCCATTAAGATGCCTAGAGTCAAGCCACCTACAATAGCAATAATCAGACCAACAACCAGTCTCCACATACTAACTCCAATTGCATATGGCAAACTACCATCTGCGGCTTCTTTGAGTAATAATTGTCCCACTTGTAATGGTGATGGAAGAGCTTGTGAAGGTACAACATGTGTCAAAAATATGACTTGCCATACAGCTATAATTCCTACGTAAAATAAAATCTGTTTATACAAAAGTTTTGCATTCATTTTAGATCATCCTTTGAGCGTGCCATTACTTCGGATTTTAATTCTTGAAGAATTTCATGATAATATTTTTGAAGATTGGCGTCTTCAGTAAGTCGTGGTCTTCGATAATCAATTATAATTTCTTTTTTTATTTTTGATGGTCTGTTTTTGAAGATCTCAACTTTATTTCCCAATATTACGGATTCTGAAATATTATGTGTTACAAATATTATAGTCTTCTTCGTTCTTTCCCAGATTAGTTGTAATTCAACTAATAACAGATCTCTTGTTTGCGAATCAAGTGCCGCAAAAGGCTCATCCATTAAGAGAATTTCTGGGTCCATTGCAAGAGCTCTTGCTATCGCAACTCTTTGTTTCATTCCAGTTGAAAGTTGATATGTGTACGAGTCAGCAAATTTTGTAAGCTGCATCATATCCAAATATCTTCTAGATATTTCCCTGCGTTCATCCTTAGGAATTCCTGCCATCTTTAATCCAAATTCAACATTGTCAATTACTTTGAGCCAAGGGAAAAGTGCACCTTCTTGAAATACCATTGTCCTGTCAGGACCAGTTTCTGAAATGGGTTTTCCATTTAGAAGAATTTCTCCAGAATCAGGCTGCTCAAGTCCAGCTATAATATTTAGAAATGTAGATTTTCCACATCCAGATGGACCTACAATGCATACAAAATCTCCTTCTTCGACATTTAGTGTAATACCATCCAAAGCAACAACAGAATTTCCATTATGATCAAAGTGTTTTACAATATTTTTTGCCTGAAGTTTTGTCAATTCTGAAAATCTCCTAATGTAATTTGTAGAATAGTTCCTACTATGATGCCCGTAAAGGGTATGAATTTCATATAACAGCGTTATAATATATTGGTTAAATAGTGATCGAATTTTAGCTTGGACTAATTTGATTTGTAAATCATGTAAAAACTAATTTTGCATTATTTTTTCAAAATAAAAATTGGATCAATTTGCTTACCATAAAAGATAAATGCTAAATTCTGATCACACAAAACCTCGATGAAAGGAAAAGCAGTTCTAGCTTTCTCTGGCGGACTAGATACTTCAGTTGTCATAAAATATCTCCAAGAAAAACACAATCTAGATGTTGTAACAGTTACAGTGGATGTAGGTCAAGAAGATAATCTTGCAAAGATTTCATCCAAAGCAAAAAGTCTTGGCGTTTTAAAACATTACAATATAGATGCACGACAAGAATTTGTAGACAGTTTCATCTTTCCAGCAATCAAAGCAAATGCACTATATCAAAAGAAATATTGTCTAGCAACAGCACTTGCACGACCATTAATTGCACAAAAAGTAGTTGAAGTTGCAAAAAAAGAAAGTGCGTCAGCATTAGCTCATGGTTGCACAGGCAAAGGAAATGATCAAGTAAGATTTGATGTGACATATCGTTCTGGTTCTAAT
This sequence comes from Nitrososphaerota archaeon, assembly GCA_028867675.1. Taxonomy (GTDB): domain Archaea; phylum Thermoproteota; class Nitrososphaeria; order Nitrososphaerales; family Nitrosopumilaceae; genus Nitrosotalea. The sequence continues at coordinate 19,719 of JAGWGA010000015.1, read as the reverse complement.
TTACCAATTATTGCACCAATACGTGATCTAAATCTAACACGTTATGTAGAACTAAAGTATGCACAAAAACACAAGATTCCAATCGATACAACAGCCAAGAAGTTCAGTATAGATCAAAACTTGTGGGGAAGAGCAATAGAAGGTGGAGACATGGAAGATGCATTCTCAGAACCGCCAGATGATGCATTCATCTGGGTCAAGACAAAGAACTTGCCAGACAAACCGCAATACTTGGAAATTAAATTTGAAAATGGAATTCCTGTTGCAGCTGATGGAAAACGCATGAAACCAATTGAACTAATCAAACATATCAACAAAAAAGCGGGTGCAAATGGAATAGGGATTGTAGACCATATCGAAGATAGAGTTGTTGGGATAAAATCAAGAGAGGTTTACGAGACACCCGGCGCTTCGTGTATAATTGAGGCACATACAGATCTTGAAAAAATGGTTTTAACAAAACATGAATTAAAATTCAAAGCAATGGTTGATGCAGAATGGTCTTGGTTAGCATATTCTGGATTATGGCAAGATCCGTTGAAAACAGATTTAGATATGTTTATCAATGCTACCCAGAAGAGGGTTAGCGGATCTGTAAAGCTCAAAATGTTCAAAGGAAGCCTAAGAGTTGTTGGAAGAAAATCAGAATATTCATTGTACAGTCATGACTTGGCAACATATGGTTCTGGTTCTACTTTTGACCAAACTCTTGGAAAAGGATTCGTTGAGCTGTGGGGACTTCAATCAACAGAAGCTAATAAATTACTAAAAAAGAGGTGAAATGATCAAATATGAATTGTCCAGAATGTGATGCAACAATAAAAATTCCAGACGACGCAAGTGTTGGAGAGATAGTCTCGTGTCCTGATTGTGGGGCAGATTTCGAGATTGCTTCTAAGAATGGCGCCGCATGCGAATTAAAACATGCTGAGAAAGTTGGCGAAGATTGGGGAGAGTAAATGCCCAAAGTTCGAATCGTGTTCGACAGAGTAAGACTTGAGGAAAAAATGCTCGAGCAAAAAGCAATCGAGCTTGGACACGATACGAAGATGATTGACGCAAAAACAACTCAATTTACCACCGAAAGTAAAAAAAACGATTATGATTTTGGAGATGTCGTTTTAGAAAGATGTGTAAGTTACTTTCGTGGTCTTCATTTTACAGCAGCTCTTGAATTTTTAGATATTCCAGTATTAAACAGAACCGAGGTTGCAAATAATTGTGGAAACAAGATGATTACATCATTATTGTTAAGGAAGCATAATGTACCAACTCCTAAAACATATTTTTCATTCTCTTCAGAGGCAGCAATTGAGACATTAGAAAAAGTAGGATATCCCCTGGTGATAAAACCAATCATAGGCAGTTGGGGAAGAGGCGTAATACCTCTAAGAGACAGAGAGACTGCAGATGCAATAATCGAAGTCCGAGAACTAAATGATGGGACATTAGACAGAATTTACTATTTACAAGAGATGATAAACCGTCCACCAAGAGACATTCGTGCCATATCTGTAGGAGACCAGTTAATCGCTGCAATGTATAGAACCTCAACTGGTGGCTTTAAGACAAACATTGCCCTAGGTGCAGAACCAATTGCATGTGAGATTACAAAGGAGTTGGAAGACATTTGCATGAAAGCATCCAAGGCCGTAGGAGGAGGAATTTTAGGTATTGACGTCATGGAAGATGAAAAACGTGGATTTGTAGTTCATGAAGTAAATAATACGGTAGAATTCAAGGGAATGGCAAAAGTTGCCAAAAAAAACATCCCAAAAGAAATGATCGATTACGCGATAAGCTATGCAAAACGATAATCGCAACATTTGAAAAAAATTTTAGAGTTTAAATTATACTATGTTATGGTAGGAGAGTATCAATGAAAGTTGGTGTAGTTGGAGCATCAGGTTATGTCGGAGGAGAAATTCTCAGATTACTTGTAAGCCATCCACATGCAGAAATTTCCATGGTAACTTCAAGACAATATGTTGGGGAATACATATCAAGAATCCAACCAGGCTTGAAAGGATTTACCGACTTGACATTTTCAGAACTTGATTATGATAAACTAACAGACAAGTGTGATCTAGTATTTACCGCAGTACCACATGGAACTGCGGTTGACATTGTAAAAGCACTATATGACAGAGGAATGAAAGTAATTGATTTGAGTGCAGATTACCGATTGCACAATGCTGCAGATTATGACAAATGGTATGGTTGGCAACACCCTCATCCAGAACTATTAGCAAAGTCAGTATTTGGAGTTCCAGAACTTCACAGAGAAGAGATCAAAAAATCTCAGCTTGTATCATGTCCCGGATGCATGGCAGTAACATCGATTCTTGGATTGTATCCTTTAATCAAAAAGAATCTCATCGATACTGAACATATCATAGTTGATTCAAAGATTGGTTCTTCAGGTGCAGGTGCAGGAACTGTTTCAGGAACTCATCATGCAATGAGATCAGGTGTAATCAGACCATACAAGCCAGCAAAGCACAGACACACTGGAGAAATTGAGCAAGAGTTGTCACAAGCTGCTGGAAATAAAATCAAAGTATCAATGAGTCCTCATGCAGTAGATATCGTAAGAGGAATTCTCTGTACAAATCACGTATTTCTCAAACAGCCACTAAGTGAAATGGATTTGTGGAAGATATATCGTGAACAATATCAAAACGAAAAGTTTGTCAGACTAATACGTGATAAGAAAGGATTTTACAAATTCCCAGATCCAAAGTTTGTCGTAGGCTCTAACTTCTGTGATGTTGGATTTGATATTGACGAAGACAACAATAGAGTTGTAGTTCTTTCAGCATCAGACAACCTTATGAAAGGTGCAGCAGGTTCTGCCATTCAAAACATGAATGTCATGGCAGGATTCAACGAGATGGACGGAATCGCACAGACTCCGCTAACTCCTGTGTAAAAAGATGATTACAATAAAAATAGGAGGAAGTGTAGTAGATGGTCTTCATCCTACCACCATAACAGACCTAAAGAAAGTTTCAGAGAAAGAGAAATTAATTTTGGTTCACGGTGGAGGAAAAGAAGTTACTAAAATCTCAGAAGCATTAGGAAAAGAACAAAAATTCATTGTATCTCCTGGCGGAATTAAAAGTAGATTCACAGACAAGGAGACTGCAGAGATATTCACTATGGTCATGTCTGGAAAAATAAACAAGATGATAGTTGGAATGCTTCAAAAACACGGAATCAACGCAGTTGGCCTTTCGGGAGTAGATGGAAAAATAATCCAGGCAGAGCGAAAAAAGAAACTGATGGTCATGAATGAAAAGGGTCGCAAGATGATAATAGATGGAGGATATACGGGAAAAATTCAGGATGTTAACGCACCATTGATTCGCTCAATATTAGACCAAGGATATGTTCCAGTGATATCCCCAATTGCAATTAGTGAGGAGTGTGATTTTCTCAATGTTGATGGAGATAGAGCGGCTGCATATGTAGCAGGCAAGATGAATTCAGATAAGATATTATTTCTTACAAATGTGGATGGATTACTTATGGACGATAAACTAGTTGAAAAATTATCTCTAGCAGAGGCAAAAGAGATCTTGCCAAAGATTGGATTTGGAATGGAAAAGAAGATACTTGCTGCAACAGAAGCATTAGAAATGGGAGTCAAAGAGGCTTTAATTGCAAACGGTAAAAAGGAAAACCCAATATCTACTGCAATTGCTCACAATAAATGTACGGTGATATCAAAATGACTGAAGATCAATTCATGGGAAATATCTACCAGAGATTTCCTGTAACAATAGAGCGTGGACTGGGAGCTCATGTATGGGATGCAAATGGAAAAGAGTACATTGATTGTATGGGAGGATATGGTGTAGCTCTGGTTGGCCACTGCAATCCTAGAGTTGTAAAAGCAATAAAAGAACAGCTTGACAAAATCATCACAGTACACAGTTCATTATATAATAAAACAAGAGAAACATTTCTTGAAAAACTGATAAAAATTGCTCCAAAAAATCTCAGCCAAGTATACCTAAACAACAGTGGAACAGAAGCAGTCGAAGCCGCAATCAAGTTTGCACGCAAGTTCACAGGAAAGAAAAAGATGGTGGCGATGAATGGATCATACCATGGAAAATCATTAGGTGCATTATCAGTTACATTTAATCAAAAATATCGCAAGGCATTTGAGCCACTTGTTGATACAGTCAACTTCTCATCATATGGAGATATCGAGGCATTGCGTTCTGTAGCAGATTCTGACACTGCAATGGTAATTTTAGAGCCAATCCAGGGAGAAAGCGGAATCAATGTAGCACCAGATGGGTTTTTGCAACAAGTCAGAAAACTATGTGATGAAAAGGGAATTGTTCTAGTATTTGATGAAATCCAGGCAGGCCTTGGAAGAACTGGAAAAATGTGGGCATGTCAGCACTGGGATACTGTACCTGATATAATGTGTCTTGCAAAAGGAATTGCGGGCGGTGTACCAATGGGTGCAACTCTTGTAAGACCAGACATTTTGGCCACAATTAGCAAGGGAGAGCAATCATCAACATTTGGCGGTAATCCATTATCATGTGCTGCAGGAATTGGAGCCATTGATACGTTAGTAGAAGACAAGCTAGTTGAGAATGCAGAAAAGAATGGAAAGATATTCAGGGAAGGGTTAGAGAGACTAAAAGAAAAACACAAGATCATCCGAGAGGTAAGAGGAAAAGGTTTGATGATTGGTGTTGAGATGAAGTTTGAGGTAAAAGACATTTTATTTGACGGAATTGCAAATAATTTATTATTGCTTTATTCAGGCAAAAACATACTACGATTATTGCCACCTCTGGTGATATCAGAGTCTGACATAAACAAAGCATTAGAAACTTTAGATATGATACTAACAAAGGAGGAAAAGAGAAGAAATGTCTAGAGACAAGACAGACGAGACAATAATTGAGATGCTAAAAAAAGATTCTAGACAGTCCTTTGTAGAGATTGGTGAAAAACTAGGACTATCAGAATCAGCAGTAAGAAGAAGAGTCAAGAATCTAACAGATGGTGGAACAATCAAGAAATTTACAATTGAAACAGGAGATGCAAATTCTACCAGTGCAATAATTTTGATCTCAGTTGATTCATCAACTGATACATCAAAAGTATCTGCAAAACTTTCCAAACTTCGTGGAGTACATACAGTTTTTGAAATAACTGGTCAATATGACATTGCAACCATAATTCGAGCACCAACAATAATGGACATCAACGTATGCATAGATGAATTACGAAAGGTTCCTGGCGTATTTGATACAAATACAGTCATAATATTGCGCACAGTCACATAAAACGTATTTCGTTTTATAAATCCGAAAATCGCCTAAAATCGTTTCAAAAATGATAAAACTAGACGAATTCTGTACGAATATGTTTATATTCGTAAAACCCAGAGAAAAAATCAGAAATGGACGATGCAAACTATTATGCTTACAAGTATAATGAGATGGGCGTAAAACCAAAGAAAATTAGAATACTAGACAGTACTCTAAGAGAAGGAGAACAGCACCCCGGAGTTACTTTTTCAAACAAGCAGAGAATCCAAATTGCATGGATGCTTGATTATTTTGGTGTTGATCAGATTGAGATATCACCTGTTGTATCACCTGATCACAAGGAAGCAACAAAGACAATCATCAAACAAGGACTAAAAGCAGATATCGTAGCACATGTTCGTGCATTAAAAGAAGATGTAGATGTTGCAATTGCTTGTGATGCAACATGGATGGCAACATATCTTGGAATTTCTAAAATACACATGAAGGACAAGTTAAGAATTACAAGAGAAGAAGCATTACGAAGATCAGTAGAGACTGTAGAATACGCGAAGTCGCATGGTCTTAAGATGAGATTTACGGTAGAAGATGGTTCAAGAGCAGACCCAGAATTTCTAATGCAAGTATGCAAAGCAATCTCTGATGCAGGTGTTGATAGAATCAGCCTACCTGATACTGTTGGAATAATGAGACCAAATGGAATGTATAATTTTGTTAAATCAGTTCGTGATGAAATAAAGACTCCACTTGATGTGCACTGTCACAACGACATTGGACTTGCATTAGCAAACGCATTAGCAGGATGTGATGGCGGAGCAGATCAGATTCATACAACAATTGATGGAATTGGAGAGAGAACTGGAATACCTTCACTTGCAGAGACTGCAGTTGCACTTACCTATCTGTACGAGTCTCCAAATAATTTCAGACTAGACATGCTCATGGACCTCTCAAGACTAATTGAACAGTATACTACTATAGTTCCGTATGATTCAAAGCCAATTGTAGGCTCTACTGCTTACAAGCACAAGGCAGGAACGCACTTGGCAGCCATATTGAGAAACCCAGCAGCATACGAGCCAATCGAACCCAAAGTGGTAGGAAATAGAAGGAGAATTGTCTTTGGAGAACTTGCAGGAAAGAACGGCGCAGCATATCTAATGTCACTATTAGGCCTTGAACAAAATGAAGATCATGCAAAGGCAGTAGCAGCTGGCCTGAAGAACCTAAGAATGGGAGACTTGCTTGAGATACCCCTTGATGATAGACTTGAACAAAAGATAATCGATTCTGAAAAGACCATAGAATCAAAAGAAAAGGCAAAGCAAGGAAAATAGGAAATGTCATCATTTAGCCAAATATTTCTTGGAAATAGAAAGATAATTAATAACATGAAAGTGAAGGAAAAAGCAGGAAAATAATATGAAATGTCTAGAATGTGACGCAAACATCAACCCTCCAAAAGATTCGATGGAAGGAGAGATAGTGACTTGTCCAGACTGCGGTGCAAGTTTTGAACTCGTAAAAGGTTCCGCCGGCTTAGATCTTAAACCAGCACAATCTGTTGGTGAGGACTGGGGCCAGTGAATTCCGGTTTATCGATTCTCTACGATACCATCAGGTGGGAAGAAAAAGCACTCTTTGATGCTGCAAAAGAAAAAGGCATCAATACAAAGATGGTTGACTGTAAGAATCTGTCCATTAATTTAGATAAAAGTCCAGAAGATTATGGAACTGTAATACAAAGATGTGTGAGTTACTATCGTAGTCTTCACTCCACTGCAGCTCTTGAAGGAAAAGGAGTTAACGTAATCAATTCTTTGAATACCAGCATCTTTGCAGGAAACAAATTATTTACTCATATGCTTTTGCTAAAAAAAGGAATACCAACACCATTTAGTGCTGTAGCATTTTCACAAGAAGCAGCACTAGAATTACTTGACAAGAAAGGATATCCAATGGTCATAAAACCAACTGTAGGTAGCTGGGGAAGAATGATTGCCATGTTAAAAGACAGAGAGGCTGCAGAGGCCATAATAGAAAGCAGGGAAACAATGTATCCAATTTACCAAGTATACTATTTGGAAGAATATGTAAACAGACCACCGCGTGATATCAGAGCTATAGTTGTAGGCGACAGAGTTGTTGCTGCAATTTACCGATATTCAGGGGAATCCCAATGGAAGACAAACATGGCACTAGGTGGAAGAGCAGAGGAGCTTAAAGTTACAAAAGAATTGGAAGACATTTGCATCAAGGCCAAAGAGGCTGTCCAGGGACAGATAGTAGGAGTAGATCTCATGGAAAGTAAGGAAAATGGCCTTGTAGTACACGAAGTTAACAATACAACGGAATACAAAAATACTGTCAGAGTTACTGGCGTAAATATACCAGCAATGATGATTGATTACGCAATGCAATTAGGAAAATAAGAAATTGGATTCTTCAGTAACAAGTACACCAAGGTATTCAGTAAAAGTACTAGAGAAGGCTCTAAGACTCTATACTCCTTCTCTTTCAGAAAAACCACTAGCAGAATTTTTAGCAGACAAATGCGATGATTTTGGCTTTGAGGATATCCGTATAGATGATGTGGGAAATCTAATTGCAACAAAAGGTTCAGGCCATCCAAGAATTATGCTATGTGGACATATGGATACAGTACCTGGAAAAATCAAAGTAAGAAATGAAAATGGTTACATTTATGGAAGAGGTGCATCAGACGCCAAGGCACCATTAATTGCAATGCTTCTTGCCACAGCTTCTGTTCAAAATGAAAACAATGGAACAATAACATTTGCAGCAGTTGTAGATGAGGAAGGAAATGCAACTGGAATTAAAAGTCTAGTAAAACAAAAACCAGATATAGATTATGCAGTGTTTGGAGAACCAAGTGGAATTAAAAATATTACAATTGCATACAAGGGAAGAATTGCAATTAACTTGAGAGTAAACGTAGGTGATAGTGCACATGCTAGTGCGCCATGGCTTGCAAAAAATGCAATTGAAGAATCTTATATTTTCACATCAGCTTTGAAGAAAGCATTAGAAGACAATCAAGAAGGCAAAGCAAAAAGTATGATGCTTACCTCATCTTTGACTGAAATAAAGGGAGGCACCAGTCACAATGTAACACCATTAGAATGTGATGCAATAATGGATATTCGAATTCCTGTTAACATGAATTGTAAAATGGTCGGTGAGAGAATTGCAACTACAGTTCAAGATATAGCAAAAAAACAAGGAGTAAATGCATTTTATTCGGTAATAGATGAGACTGAACCATTTGAGGCACCACACAGTTCTCCACTTGTTAGAGCATTAACACTTGGAATAATGGATGTAGAAAAGGCACGGCCACAATTAATTCGAAAGACAGGTACAGGAGATATGAACATCATAGGAAATTCACTAAACATTCCAGTAGTAACTTATGGTCCAGGAGATCCTCATGCTTCACACACAATTGATGAGCGAGTATCAACTGATGAGTTTCTAAGAAGTGTGGAGGTCTTCAAGAGAATGCTATCCCATCTAAAAAGATTGCATGAATTCAAAAATCCTTCAAGTAAATCCTAAAACGAAACTCAAAATATAGAGCGATTAGAGTTTTGTTTCATGTTATGGTTTGTTGGATTAGGTATTTCAGGCCTTGATGGTATCAGTGCAAATGCAATCCAAGTTTTAAAAAAGGCAGACATGACATACTTTGAGATTTTTACTAGTCCCATTAGCAAGTCAGAACTATTAAAGATAAAAAAACTAGTTAGGGGAAAACTTACAATTGCCCCCAGGTGGATGGTTGAAGATGGCAAAGCCATTTTAGCACTTGCCAAAAAGAAAAACGTCGTCCTACTTGCTTATGGGGACCCATATGTGGCAACAACTCACATAGAACTGCGAACAAGGGCAGAGAGTGAAAAAATCAAGACAAAAACAATCCATGGTCCATCTGCAATTACTTCTTTAATTGGAGAATGTGGATTACACCACTACAAGATTGGAAGACCTGTAACTATAATGAGAGAGTTGCCATCATTGAGTACGGTATACTATACAATTTATGAAAACATGATAAAAGGAAGCCATAGTCTTTTGATTTTAGAGTATGATAACAGTTCCAATTTCTTTTTGGATCCAAAAGATGCGCTAACTAGTCTACTCAAGACAGAAGACGGAGAGAAAAGAAATGTCATTGATAGAACAACATTTGCAATTGTTGCATCAAGAATTGGATCAAAGAGTCAAGACATAATATCTGGCAAGATATCTTCACTTGTCAAGACAGACTTTGGCAAGCCTCCACATACAATCATAATTCCTGGAAGACTGCATTTTACAGAGCATGATGCAATCAAGATATTTTCAAAGTGTCTTGACGAACCATTTGATAACTCATCAAAGATTCAAAAAATATCAGACCAAATGCTTTCAAAATATATCCCAAAGGCAAGGAAGGCACTTGAACAAGTTGTTAACATGTTCAAAGATGACAAGAGCCTCAAGGCAGTAATAGAAAATGCCCAGCTATACATCGATGATGCAGAAAAATTTCAAAAGGAAGGAAAAGAGGAACTAGCTGTTCTAAGTATAGGATATGCGGAAGGTCTAATGGATGCCCTGCGTCTCTCAAAAGGAATCGATCCCTGGGCATAGAGTTTATAGATAAATCAAATTGTAATATTTTCACTTTAGTGATAGATGTGGACGCATTTGATAAAGAGATAATTGCGGCAGTTTTTGTGGGCTCGCTTTCAGGCGAGACACCAATTGGAGTAATACAAAAAAAACTTGTCCTCAATCCAGAATACATCGAAGAGAGAATCAGACATCTTACAGAAAATGGATTTATTGAGAAAGACAAGGTTGTACTGACTGATCTTGGAAGAAATTCAATACGAGTTGTTTTGGCAGGAGGCGTTTTTGACATCATACACCCAGGACATATTCATACTCTCAAGGCAGCAAAAGATCTTGGCAATGTGCTAGTTGTAGTTATTGCAACTGATAATACTGCACAAAAAATGAAAAACAGAATTCCTCTACATAACATGGAGCTTCGAAGAGATTTGGTAAAATCACTATCAATGGTAGATTATGCAGTAGTGGGATACGAGGGAGATATCTTCAAGTCAGTTGAGATGATCAAGCCAAATATTATTGCACTAGGATATGATCAAGTTCATCAGGAAAAATTCATAGTAGATGGTTGTAAAAAAATAGGAATTACTGCATCAATTGCAAGACTACAATCTCCAATACCAGACATCAAAAGTTCTAAGATAGAAAATGATTACGGTAAATCAATTTACGGAATTTAATCTCGAATATTTTTTGTATCTAGTGGAACTCGTATAGATATCTTAGAACCAGTAGAAAGTTTTGCGGTCTTTTTGATATTCTCTTTTGAGATTAGTTCTATAATAGAATCATCATGATGAGTACGCTCTAAGAGAATTAGTGCTGCATCGATGTTGTTTACTTTTGCAGGATAACACTTTACCCATCCGTATGTTCGCTTGCCATCTGAGAAACCATCAACCATTATTGCAGGATAAGCATCAAGTGAACGTTTGGCCTCGACTGATTCCTTGTCTTTTAGTTTCACATTTAGTGTACCAGGAAATGGAATGTATCCAAGCTTTGTCTTGAATTGTTTTGTGTATCCTTTCATTGACATATAGTATGCACCTTCTCCCATTCCGGAACTAATTGTTCCCTTGAATTCCAAATAAGCAGGAATCGATTCAAGACTTGATTTTAGTGTAGAAAATATTTTTACCATGTCTGAATGACCTTTTGTTGTTATTCTGACTGAGACCTTTTGGCCACTTCGTAGTCTTTCTATGTATCCATTTGCCTCAAGTTCTAAGAGATGTTTTGATGCAGCTTGTTGTGATTTTTTTATACTTTTTCCCAAAGTAGATGTAGTTATCGGGATAAAATTATAGCGAGCACCTTTGGTAAAAAGTTCTGCAAGAGTTAGAATATGCTGGATCTTTAGCTCAGACATTAATTTTATGCAACGCCAAGCTCTGTAAATGTTTTGAGTGTCAATCCATCAGTGGATTTTAGATTAGCCATCCTATGACCAATTAGATACCCAATTCCAGCTTGTTTTGCAGAGTCAACTAATCTTTGTGTAATAATTCCATCAAGTACTAGATACTTTATACCAGAACCTGGAAGAAGTTTTCCTACAACTTCACTTACTGGAACCTTGAAAACAGTGTTTGCACTATCATCAAGTGCAATTGCTTCTAATGATTCATTGAGTTCTGGATATACCTTCTTTACTAGATTAGCAATTGGTTCATCTTTTACATCCTTGAGTGCAGGTTTTGCAGTCTCCTTTTTCATATCTTCTGCAGTTTCTTTTAGAATTTCTGCAATTTGTATTGGAGTCAATTCTTCAACCTCTACACCTTCTGGTGCTCTGTGAACTACATCGACGTTAACTAGAGATTTTAATTCTTTTAGTATGAATCCACCTGCTCTGTCTCCATCAAGGAATGCAACTACTTTTGATTTTGAATCACAAAGTGATTTTATGGATTCATCGATTCTTGCACCTTCAATTGCAAGTGCATTATCAAAACCTGCTCGTAATAGATTTATCACATCTGCTCTGCCTTCTACTAGAATTATCCATGGTGAATCAAATACGCCAGAACCACATGCAAGTTTTTCTCTTCCAAATGCAGCAATCTTTCCTGAAGATCCAATATCAGACACATCCTTGAGCATCTCTTCTCCTTCGCTGATTGTCTTTGTAGACCACTTTTGGACGATATCCTTTGCTCTATCTACAATCTCTTTTTTCTTGGCAGTTCTAACATCGTCAATAGCATCTAATTTGAATTTGGCTTGAAATGGACCTACTTTATCTATACTTTCGATGGCTGCCGCAATAAGTGCAGCAGTGTTGATATCAGTACTCATTGGAATCAAGGCATCTCCCTTTGTTTGAGTAGACGATGCCGTAGTATTGACCTCTATTCGTCCTACCTTCGACATCTTTTGGAGTTCGTTTAGGTTCATCTCCGGGCCAAGCAGACCTTCTGTCTGGCCAAAAATTGCGCCTATGATATCTGCCTTTTCAACTAATCCGTCGACTTCGAAGCTGAGCTTAACATGATACTTGACAATTCCTGTGTATACCAAATCATTATCCTCTTAATTTTTGATCAATTATTTTTCTGAATGGTTCGATATAAGTGCTTATTCATTTTTTCCCCATGGTTAAACCCCAATTTCATACAGAACAAGATCTTCGACATTTTTGACTCTACCTTTTGTTATAACAGTCAGATCCTTCCGGTATGATAGATCGATGGTCATCCTGTGTTGAAGCTGAGAAATGATTCTCTTTGTAAGATATCTTCCCTTTCTGTCAGCGTCAAGCAACAGTATGAGATTTTTGTATTTTGGCATACTATCTGCAAATTTTATCAATCCTTTAAAGCTGTGAAATTGACAGATCTTTCCTGTATAGCCCAATTTTTTCAAGGCATCCTCATCACGTTTTCCTTCAACAACTACTATACCATGTTTAGAATTTAGAGACTTGACAAAATCCTTTACTTTAGAAATGTCCTCGAAGTCAATATTCACAAACTTATTTACAAGCTAGGGTATTAAGCAATTTTCAGAACACATGTCAGAGATTCTAGTAATTCAAAATACAAAGATCGAAGGAATTGGCCTACTAGGAGATCTGCTAAAAAAAGATGGTTTTGAAATAAAGACAGTTCTTGCAAAAAACGAAGACATTCCAGACATGAAACCTGACGCGATAATCATTCTGGGAGCTCCAGAGAGTGCAAATGATGATTTACCACATCTAAAAAAAGAGTTAGACTTGATTCGTGATGCGGTGAGAAAAAATATCCCAGTATTAGGGATATGTCTTGGGTCTCAACTAATAGCAAAAGCCTTTGGTGCTAGAGTATACAAGGGACCAAAAAAAGAGATTGGGTTTTACAATGATATTGAATTTGATAATACAGAAAAATCCAACATATTTAGTGGAATGAAGAGCCCCACACTTGTTTTTCACTGGCATGGTGATACATTTGATTTGCCAGAGAATGCCACAAGATTGGCACATTCAAAGAATTATCAGAATCAAGCAATAAGGGTAGGAAGTGCAATTGGCGTTCAGTTTCACCTTGAAGTAGATGAGCCCACCATCAAACTGTGGCTAGAAAAATCTAGAGATGAACTAAGCAAGGTGTCGTATATTGATCCGGTATCCATTGAGAGACAGATTCCTTTCAATATTGGAATAGTAAAGGAAAATCTAGAAATATTTTATAAAAATTTCAAGTCAGAGTTTAATCTTTGAATAAAATAATTATCCTGAAAGTCCTGGAACTAGTGGAATTATCACAAGATTAAATACAGTAAAAGTTGCTGCCGCTCCTGTTACAAAGTAAGACCATGTAGGCCTCATCGGTATCTTTTTGAGACGAGTTAAAACCAATACAGATATTGAGGCAATAGAAGCCAAACGAGCAATCAAATTAAAAAAGTCTTTTTGCGCCTGTGTCTTTTCCTTCAATACTAGTGTCATATCACTTGCACCAAATGCTAGCAACATACCTACAAAAATTCCCAAACCTATCAGTATGAGCTTTTTTGGAGACATGTATTGCACATTCATTTCAATTAATTAAATCATCATAATTATCAAAATGCAAATGAGAAAAATAGTGTCAATATTAGTGGAATAGTTCTAGCAGCGGTGATTATCACAATTGATAAACAACTTGATCCTTTATTTTGGTAAAAAAAATAGATACATCATGAAAAATAGCTTTGTAAAATTAGCGTCATTGACTGTAATTCTTTTGCTATGTTCTGCAGTTGCAGGACATAACATGTCAGCATATGCAGTATTTTCTCACCCTCCCTCATTTGGCGGTGGAAAGATAAACAATTATGCTGATGGGTTAACAATTAATGGGCAAATCTTTGATATTTCAAAGTTTTCTCAAAAATTTACAACACCACAGATTCTACCAGTAGGAAAATCATCTACAGTTACTCTCAAAATGTTTGATAGTGCAGGCCCATCAACTATAAAATCAGTTACACTTGGAGTTAATGTACAAGGAAACAGCTTTGCTTATGGCGATACATATGTTCAATATACAATGAGAAATCATTATGTTGCAGTTGTTGATCCCCATAAACTTATTGGTTCCATAACTGCAGACTATAGTTCCACTCAACCATATGTCTACGTGACATTCCACATTACACCAGGCGCAAACATGGAAGTATCGAACTTGGTTCTAAGTGTCACAGATGATCACAATGCCAATACCAATGCTTTGGTAATTAACGCACTAAAATTTTCTTAAAATAAAATCATCATCCAAGGTTTAGATGTTTTAATACATTTGCAAAATCATCGTCAGACATTTTTCCATTCAACCATAAATTAGTACTTGATTTTATCCAAGAAAGTAGTGTTTGAGTCGATGTTGCAGGAGCATTATAGTATGGAATCTTGAGTATTCCCTGTTTTATCATGCCTTGTACTGTTTGTATGAATTTGTCATCACTAGTCTTTCCAGCTACCCAGTCTTTTGCAATTATTTTAAATGATGCAGGTATGATGTTTGTAGACTGGGATGTACCGAATTGCTTTTGTGCAATAGATGTAAGCATGACCTTTGTCTCTGCTGTTGATTTGGCAAGTTCTAATGTAATTTTATACGTGTCTGGTTTCCACAGACCGCCTCTTGTAACGATATTAAAACCAAAAGTATTCAGAGTCATAAAACCAGTACTGTCGGTTTGGACTGCCATACCTTGAGAGTTTTGAACAGTACATGTTAGGACATATTGTTGTCTTTGCATGTAGGGTAAAATGTATCCAGAGACTTGAATCATATCTCCAGGACGATAAGATGTTCTATCCGTTGTAAAATAGATCAGCCCGTTATTAGACAATGGAAATTGAGATACATGACACTTGCCTGACAGAGTTAACTGACCGTTTGCGACATGGTTTTCTCCAACATCTAGCATCTTTCCATCCTGCATCAGATTAGCAACAGTCCATAGTTGGATGCCGTTTCCTTTACGTGATGGACTTTGTATTGTTATATTGTATGTGTCATCATCAGCACAAGTAAAAGAATATTTTGTATCAGTATTCCCATTAATTGAGATATTGTCAGATGAAGTCTGAATTGTTGCCTGCCAGGATACATTTGTGTAAATCATCAAGTAAGCTTGGTCAGTTCTCGGAGATGCACTTTTTGGTAATTGTTTAGAAGATTCACCTACAGAAAAATTTAGTTTTATGATGCTAATGCCATCGCTTACTTGAACTTGATATTTACTAAAGCTAAATTTAGATAAACCAAAGGAATAAGTCATTTTTCCATTTTCTCCCATGATTACTGTGTCAGAGAGCATTTGTAATGACGCAGAATCAAGAACTTTAACACTGAGAACTTTGTCAGCCGGTCCAGAGATTGTGATTAACGGAAAATCGTTACTTTGATAATTTGTTTTATCCAGAGTTGCACTAAAATCAGGACCTGCACACAAGCTTGAACCGCTAGCACCAGTTGAACAAACAGCATGTGTATTTCCAAGAATGCTTGTTAATATCAGAATAGGTATGATGAATAGGCCAAAAAGAACGGCTTTCAAGTGTATACTATATCCCAATTATCAGTCATAAGGATTGTCTAGGTCCTACAATGAAAAGTAAAAAAACTAGTGAGATTACAATATTGTCTCACATGGAAAATAAAACTCTAACAAGGGAAGAAAAGATTCAACAAGGCAAAGCCCTTCGGGAAAAATGCCCACGTAGTAAGCATGCCGTATGGAGTACTTCTTTGCGTACATGTGACCCAATACAGCTATTAGAAGAATCCAATATGGATAGAATTCCAGGTCTTGTCGGAATAAGATATCAGAGAATGTCAGAATCACCTTTCAAATTCTTTCGAGGTTCTTCAGTCATACAAGCAAGTGACCTTGCAAATTCACCCGCATCTAGCATAACAATTCAGGTGTGCGGTGATTGTCACCTACTAAACTTTGGAGGATTTGCAACACCGGAGCGAAGTCTCGTTTTTGATATTAACGATTTTGATGAAACTTTTCCAGGACCTTGGGAGTGGGATATCAAACGACTTGCTGTAAGCTTTGTCCTTGCTGCAAGGGAGCTTGGTTTTTCTAAAGATAATGTAGAAGATGCAGCTAGGCAAGTTACTTTCTCTTATAGAACAAGAATGCTAGAGTTTACACAAATGAGCATACTTGATAGATGGTATGAAAAAATTACTGTAGAAAAACTTGAAGATTATTTTAAAAAAGATAAAGATGCTGAGATACGTTTGAAAAAAGCTGAAGTGCGAGCTATTTCTAGAACGTCAGAGACATTATTTCCAAAGCTAACAAGTGGTGTAAAAGGACACCCAAGAATAAAAGATGAACCGCCACTTCTCTATCATTACTACAAAGATATTAAAAATGTGGAAGGATTTGGAAAATATGCAAATGCATACAAGACATCACTCCAAGAAGACAGACGAATATTACTAGACCGGTATCAAGTAGAGGACATATCTATCAAGGTTGTAGGAATAGGAAGTGTGGGAACACGCTGCATTGTTGTTTTGTTGTATGCAGATGGATCAGAACCATTATTTCTTCAAATAAAAGAAGCTCGCAGATCAGTATTAGAGAATCCAGACGGCAAAAGTCGTTATGAACACCAAGGGTATCGCATAGTACACGGACAGCGTCTCATGCAATCTGCAAGCGACATATTTCTTGGTTGGTTCAGGTCAGATAGCGGACATGATTACTATGTTCGTCAACTGCATGACATGAAAGTTACATTAAATATGGAAAACGTTAGGAAGCCAAGGCTTTTGTCAGATTATGCGGAAATGTGTGGTTGGGCACTTGCAAGGGCCCATTCAAAAGCCGGTGACGCATCAAGGATTTCAGGATATTTGGGATCAAAAGAAAATTTTGATGATGCATTGGTACAATATTCAACAGCATATGCAGACCAGGTGGAAAAGGATTTCAAAGTATTCAAGGCTGCAATTCAATCTGGAAAATTTAAAACAAAATCAGACAAGGAAGAACTTCTCGAGTTTTACATTTAGAGAAGATTATTCCTTACAGCATTAATCCCTGAAATTATTTTGTATAGCAAGATTTGCAAATGGTGTTTTTCAGAGATATATTGTATGACGGTTTTCTCATTCGTAATAAATGGAAATAAATGGTAAAAACAGGAAAACGACAATTTTCAACTATATTATGTTGATCATTGACACCAAATTGACCTTAGATTAGCTATTCAGTCATCCAAGATTTAGACCAGAACAGCTAAATGTTGTCCTATCTTTAATTTCAGATTGCCATTTCAGGTGGTATTTGTATAACAATGAATTTTCATCAAGATATGGTTCATAGTTTGTAATTTGACACTTGCCAAAACTCCAAGACTGTAAAGTGCTGTTATCACCATTTAGTATGTCAATTTTTACATCAAATGGATTTGGTTTTATTCCAGGATTGACGTACATGCTCACCAAGTGATAGACAGATGTTTTGTCTTTACTTGGCATTGATTCTAGATAAAATAGTGGAACACCACCAGAAAGAGGATGTGATGGGTCAGTTGGAGAGTCTTGCGATATGGGCACAAACTTTGAGAATGTTCCAATTGTTTGTGTTGGAATATCAGTACCTTGGAATGTTGCTCTAATTGACATTGCCCTCTCATCAGATGTTGGAATAACTGGCCTTATCAGAGTTGAAAGAGTTTGGTTTGTTGTTCCCTTTTGCCATCCTCTATTGATCAAATCTGATATATGATTGATTTTTACACAGACCGTATTTTCATGTGGTAGTCTTACCATCAGTTGAAAACCTTGGTTGCATGTAACCTTATCATCAGGTACACCAATTGCCTTTTGAACCACAGGACCTATGATATTAGTAGGTTTGTCTTTAGGAAGAATTATAGCATTTACGCCAGAGCATTGAATAATTGTTTTATCTCTAATTTCAAATTTTATCGGAGTTCCAAACTTGGCATCAGCAATACTATCATCCAAGAATATAGAATAGTCAACACCATTACATTTTGGGTATTGTATAGAATACAATTTTGTTCCATCACCTGTGATTAATTCTGTTTCAACATCAAATAATTCCGGTTTTGTTCCAGGATTGATGTATTTACTTGCCATATAGTACAGTCCCTTACTGTATTTGTTTGAAAGTGATTCAGTTTGGAATTGCTGGTTGCTAAGGGTGTCAAACTCTTGGACAAGACCATTTGTTTGTGTTGAAGTAAATTCAGCACTTGTCACGTGTATGACATATGCCATGACTCTGTTTTCATCACTTGGAATTACTTGTTGTTTTGACAAATCTTCAATACCACCGCCAAATTTTATTGAAAATCCAGTGCATTGAAATGTCGTACTGTCCCAAGTCTCAGTGATACCTTTCTTCCCACTCATGGAATAAAAAAGAAGTGAGCTTTGAAGATATGTCTTGTAATTCGTTACTTGGCATTTTTGATACTTCCAAATCTCTACAATGGTGCCATCCCCAGTGACAGTCTCAATTGAGACATCAAATGGTCCTGGTTTGTATGTCGGGTTGACATATCTGCTGATTAATTTGTAATATTCCACCTTATCTTTGCTTGGTAATGAAAGCAAAGAAAATGATGATGATTTTATTTGAGGTGATGTAGTTTTAACTTGGTTGCTTGCACTAAGGTCAGGTTGAAAGTCTGCAAAAGTATAGTAAGTCTGTGGAGTTGTAAAATCACCATTTGAGAATTTTGTAACATACAGCTGCGCCCTATCAACATCGCTTGGAACAAAATTTGTTGCCTGAATCATAGTATTTTGTTCTGTTGTTCCCTTGAAACCATCTAAAGATAATCCTGAACATTGAAAGATTGCTCTTTCCCTAATCTCGGGTTGGAATTTTTCTGTAAACATGTTTACAATTATTACATTTTGAAAATATGGCTGATATTGTGTAATATCGCATTTTGTATATCTCCATGTCTGTATGACACTTCCATCACCACTAGTAAGAGATACTGAAGCATCAAATGGTTGTGGTGTGTTACCGCCAGGATTGACATAGCTATTTACCAGTTGATAGAATTGATCTTTGCCTTTACTTGGCAGGGATTCCAAATAGAATTGCGGTTTATTGCCAAATGTATAATCAGGCAATGCAAATATGGAATAAGTCTTTGAAAATGGAGCAAATTTAAGAAATGTATAGTCAAAAGGTGTTTTTATGTAACCATTTGAAAAATGAACGGTAAAGACTTGAGCCCTGTCATCATCAGATGGAATTACAAGCCCTGTAGTCATATTCTGCGATA